>CANSTH010000028.1 GCA_947649875.1 uncultured Parvibacter sp. | reverse complement strand
CCTGTTTCCCGCCACCACCTACCGCTTCGAGTCGGGCGGAACGCCGGAGAGCATCGTGGACCTGACCTACGATGGCTTTTTGGACAATCATCGCCGCCACTACCGTCCCGATAACAGCTACATCGTTCTGTACGGTAATTTGGACTTGCAGCGGTTCTTGTCCTTCATAGACGGCAACTACCTGGCTCCGCTGGCAGCCGCGGCGCAGCCGGAGGGCGCCCCCAATCCGCTTGAGCTGCAGGCGCCGGTAAATACGCTGGGAGTGCGCAAGACCATGGACACCGCTCCCGAGAACGCCGCCTGTGCCGCCGGATTCGTGGTTGGCACCGCACACGACCGCCGGCGCGTGCTGGCCTGCGACATCCTGCTGGACGCCATCATGGGCTCCAACGAAAGCCCTATGAAAAGAGCGCTTCTGGATGCCCAACTGGCAGATGACGCCATGGCCTTTTTGGCAGATTCCATGGCCCAGCCCTTCGCCGTGGTGCAGCTGAAAGGGCTGCGGGAAGGCGTGGCCGTGGAGGACTTCATGGCCCTTGTGCAGAAAGAGGCAGCGCGCTTGGCAGATGGCGGCTTGGACCGCAACCTGGTGCGAGCGGCCCTCTCTCACGCCGAGTTCGTGATGCGCGAGCGCAACTTCGGCTACCCTGACGGGGTGCTGCTGTCGATGTCGGCCATGGCCGGCTGGCTGTACGACGAGTCGGACGCCACGGCCTACCTGAAGTACGATGAGGACTTCGCCGCGCTGAAAGAGGCGCTGGAAGAGGGCTATTTCGAACAGCTGCTGCGAGAGCTGGTACTGGAGAACCCCCACATGGCCACCGTACAGCTGGTGCCGCAAAATCAGCCGGAAGACGAGAAGCTCAAAAAGGCCTTGGCAGCCATGGCCAATCAGATGACCGAAGACGAGCTGGCCCAAGTAAAGCGTCAGGAAGATGAGCTTAGGGAGGCCCAGAACCGCCCCGACTCGCCGGAGGCGCTGGCAACGCTTCCCACCCTTTCCCTGGAGGACATAAAGGAGATGCCCGCCGAGCCGCCGTGCGCCATGGCCGAGAACACCCCCATCCCCTGCCTGCGTCACATCATTCCCACCCGCGGCATAGTGTTCGCCTACCGGTACTTCGACCTTTCCCGCCTCTCCTTCGAGGAACTGCCCTACGCCACCATTTTGGCCATGGTGCTGGGCAAGCTGGGCACCGCGCACCACAGCGCCGCCGAGCTGGACACGCTGGCCCAATCGCGGTTGGGCAACCTTGCATTTTTCACCGAAGTGCATGAGGACGCCCTCGAGCGCACTTCCTACACGGCGAAGTTCGTGGTAAGCGTGTCGTGCCTTTCCGAGAACATCGATTGCGCCGCCGCACTACCCGACGAGATATTGCTGGAAACCGACTTCTCCGACTACGGGAAGATAAAGGACATCCTGAACCAGAAGCGGGTCACCATCGAGCAGGGCTGCACCAATGCAGGCCACAGCGCCGCCATGGCCCGCGTGGCCAGCTACTACCTGCCCGCCGCCGTGGTACGCGAGCAGATGGGGGGCATGGACTTCTACTTTTTCCTGAAAGAGCTCATCGAGCACTTCGACGAGCGCAAGGAGGCACTGGCAGAGCGCCTGCAGGAAGTATCCCGCAGACTGTTCACCCGCGACGGTTGCATCGTCAGCTTCACCGGCACCGATGAGGATTTCGAGCGATTCTGGGCCGAGGGGCCGGCCCTGAAGCTGGCCAACTCCGCTGTGGCGGCGCGCCTTATCGCCGCAAAGCCCACTCCCAAAAACGAAGCCTTCATCGTGCCCAGCGACGTGAGCTACACCGCCATGGGCTACGATCGGCGCCTGTTCGACGGCCCCTTCACCGGCGTCTGGATGCTAGTGAGCCGCATCCTGTGCTACGACTACCTGTGGAACGAGGTGCGGGTGAAGGGCGGCGCCTACGGAGCCGGCTTCCAAATGACGCGCCCCGGCTCGATGCGCTTCTACTCCTACCGCGATCCGCATATCGATCAAACCATCTCCCGCTTCGAGGGCTCTGGCGAGTGGCTTTCCGACTACGCCCCCACTGATGGGGAGATGAGCGGCTACATCATCGCCACCGTAGCGGGCATCGACACTCCCTTGAAGCCCCGCGAGATGATGCGGCGCCAAGACGCGCAGTTCTTCCAACACTTGGACAAAGAGCTGCGGGAGCGCATCCGCAACGAGGTTCTGAACGCCACGCCCGAAGCTGTGCGAGGGCTGGGCGCCGCCCTTACCCGCGCCACCGACAAGCACATGGTGTGCACGGTGGGCGGCAAAGAGCTGATCGAGGCCGCAGACGAGAAGTTCACGGTAATCGACCTGTTCAATTCGTCCTCGCAATAGCCAACTTCAACGCTCCCGCGAGCGTGGCCCATGGGCCCTTCTATGTTATTCTGAAGCAAGTATCGTTTTACTTGCCGGCATAGGAGGGCCCATGGTTTTTCTCGTTATCGTCATCATCTGCATTGCCGCAGTTCTGTCCACCATCTACATTGTTCCCCAGCAAAGCGCCTACGTAGTGGAGCGGCTGGGCAAGTACAATCGCATCTCGCACCCGGGCCTGCACGTGCGCATCCCCGTAATCGAGAAGATCGTGGGCAAAATGGATCTGCGCACCTGCCAGTCAGTGCTGGCCATCGATGCCAAGACGAAGGACAATGTGACCATCTCCATGCAGGTGGCGGTACAGTACCACGTGGATGGCTCGGGCGCCGGCTATGGGGGCGTGGCCGCCACCGTAGCCGATGGCGCCAACGTGCAAAGCCGCAACGCAGGCATCTACAACGCCTTCTACATCCTCTCCAACCCCGTAGAGCAGATGAAGGCCTATGTGGCCGATGCCCTGCGCTCCTCCATCCCCCGCTACACCATCGACGAGGTGTACGACCGCAAAGACGACATCGCCAACGATGTGCAACAGATCATCGCCTCCACCATGATCAGCTACGGCTATGTGGTGGTGAGTACGCTCATCGTGAACATCGAGCTGCCCTCCGATGTTGAGGCGGCCATGAACGAGATAAACACCGCCCAGCGCAAACAAGTGGCGGCCCAAGCGCTGGCAGAAGCGCAGCGCATCAAGGTGGTAACCGAGGCAAAGGCGCAAGCAGAAGCAGCCGAGCAAGCGGGTATCGGCATCGCCAACCAGCGCAAAGCCATCGCCTCCGGCATCAACGAGTCCATCCGCGAGATTCGCGAATCGGGCATGACCGATCGCGAGGCAAACCTGTTGTTCATGTTCACCCAGTGGACCGACATGATGGGACAGTTCGGGCAGAACTCAGGCACCTCCACCGTAGTGCTGCCCAGCGACTTCCGCGAGACTTCCTCCATGTTCGAGCAAATGCTCTCCGCCAGCGAAGCCACCAAGGAGAAGTAGCATCTTTTTCAACCTGCAACGGGGCGATGGCGGAACGGCTCCGCTCCGACGCTTCGTCGGTCGGAGCTAACTCGGCCGCTTCGCGCCCGAGTGGATCTCCTCCCTCCTCGGGCTTAGACCTCCGCTCCACCGTCCCGCCATCGCCTATCCCAGCTGGGTCAAGGGCGGCCCGGAGGTGTTTCGCCGAGCTCTGGGCGCCCCGCCAAAGAACGCGATACAAAAGAAGGCGGCTATGCCTGCCGCAGTCCAAGACTTTGGGACGGGACGCCAGAAGCTCTGCGCCAAGGCGTCCGCCTTCTAGATCGCGTTCGATGCGGGAGAAAGCGCCCAACGCTCGGCGAAACACCTCCGGGCCGCCCCCGCTGCAGGTCCGACAAACAAACGAGGGACGCCCGATGGACGCCCCTCGTTCAATGCGATTTCTCGAATGGATTAGCTAAGGAAGTCGTCAAGGATTTCCTTCTCGGCCTCTTCCTCGGTCAGGCCCAGCGTCATCAGCTTCACAATCTGGTCGCCGGCAATCTTGCCGATGGCCGCCTCGTGCACCAAAAGCGCGTCCTCGCTGGCGGCTTCGATGCCGGGGATGGCCTTCACCTTGGCGTTGCCCATGATGATGGCATCGCACTGCACGTGGCCGCGGCAGGCGGCCTCGCCGATAACCAGCGGGTTGAACACCTGCACGGAATCGTCTTGGGCCACCGAGCGGGAGATGACCTGCACCGAGGAGTCGTCACCCTTCAGTTCGATCTTCATATTGGAGACAGCAGTCTGCTTGTCGTGAGTGAGCAGCTTTTCCACCAGCACCAGCTTTGAGCCGGCGGCCAACTCGGCATTGGTGTCGCGAACGGTGGAGGTAACGCCGCGCAGCTGCACCATCTCCATCTCGCAGTAAGAGCCCTCTTCCATGTACACGTTGGTGGTAGGGTTCAGGATGCGCTCGCCGGTGCCCTCCCCTTCGCCATAGTGCTTTTCCACATAGGAAACTCGACTGTTCTTGCCCAAGTAGAAGCTGTGGATGCCATCGTGCTCGGAGGCCTCGTGGCTGGAATTGTGGATACCGCAACCGGCCACTATCTTCACATCACAGTCCTCGCCGATATAGAAGGTGTTGTACACCACGTCCTTCAGGCCCGATTGGGTGACGATAACCGGGATGTACACGGTTTCACCCTTCGTGCCAGGGGCAATGTGGATATCGATGCCGGGAACGTCGGTTTTGGTGGAAATCTCGATGAAGGCGGAGTTGTGACGCTCTACCAACTGTCCGTCGCGGCGAATGTTGAAAGCGCCCTTCGGCATGCCGTGCAAGCCGGCGATTTCCGCCAACAGCGACTCATCGATGGGAGAAAGGTCTACAGTCATCTGTGTTGCTCCTTATATCAAACCCGCACTAGCAGGTGGTAGGGATCTCGGTCAGGTGAAGCTCGGTAGGAGAAGACAGCGGGCAACCGCCAGGAGAAGTGAGGCGGAAGCCCAGCTGGGGCATCAGCTGCTCGGGAGTGCCGGTGTCCACCACTTTGCCATCGCGCAGCAGCACAATCTCGTCCGCCAGCTGGATGATGCGCTCCTGATGGGAGATGATCACGATGGAACGGCCATCGCGAGCGGCATGGATATCGCGGAATGTCTCGGTGAGGCGGTCGAAGGACCACAGGTCGATGCCCGCCTCTGGCTCATCGTAGATGGCAAGCTTTGGATCGCGCGCCAGAATGGTGGCAATCTCGATGCGCTTCACCTCACCGCCGGAAAGCGACTTGTCCACCTCGCGGGTAAGATAGCTGGCAGAGCACAGGCCCACCTTGGACAGGTACTCGTTGCAGGCCAGCATGGGCAGCTTGCGGCCGGCGGCGATGTCCAGCAGTTTCTTCACCTTCATTCCCTTGAAACGGGCCGGCTGCTGGAAGCCGTAGCCGATGCCCAGCTTTGCGCGGGCGGTGATGGAAAGGTTGGTGACATCCTGCCCGTCGAACAGGATCTGCCCGGAAGTGGGCTGCTCGATGCCCATGATGAGCTTGGCCAACGTGGACTTGCCGCCGCCGTTGGGGCCGGTGATTACCGTGAAGCGGTCGTCGCCAATGGTGAGGGACAAGTCGTCGATGATGCGCTTGGTGCCGCCCTCGCCGTTCGGCACCTCGAACACGAGGTTCTTCAATTCAAGCATGAAATGCTCCCGTCTGTTAACAAGGCACGGGTCTTCTTCGACCCTCCTTGCATCTGTTGAACGCTGGCTATTCTACCCTATTTGAGGCCAGAGGCAACAAAGGCAAATTGCCTGTGAATTATCTCCAACAAAGCGCATGAAAAATAGCCGCTCCTCAAGAAGAGCGGCTTTCGCGAAGACGGCTTAGGCGTCCTGCTCGGCCTGGGCCCCAGTGCCTTCGGCATCGGGATCCAGCTGGTCGTCGGAGGACTGCTGCTCATCGCTTGACTGAGAGGCGGCACCAGAGCCGCTGCCCTCGGCCGCAGCGGTGAGGGGCACTGCAGAAAGATCAAGGGTGGTGCCCAGCCATTTGCGCTCGATCACGTCCAAAATGCCCCCGCTGGTGACGTTCTGGACTGCTTGGGAGATGGCCGACTGCAAGTCGGCATTGCTGGAAGAAGCCCCAATCACATAACCGCCCACTCGTGAGAGCATGGCGCACAGATATGCGTCCATTTCCTGGCTATGGGCGGTATAAAGCCCTATCACGGCATCGGCGGCAACGTAATCCACCTGGCCGTTCCGCAAAGCGCTGAACGCCTCGGGCAACGTTGACGCCGCCTCAAGCGACCCGGCGCCAAATTCGTTGCTCACGGCCCAGGCACTGGTAGATGAGATCTGGGCGGCAAAAGTTGCGCCGGAGTCGGCGGCGGGAGCGCCGGCATCGGGGTTGGTTGAGAATAGGGCAATGCCGGTTGGCAAATAGGTTTGGCTGACCCAGAACGACCCATCAGCCTCAGACTGGTTCACCCCCATCACGATGTCCACCGTTCCCTCTGCCAGCGCAGAGGCCGCGTCAGAACCCACATCGACAATGGACAACTTGAGCCCCAGCTCATTGGCAATAGCGGCGGCTATGTCTACATCCAATCCAACAATGGCACGGTTAGATTCCATGATGCCCGCCAAGGGAGCCTTACCGGTGTCCACCCCCACGCGCAGGGTGCCAGACTCGCCAATGGCAGGTGGCTCGATTTGAGGGGACTTCTCCTCCGGCACGTAGTTTTTATCGCCGCTGCACCCGGCCATCCCCAATGCCATCATGGCCGCCACGGCCACTGCAACTATTGTTAAGAGCTTCCTTTTCACCGAAACCTCCCGATACCGTTTTCTTCTCGTGCGCCTCTTCCGACTGACCTAGTCTTTGCCCCCACACTCGCGCACTGGGGCTCTCGCTTGCGCTACCGGCCCTCTCGCCTGCTGCGAACCTCTCGCAGTATTAAGGTAACCAGACGGTGCGACTTACCTCTAGGATACGCCATGCTCCAGGCCCCGCAAGGCTCTTGTTACGTGGATCCTTTCGACCGCATCTGCCCTGGACTAGGAGGCCCTGCAAGGCCTCCGCAACTACAGACTCGGAAGAAGCACACAGCAGTTTAGCAGAACTGCGCGGCAAGGCGCCCAAGCCATGCGCTATTAACAGAATAGCAGCAACCTCTCGGCGAGAACGGTGGCTGGATTGCTCATAGTTGCACTTGCTATACTCCCCGCACCGCGATGCAGAGGGGGAACATGTCGAAGGCAGGGGCCAAGATGCGCCATGCACTGGCAGTGGGGGCGGCCGTAGGGCTGGAGGCGCTATGGCCCACTCGTTGCGCCATATGCGACGCCCACGGACAGCTGTTGTGCGACCAATGTCGCGCAAACCTGCCCTACATTGACGCCAACTGGGCATGCCCTCGCTGCGGGGCACCTTTCGGGATGTTGGCCTGCACCGAATGCAACGACGAGGCGCTTTCGCTTTTCCAGCTGGAGCGCTTTCCCTTCGATCAAATGGCAAGCGCCGTGATGCTGACCGACGAGTCACGGCGGCTGGCAACGGTATTCAAAGACTCCGGCGAACAGCGGCTGGCGGGGATAATCGCCGGCATCATGGCCCCCTACCTGCCCCCTCGCTGGCGCGGTGGCGCACCGGTGATAACCTTCGTGCCCGCTACCCGTCGAGCGCAGCTGCAGCGGGGCTTCGACCACATGGAACTGGTGGCGGGCGCCCTTTCCGATGTTGTTGACATCCCCGCCATGCACCTTTTGGAAGTGGGGGCCTCCCAAGACCAACGGGAGCTGGGGCGCCGGCAGAGGGCCAGCAACATGGCTCAACGGTTCGCCGTGCGCGCAGGGGCGGAAATGCCGGAAACGGTGATCCTCATCGACGACGTGTGCACCACCGGCGCCACCCTGTTCGCCGCGGCAGAAACACTGCGAAGCGCCGGAGCGAAAACCCTCTACGCCCTCACTTTCGCCCGCGCCTAACTACTTCGCCAGAGGTTTGTCGGCCGCGCTGCTGGCAGCATCGGCGAAGTCGGCCACGTTCACGGTGATGGAGTGCTTGATGGGCTTCCAGTTGCCCTTCTTGAACAGCGCGATGAGCGCAATGGGAATGTAGGTGATCATGAAGAAGGGGAAGGAGAACATGTAGCGGATCTTCTGAGATGCTGGCGCGTGAATGGAATCCCACTCGGTGAAGGTGGTAAGCACCCCGAACATGAACATGAACAGAATGTAGTTGAACAAGCAGAAGAATATCGAGGACAGCGATGTGGCGATGGTAACTCCCACCGACATGACACCGGACAGGGCAAGCGCCACAATGATGGCGTTGAAGATAATGGAGATGATGGACAAAAGCATGCCCGGCGCCAGCGTCATCAGCATGTCGAAGCAGGCGAACCGGTAACCCTTGCGGTTGACCACTGTGCCCTTCGCCAACCCTGCCGCATAATGGGCGAACACCTGGTAGAAGCCCTTGGCCCAGCGGAAGCGCTGGTTCCAGGAATCGCGGAAGGTGATGGGCTGCTCGTCGTAGAGGATGGCGGTGGGGCAGTAGGAAATGCGGATGCCGTCGGTAATGGACGAGGCGGAAAACTCGATGTCCTCGGTGAGCAGGTGCCACTTCCAGCCGCCCGCCTTCTCCAGGATGTCGGCGGCGATGAAAAAGCCAGTGCCGGAGATGGCGCAGCTGGTGTTCAGGGTAAGGCGCGCCTGGTTCAGGAACTTGGCCTCCCGCAAGAACCAGATGGCGTAGCCGGCGGAAATCCAGTTGGAGCCGTAATTCTTGGAGTTGCGATAGCTGGTGGAAGCCTTGGCGCCGCCGTCGAAAGTGGTGTTCATCTCGCGGAAGTAGTTGACGTCCAGCACGTTGTCGGCATCGAACACGAAGAAGGCCTCGTAGCCGCGGTCGGCATAGGACTCGCGAATGGCCTGGTAGCCCCAATCCAGCGCATAGCCCTTCCCCACTTGCTGGGTATTGTTGCGCACGAACACGGTGGCCCCGGCATTGCGGGCGATGTCGGCGGTGTTGTCGGTGCAGTTGTCGGCGATGACGAACACGTCGATGAGCTCTTGCGGATAGTTCTGCACTTTGATGGAATGGATGAGGTCCCCGATCACCGCGCTCTCGTTGCGAGCGGCCACCAGCACCGCATAGCGGTGGTTGCGGGCAGCCTTGTGCTTGGGAGCGGGACGAGTGAGGGTGACCAGCACGTAGAAGAGCTGGTAGGAATAGCAAACAGTGAATGTGACAAACACGCAAAGGTTAAAGATGTCCACAAAGGTGAGCTGGGACATAAACTGCTCTAGCATCTGCCGTTGTTCTCCTTAGTCAAAACTGCCGTGTGGGCGGCATCCCCTTTCCCGTCAGCCATCGGGCAGTGGCAAGCGGACGCCCGCAAACGCATCATCCGCCCCCTCTTCACTCCCGGCTTTCGGGCCTTGGCAATTATAGCCATTTCGTTTCCGTTTTGAAGCTCTCTCAGCGCCCTGCCTGCTCGCAAGACCGCTCTTCGGGCTAATCTTCCCCAATTCATCAGGCTTCACCCACAATTCCCACACATTGGTGAAGCCTCCATTACAGCGTTGTCACTTTCATTGATGCCCGTCAATGAAGTTTCTCCTTTTCAACGAACCCTTTTCACCGGACAAACGCGCGCCTCACAGGGACGAAACCATTAGCCGCCATCTATAGCGGAGCATCGGGAAGCAACGAAAATAGAGTCAGGACAAGAACATAGGGGGCAGTATGGTTTCCTCACCTAAAAAAACGGACTTCCTGGTAATCGGACTTGCGCTTTTCGCCATCTTCTTTGGCGCCGGCAACCTGATTTTCCCGCCATTTCTGGGAATGAACGCGGGCACCCAGTGGCCTGTTGCCTTTGGGTGCTTCGTGCTGATAGACGTAGTGATCACCTGCTTGGGGCTCTTCGCCCTTTGCCGCGCTGGCGGCAGTACCGCCGCCATCGAGGGGGCGCTGGGGCATCGGGCCGGGCTTCTCATCAACAGCGCCGCTGTGCTGTGCACGGGCGTGCTCATCGCCAGCCCCCGCACCGCCGCCACCACCTTCGAGATGACAGTAGTCCCCATTGCCGGCAACGCGGTGGATCTGCTGCCCTTCTCGATTGCGTTCTTCGCCATCGTATTCGCCCTCACGGTGCGCCAATCGAAAGTAGTGGACATCATAGGCAAGATACTCACCCCGCTTTTGGTTGCCGCCATCGTAGTGCTGGTGGCAGTTGGCATAGCCCATCCGCTGGGTCCTATAGGGCCGGCCACCTCCCCCACTGTGGCGCAGGACGGGATAGCCGCCGGCTACCAGGCCATGGACATCCTCTGCATTGCCGGGTTCGCCGTGCTTTTGCAAGACACAGTGATTTCCCACGGCCATCGCAGCCGCAGCGCTCAATTGCCGATTGTCGCCAAGGCCTGCCTTGTTGCCGCCCTGCTGCTCACCCTCATCTACGGCGGCATTACCTATCTGGGCGCCACTGCCAGCTTAACCCTGGACCACTCCCTTACCCAAGCGCAGCTGCTTGTGCAAATCACCCGAGCGCTGCTGGGCGAATGGGGCGTGGTGCTTTTGGGCATCATCGTGGGGCTTGCCTGCCTCACCACCGCTATCGGCCTCATCGGGGCATCCGCTGCCTTCTTCGAGCGGGTAACTGCCGGGCGCCTGCGCTACCCAGTGGGAGTCGCACTGGCGACCATCGCCAGCTTGGCAATCTGCAACATGGGGCTCACCAATATCATCAACCTGGCCAGCCCCATCCTGGCAATCATCTGCCCTCCCTACATGATCACCGTTGTGCTGCTGCTGTTCATCCGCCACATCCACTCCACATGGGTGTTCAAAGGAGCGGCGACAGGGGCTTTGGTGGCCAGCATTGCCATCACCCTCCATACCACGTTCGGCATATGGCAGGCCATTGAGGCGCTTCCGCTCTACTCCTTCGGCTTTGCATGGCTGCCGCCGGCGCTTTTGGGAGCCTTGGCCGGATGGATGCTGTCCTACGCGTTCGGTTTTCAGAAAGACCTGACAGAAAGTCCCCTTCGCAACAGCGCGACGAAGGGGACGCCAAGCAAGCACACCGACTAGCGCAGCCACTCGCCTAAGGTCTTCAGCAACTCGTCCAGCTGCATGGGCTTGGCCATGTGGTCGTCCATCCCTGCCGCGCGGGAACGGGTCACATCGTCGGCGAAGGCATCGGCCGAGAGGGCGACAATGGGCAGCGATGTCAGGTCGGGCCTTCCCTCGCCCGCCATAGCGCGAATGGCGCGGGTGGCCTCATAGCCGTTCATGATCGGCATCTGGATGTCCATGAACACGATATCGTAATAACCAGCGGGATGATCCCTCACCATATTCACTGCCAGCTGGCCGTTGGCGGCGTGCTCCACTTCCAGGCGGGCCGTTTCCAGTATCTTCTGGCCAATGGAGGCGGCAATGAGGTTGTCCTCCACCAAAAGCACGCGCCGGCCGGAATAATCCGAGCTTTGAAGCACGTCCAGGGCGCTGTCCTCCGTTGATTCGGAGCAGTCGAACAGCTCCCGCAGCACGCGCACCAATCGCGACTTGAACAACGGCTTTGAGATGAACGCATTTACCCCGGCGTTTCGGGCCTCTTGCTCGATAGCGCTGAAATCGTAAGCGGACAGCACGATGATGGGCAGCGAATCGGGGATGAGACGGCGCAGCTCGCGGGCAGTTTCGATGCCCGACTTCCCCGGCATCTTCCAGTCGAGCACCACCGCCGCGAAATCGCAGTCCCGAGACAGCACGTCAACGGCCTCGTCCCCCGAAGACACCGCCTCGGCCGTTATCCCCAAGTCGGTCAGCATTTCCACCGCCGTCATGCGGGCCGCCTCTTCATCATCGGCCACCAACATGCGCATTCCCTCGAACACGCTTAAATCTCCGGTATCGTCGTCGCGCAACTTGAGATACACCGTGATCACGAACGTGGTGCCCACGCCTTCGGTGCTGTGCACATCTATGTTGCCGTCCATCAGCTCCACCACCGATTTCACGATGGTCATGCCAAGCCCCGTACCCTCGGTATTGGTCACCCGGTTGTCACGGGCGCGGGTGAACGGCTCGAAAATGTGCTCCAAGAATTCCGGAGACATGCCGCAGCCAGTGTCGGAGAATAAAAACTCGTAGCACCCGAAACCGGGACGGGCAGAATGCTTCTCCGAGATGACAAGGCTCACCGATCCGCCGGGATCGGTAAACTTCACCGAGTTGCCCATGATGTTCACCAGCACCTGCTGCAGGCGCATAGAATCGCCCACCACATTCTCATGCTTCACCGATGAGCCGATGGACACGCTCAATTCCAGCTCTTTCGCCTCTGCTTGGGGCCCAACGATGGTGAGCAGGCTGTCCACCGATTCCGCAAGGCTAAAGTCTTCCTCGCTCAGCTTGATGTTGCCGCTCTCGATACGGGCCATGTCAAGCACTTCGTTGATAAGCCCCAACAGATGGCGGGAGGCGATGGATATCTTGGAGAAGCAATCGCTCACCCGTTCCGGCTCGTTCACGTGCATCGAGCCTATGGCGGTTAGCCCCATGATGGAGTTCATGGGCGTGCGAATGTCGTGGCTCATGGAGTTGAGGAAGTTGGTCTTCGCCTTGGACGATGCCTCGGCAGTGCGGTAGGCGGTTTTCAGCTGTTCGCGAATCTCCTGCTCCAGCTCTTTCACGTCCGTCACATCCTGCTCGGCAAACAGCACCGAGGACACGCCGCCATCTTGGTTTCGAGTGAGCGGTATGATCGACGACTGCACCCACACCGGCTCATTGGGGTTGGCATGGTTGCGAATGCGGTATTCGCTATGGAGGAAATCCACATCGCCGGCCAGCTGCCCTTTAAGCGCCGGGCCGTCGAGCGTCTGGGAAATGGCCTCCCGGTCTTCCGGATCGAAGCCGCACTGCTCCCAATAGGAGCGAAAGTCCGAGAAAGAGCCCCGGGGCGGTAGTGTTATGCCAGTGCGATCGCTCTTCAAATACTCATAGGTGCCCTCGTCCAAGTCGATGAGGGCGAAACGGCGGAACAGCTGGGTGCTGGCATCGATGATGCGGGTGGCCTGCTTGTTCTCCAGAAGCAGGGTTTTCTTCTGGCCGCGATACTGAACCAGCTGCAGGGCAATGATGACCAGAAACGCCACCGAGATGACCGCCAGCAACAGCACGCCGGCACTGTTGGCGTTCTGGATCATACGGGTAGTCACCGCCTCGGGGAACGTGCGCATAAGCACCAAGTTGTAGCCCTCTATCGCGCAGGCATGGGCCGATCCGGTGCCGTCCGAGGACTGGTAAGAGAACGTGACTGGCCGCCCTTGGGCAAACGCTTCGGCCATCTGGTCGTAGGATATGTCGTTGGAGCTGTCCGCGTAAAGCGACAGCACATCTTCGACTTTGTGCGTGAAGTCGCTGGCCCGGGCAATCACCGTTCCGCTGCCCAGGCATAGGAACGTGTTGGTCTTGACGCCGAAGAAGCTGGTGGTCAGCAAGTCGGAAAGGTGGCCGCTTCCCATGGTTCCCAAAAACATCCCGAGGGTCTTCCCCTCGTACACCAGCGGGGAGTAGAAGACAAGAAGGCTATCGTCCTCATCGGTGTCGGGATGCAGCACCACCACTGCCCCCGACGCCCCCGATGCCCCATCGGTCATTTGCTGGACGCTCAGCTCGCCGGAAAAGTCGGCAGAACCCGTGGCACTGACTTGCGAGCCGTCTGCTGCCACGAAAACGAAGTCATCGAAGTTGGTGCCATCGGTGTAGCCGGCCAAGCTGCGGGGAAGATCATCGGCGGACTGCATGGTATCCCCGTAGGTAAAGGCAACGCTGCGCACGTGGGACGTGGCCTCGTCGAGGATGTCGCTCATGCGCCGCGCCGTCTGGGAAGTGGATCCCTCGATGTACACAGAGTTCTGCTCGACAATACGGTCGTGGTTTGCGTTCATGAACGCGGCGAAAGCGGCCACAATGAGCGCCAGCGCCACTACGGCAGCGATGATTTTGTTCCTCGTATAGGAGGACTGGGTTCTCAACATTACCTCTTGCCCTTCCGTCTCAAACGGTTCGGTGCCCTGCATGGGGAAATTGTACCCCTTCCCAGGCCATTCGGGGAGAGAGGGCAAAGGTTTGCCCTGCCGTATCGTCATATGGGAAAACTGCTACGTCTAGGCAAGCGAGACGCAGCGAGACGCAAGACGCTCGGCCAAGGGCAGGGAATGGGTCACCAGCACCACTCCCAACTGCCGTGCGTGAGCCTCCTGCTGAACTACCTCCCAAATGCGGGCCTGGGTCACCGCGTCGAGCATGGTGGAAATCTCATCGCAAATCAGATACCGCGGGCGTGCAAGCAGCGCCCGGGCGATGCAAAATCGCTGCATCTCCCCTCCCGACAGCTCGTGGGGGAACCGCGCCATCCACTGAGAGCGGATGCCCAGCGCTTCCAGCAGCGCCTCCTGCGCAAACCCGTCGCCGTTTCCGTCAGCGCACAGTGACCCCTCGCCCATCCGGCAACCGGCCCGCGTTCCCTCCGCCAGGCTGTCGCGCATGCGCAGGCGCGGGTCCAGCATGCGCTCGGGATGTTGCCCTATCATCTGTACGGGGCGCGTCCCGCGATGGGGCAGAGGATCGCCATCCACCTCGACGCTGCCCCTGTCGGGCGTAAGGTAGCCCGCCAGCACCCGGCAAAGGGTGGTCTTCCCAAAACCGGAGGGCGCCGCAAGCGCCACCCACTCGCCCGGCTCTACCGAAAGCGATATCCCCTTGAGCACCGGCCGGTCACCGTAGGAAAACCACAGGTCTTGCGCCGCCAGCGTCATCGGGCGCCCCCTTTCTCTCTATCGCCTTTCCGGACCATCTCGTCCTGCGCGGCTGCGCAGCCTGCCCCTGCCGCATCGCCAGTTCCAGCCGCATCACCAGGAGTGGTCTCGTTCACCAGAGCCCCCGCACCTGCTATGGCGCTCGCCATTGGCGCAGGCAGCTGTCCGCTGTCGGCCGACATCGCCCCAGGCAGGCCCCCGTCTTCTGCAACCGCAAAATCATGCTCGGGCAACGCATGCCAAAGAGCCCGGGAGAATGGGTGCCGCAGCTGTTGCGGCGAGGCGAAGCTCTCCACCGATGTCTCTTCGACCACGGTGCCGTCCTTGAACACCGCCACGCGGTCGGCCGTCTTCAGGGCCAGCTCGATGTCGTGCGTTATCAAAAGCACTCCTGTGCCCTGCTGCGCCAGGAAACGGAAATCCTCCATGGCCTTGAGCGCCAACGGGAGGTCTAACCCTGGGGTGGGTTCATCGGCCACCACCAGCTTGGGATCCTCCATGAGCGCGCAGCACAGGAGCACCCGCCGCGCCATCCCGCCGGAAAGTTGATGAGGGTACAAAGATGCCACGCTCTCGTCCAAATCGTAGCGGGCAAACAACTGCTGGCGGCGAAGACGGCGCTTTGCGGCATCGGCGCGGCCTTGGGGCTGACCTTCCACTTGGCGCCCCACCTTCATCAGAGGGTCGAGGCTTTCCACCGACTGGGGCACCAACGCGATGGCCCGCCCCCGCAGGCGCGCCAGGCTGCTGGCGTCTTGCAGCTGGCCGTCGAACCATATGCGCCCCCGCACAGTGGCATTAGGCTCGAACAGTCCCAGGATGGCATCGGCCAAAAGGGTCTTGCCAGCCCCCGATGCCCCCACAACCGCCAGAATCTCGCCTTCATGAACCGAAAGGGAGAGCCCCGATATCACCTGCGTTTCCACTTGGGCAGTCTCGAAGAAGCGGCCATCGGAGTAAGAGCGAAACGACACGGAAAGGTCTTCCACCGTGAGCAGATGATGATGGCCGGGGTGAATCGATGCAGGGCCGTGGCTGTGGTGATGATGGAAGGAATCGTTGTCGTGCGGACCATGGCCCGCACTGTGAACGGTGGGTGTGACACTGTCCATGTTCGCCTCCTACTCCTGAGCGCTCATCGGATCCACCACGCGGCGCAACCCCGACCCTACGGCGTCGAAGGCCATCACCACGGCCACCAGCGCTAATCCCGGAAACACCGCAAGCCACCACGCCCCTGCGGAAAGATATCCCATGGCCTCGCTCAGGATAATACCGATAGCGGGCATTTCGGGGGGCAGCCCAAACCCCAGGAAGGTGACCGCTGCTTCATGCAGAACCGCATGGGGGAACAGCAGCACCAATCCCACAATGAACTGGGGCAGCACGTAGGGCACCATATGGCGCCAGGCCACCGCCAGCCGGCTCTCGCCCAACATGAACGCGGCCTTGACAAAGTCGGATTCACGACATTGGAGTATCTCGGCCCGCAGCACGCGGGTCAAACTGGGCCAATGGGTAAGGGCCACCCCTATCGTCACTCCCCAGAAGCCCTTGCCCAATGCATACGAGATAAGAATGAGCAGCACGATATGGGGAATGCCCATGCACAGGTCCACCAGCCAGTTGACAACGCCGTCCGCCCGCCGGCCCCCCAACGCGGCAACGGCCGCCAACGCCGCGGCGATGAGAGACGAGGCAGCGGCGGCGGCCACCCCCACCAAGATGCTGGTGGACAGGCCGGCCAAGGTGCGCAACAGCATGTCGCGCCCCATCCAGTCGGTGCCAAAGGGGTGGGCCAGGCAAGGAGCCAGGTTCTTGGCGGCGAAATCAGTGCGAGAGGCGTCCGGCCCTACCAAGATGCCCGCAATCACCACGGCCACAAGCGCAACCGCGGCCACGATGCAACCAACCAGCACGGCCCTACGCCCCGTCACCCGACGGTTGGCAGGAGCAGACAGCAACGGCGCTGCGGCCAACTCCTGGGTCGCGCGTTTTTCTCCCGAAGGGCACGAGGCCAGAATTCCGCTCATCGCGCATCCTCTCCCTGCGCAGAAGGCGTCTGCGCGCCCCTACCCCGGAGCCGCATTCGCGGGTCTATCGCACCGTAGAGCAAGTTCGCCACCAGGTTGCCCCCGAACACCAGAGCCGCCGACACCAAGGCAATGGCAGCCAGCAGCGCCACATCGCCCCCCAGCCCTGCAGTTACCGCGGCCTGTCCCAGTCCGGGATAGGAGAACACCTCTTCCACCAGCACCGATCCCCCGAATATCTCGGCAATGGATGCAAACTGCAGCGTGAGGGCGGGCAATGCCAAGTTGCGCAGGCCGTGTACCCTCAATATGTAGGCAGGGCTTTGGCCTCGCGCGCGGGCAAAGCGCACATAGGGGCTCGACAGCACGTCGATGGCCTTAGCGCGGGTGTGCAGCGCAATATTGGCCACCCCCACCACCGAAAGAGTTATAGCCGGGAGCGCCATGTGATGCAGCGCGTCTGCCAGCGTCACGTCAGCGGCCGCCTTGCCTATGGGAACCGAAAAGCCCATGGGAAACCAGCCCAGCCACACCGAAAACACCATCAACAGCAGTAGCCCTACCCAGAAAGTAGGGGAAGAGGCCAGCACGAAACAGTAGCCGCGCACAACACGATCCAGCAGCTTGCCACGATGCAGGGCCGCCGCCAACCCCAAAGCGAAACCCAAAATGCCGCTCACCACCCATGCCACCGCCATAAGCGCAAGCGAATTGAGCGCACGCGAAGCCACCACGTCCAGCACCGGTGCGTTGTAGCGCAGCGAAATGCCCCAATCGCCATGCAGAAGGGCCCAGCCCCACGAGAGAAACCGCTCGTGTGCCGGCACACCCACTCCCCACCATTGGGCCAGCTGCTGACGCTTCTCCTCCGACATTCCCAAAAGCGCCGCCTGTCCCACATTGGCCTGCAACGGATCGATAGGGCTCAACGAAACCAGGGCAAAGGTAACCACTGCCACAGCCAGCATCAATGCTAGAAATCTCCCTAGGCTTCTCAGGGCGTATTTGCCCATCGCCTCGCTCCTCCCTACTCACGTGCACAGCTCGCAGAAGCCGGGCTACCGCCATATCCAACATTCGACTTGAGCTGGATTACGATGCCGGCAAGTCCCGGCCGCTTCATCGCACGGCCAGCCAACCGGGCGGCCGCTGTCTGCCAAACCACCGCGCTCCGCTGCGTCCGCTAATTCCACGACCACTGGTCGATATTGTTCACCAAGCTCCAGCCATGGCCGTGAGGATGGGGCTTCTGCTGCGCCGCCTTCAGACCATCCCGCAAAAAATACAGGTGGTCAACATTCGCCAGCCATACCCACGTGGCCGCTCCTTCCGGCGCCACGCCGGTTTGCATGGCGCTGTCCCATTGTGCCGCTTGGTAGTAGGGGTAAGACTGCTCGATGCTCACTTGGGCCTGGGCCATCTCCAGATTAAGGTCAACCTGGGGGCTCTTGTACTGGGCGTAGTTGCCCCATCCTTCGCTGTACGTGAGCTCAAACAGCTCCACCGGCGAGTTGGAGCCCCAGCCCCATAAAATGGGGTCGCTGTACTGGTGTTGGTACAGCTCGTCCCAGCTGCCCCCCTTAGGACTCACCTCTATTCCCAGCTGCGCGCACTGGTCGGCAAAGTCGTAAGCTAGGGCCTGGCGAGTGGAATCATTGGCAGCGTAGTAGAGGTCGAAGGAACAGCGCAGGCCGTCTTTTGCGCGCACACCATCGGCGCCGAGCGCCCAACCGGCCTGCTCCAACAGCTTCTCTGCTGCCGCCACGTCAGTGGCCACCTCCATAGCGGGACTGGACCACGGCATGCCATCGCCCACGCTGTAGGCCGCATGACCATAGCCGTTCAGCACGTTTTGAATCATGCGCTCGCGATCAATGCCGTAATTGAGCGCACGCCGCAGCGCTACATCGCAGGTAACGTCGTTGCCGGCCGCATAGGCCACATCGCCCTCATCTATCGTTCCCCCTGCTGGATTCGTGGGCAGCGATATGCCGCGGGAATCCACCGAGGCGCAGTTGAGCAGCGCATACCCTTGGGGAACGTTTGCCGCAAGCGATGCAGAGGTATACGCCACGTCTACCGCCCCCGATTGGGCGGCCGCAAGCGATGCGTCTTCTTCCATGAACACCACCACAACGCGCTCGATCAGCGGTTTCTCGCCGTAATAGTCGGGGTTCGCCCGCAGTATCACCTGCTGCCCCTTGTCCCACTGTTCCAACATGTACCGGCCTGAGCCAATGGGATTCCGTCCGTAATCCGGTCCATAGGCGTCTTCTGGAACAATGCCCACCACCGCCAGCGTGTAAAGCAGCGCATTGTTCGGTCGAGCCATGCGCAGCTCCACCGTATAATCGGAAACCGCTACCGCCTCCTCTACCATAGAAAGATCGGCCTCCGAGGCCTCGCCATTCAAGATGCCGTTGACAGTAAAGGCAACATCGCGGGCGGTCAGCGGCTCGCCATTGGTAAACTTCACGTCATCGCGAATCTCAAAGGTCCAGCACAAACCGTCCTCCGAGCAGCGGTAGGCGGTGGCCAAGTCATTTTGGAAGTTGAGGTTAGTGTCGGTGGTAATGAGAGTGGACTGGATAAGGGGCTCGTGCACATGTTCACCCGCGCCCCAGGCCACCAGCGGGTCGAAGCCGGCCGCCGGCTCGGAGGATGGGGTCATCGACACGATCACCTGGCTCTCTCCGTTAGGCCCCCGTCCCACTGCGGCGGTCCCGCTTCCGTTGGGCGCACTCGATGCCCCCTGCCCCGCAGCACCGCTCGCCGAAGGCGCACCGTCTCCGGCGCAGCCCCATAAAACCGAGGGCAATAGAGCGGACAAAGAGGCAGTAGCGGCAATGCGCACAAAAGTGCGGCGTTCCATGGACAATCCTTTCCCCGAGAATCTGATGTTACGAATTCTACATTCGTAATACCCTCAGGGCACCGAACAGTGTTACGAATTCAGATTTCGTAACCCATGCATCGCCGAACGGCATAAGAAAGGCCGGACCCACTGTCCGGCCTTTCTTAAGGCCATGCACTGCTGGACGCCACTCGCCTAATGCACTTCTGGCGGGCGGCTGACCACTGTGGATGGGTCGGTTCGACAGGTCGGAGCGAGGTCCGGCCAAGCGGAGTAGGGCCGAGATCCACTCGGGCGCA
>CANSTH010000027.1 GCA_947649875.1 uncultured Parvibacter sp. | reverse complement strand
GTAGACACTCGATCTTTCCTAATGCGGCCGCCGATAGGGTAGAATTTCATCCAACAGATTTCACTGCGAAGAGAGGAGCCCCATGGACCCCAACAAGCGACCCGATGAGATGGAGCGCATCAACACGCCTCAGCTGGCCAACGCGTTCATTGACGAGCAAGTGGAGGCCATCCGCCAGCAGGTGGGCGACAAGAAGGTGCTGCTGGCGCTTTCCGGCGGCGTGGATTCCAGCGTTGTGGCGGCGCTGCTCATCAAGGCCATCGGGAAGAACCTCATCTGCGTGCACGTGAACCACGGGCTTATGCGCAAGGGCGAGTCCGAGCAGGTCATCGACGTGTTCCAGAACCAAATGGACGCCAATCTGGTGTACGTGGACGCCACCGACCGCTTCCTGGACCTGCTGGCGGGCGTGGACGAGCCGGAAGCCAAGCGCAAGATCATCGGCGGCGAGTTCATCCGCGTGTTCGAGGAAGAGGCCCGCAAGGTGGGCGACGAGGTGGACTTCCTCGCGCAGGGCACCATCTACCCCGACATCCTGGAGTCCAAAGACGGCGTGAAGGCCCACCACAACGTGGGCGGCCTGCCGGAAGATTTGCAGTTCGACCTGGTAGAGCCGGTGAAGCTGCTGTACAAAGACGAGGTGCGCGAAGTGGGTCGCGCGCTGGGGTTGCCCGAGAACATGGTGGAGCGCCAGCCCTTCCCCGGCCCGGGGCTGGGGGTGCGCTGCCTGGGCGCCATCACCCGCGATAGGCTGGAGGCGCTGCGAGAGGCAGACGCCATCGTGCGCGAAGAGATGGAGGCGGCGAACGTTGGCGCCTGGCAGTACTTCGCCGTGGTGCCCGACATGCGCGCTACCGGCGTGCGCGAGGGCAAGCGCGCCTACGAGTGGCCTGCCATCATCCGCGCCATCAACACGGTGGACGTGATGACCGCCGAGGTGCCCGAGCTGGACTGGCCGCTGCTGAAGCGCAT
Source organism: uncultured Parvibacter sp. (assembly GCA_947649875.1). Classification (GTDB taxonomy): domain Bacteria; phylum Actinomycetota; class Coriobacteriia; order Coriobacteriales; family Eggerthellaceae; genus Parvibacter. Next base: position 18,998 of record CANSTH010000027.1, on the reverse strand, counting down.
GACCGACCGCATCACCCACGAGGTGCCCGGCATCTGCCGCGTCTGCTACGACCTCACCCCCAAACCCGTCGGAACGGTGGAGTGGGAGTAAATTGCGAGGTCAGAGGCCATTTTTTATCTGGTCTAATGTTTTGTAATTTTGTGTAATTTACACCCATTCCATTAGGGAAAAGTTGTAAGCCACCGGGAAAAGCTCTCAAACCGGAATCACAGAAATCAGACCCGCTGAAGCCTCGGCGGGTCTTTTTGTTCCCAGGTCAAGCACACTTTTTGGTTCTGCAACATCAAGAGAATTCGAAAGAAGTGGTAAGTTTTGGAAAGTTTTCCAAAGCATGGGTCTCGATAAACCACTCGCAACGATTGCATGGGTATGTTTTTCGCTCGAAACGGCGAAAATAGTACCATTTTGAACTCACTCCCAATTCGGGGCTCCAAATTTCATGTTTGCCCAGTTCAGGATGGGGTGTAAAAAATCGGGCGGTACTGTTAAATTGGATGATTTTGCAGAGATTTCGGCGCAATTCGAGCGTTTGCCAACGTGCAGAAAACAGTACCAGTCAGTCCGATACTGTGTGTAGTAGACCCGGATGCGAAGCTTAACGAAGCTCTTAAAGGGGTCACGGGTGGTACTGTCGGCGTCTTCAATGCTTCAATAAAGTACGTTTCAGGATGCCAAACAGCACCCCTGGGATCCTAAGGATGTTGGTTTTTTACTTTGGGGTGTCGTTTTGAAATGAGCTCTACAACCTGGGGTGTTATCGATGATTCGCACATCCTCCTCCCTCGTCCATAGTGCCCTGCATTGTAGGTGGACAGTCCCTGCATGATCGCAATCCTAATATATTGACACTTTTAGATATGTCGATATAATTTGGAATACATTGAAGTTTATGAATGTATAGGAGCATGAATGGAAGCAGTCGAATCTTTCCTTATGGACCAGGTGCTCAAGATGCAGTGGCTCTCGGACTTGGTGACGATGCTCGTGGGCGCGTTGGGTCTCGACGTCTCCTCGCAATGGGGTGACACGCTCCACTTCTTCATCTACGACACGATCAAGATAGTCATCCTGCTTTGCGTGATGATATTCATCATCAGCTACATCCAGAGCTACTTCCCGCCCGAGCGCAGCAAGCGCATCCTCGGGCGGTTCAAAGGCATCGGGGGAAACGTCGTGGGGGCGCTCCTCGGGACGGTCACGCCGTTCTGCGCCTGCTCCTCTATCCCCCTGTTCATCGCGTTCACCCGCGCGGGGCTCCCGCTCGGGGTCACGTCCTCCTTCCTCATATCCTCGCCCATGGTCGACATCGCATCCATCATCCTCATCATGAGCATCTTCGGTCCGCACGTCGCCCTCATCTACACGGTAGTGGGCCTCGTCATCGCCGTGGCTGGAGGCTCCATCATCCAGCGCCTGAACATGACAGACCAGGTGGCCGATTTCGTGCGCGGCGAGGCGGTCGATGCCGGTCAGGCCAAGACGATGACGAAGCGGGAGCGCGTGTCCTATGCGATCGGGCAGACGGCGGAGACGTTCAAGAAGGTCTTTCCCTTTATCCTCATCGGTGTGGCCGTTGGCGCTCTCATCCACAACTGGATTCCACAAGACATCATCGAGGCCGTCCTCGGCGACGGCAACCCACTCGCGGTCGTGCTCGCCACTCTCATCGGCGCTCCCATCTACGCCGACATCTTCGGCACCATCCCCATCGCCGAGGCGCTGTTCCAGAAAGGGGTCGGGCTCGGCACCATCCTCGCGTTCATGATGAGCGTCACGGTGCTGTCGATCCCCTCGCTCACCATGCTCTCGCGCGTGGTGAAGCCGAAGCTGCTCGCCACGTTCGTCGGCATCTGCCTCGTCGGGATGATCATAAGCGGCTACGTGTTCAACTGGCTGCAGCCTCTGTTCATGTGAGGGAGACCGCCATGTGCAGATGCAGGAGAAGGTACAGGTGCAGATCGGTTTGAGACTGTCTGATTCGCAAATGATAACCGACAAGCCGATTCGCGAGGCTCCGGGCGACGGATGTTTGGGCCTTAGGCCCCTTCCCGTCGGCCCTGCGGGCCTCCAAGGAGACGGAAATGTTCGATAACCTATTCACCGTGGAGAACCTGCTCAACGTTCTGGGCACGTTCGTCTACCTGTTCGGAGAGCTGTTCCTGCTCTTCATCGCCATCAGCTTCTTCGTGGCACTGCTGCAGGTGTGGGTGTCCAAGGACCGCATCAAGCGCATACTTTCGCGCCCGCACAAGGTGACCAACGCGATTCTGGGCGCTGCGCTCGGCGCGGTCACGCCGTTCTGCTCGTGTTCTACCATCCCCGTTTTGGTAGGGCTCTTCAAGAGCGGCGCGCCTTTCTCGGGGGCGATCTCATTCCTTATGACATCCCCGATCCTCAACCCCGCGATAATCGCACTCTTACTCGTGTTCTTCGGCCCGGTGCCCACGGTGGTCTACGCCGTCATCACCTTCACGTTCGCGGTATGCACGGGGCTCGCGCTCGACGCACTCGGGTTCTCCCGCTACATCAAGAACGTCGCTGTCAAGGGCGGGTGCTGCGGGGGCGACGAGGCGACGTGGGAGAACCTGAAGGGCACGTTCTGGCAGAAGCAGGCGCAGGCGTGTAAGTACGCCCTGAAGGACGCCGTCGGGCTGTTCAAGGGGGTCTTCGGCTGGCTGCTCCTCGGAGCTGGCATCGGGGCCTTCATCTACGGGTTCGTGCCGACCGAGCTTTTGGAGGGTTTTGCCGGTGCCGACAATCTCTGGGCAATCCCGCTTGCCGCCGTGATTGGCATACCCATGTACATCCGCGTGGAGACGATGATCCCTATCGCTGGCATCCTCATGGAGAAGGGTGTCTCCTCGGGCATCGTCATCGCCCTCATACTGGGCGGAGCCGGATGCTCCATCCCCGAGGTCTCGCTTTTGAACAGCATATTCAAGAAGCCGATGGTCGTTACGTTCGTGCTGTGCATTCTGCTGGTTGCCATAGGCACGGGCTTCGCGTTCACCCTCGTCATGCCTTAGCGGCACGGCGTACAAATAGCAATGGAAGACCCATCAGAGAAAGGACATGGAAATGGGACTTTTCGGAAAGATGTTCGGCAAAGAGGACAAGAAGGACAGCTGCTGCGACATGGAGATCGTCGTGGTGCCGGAAGGCGAAGAGGAGCCTACGGCATGCGACTGCGGGGGCACTTGCGGCACGCCTGATGCGGATGCGGTAGTGCTGACCGTGCTTGGTCCGGGATGCAAGCGCTGTCACCAGCTCAACGAGAACGCGCAAGGTGCTGCGAGAAAGGCCGCGAAGAAGGTGAGCGTCGATTACGTCACCGACCCTGTGGCCATCGCCGAGGCGGGAATCATGTCCACGCCAGCGCTGCTCGTGGACGGGAAGGTCGTCTCGCAGGGAAAGGTGCTGACCCCGGAGGAGATAGCAGGTCTCATATAGGCATAGCGAGGGCAACCCGGGATGCGTCCATCGTCTCATGGGTGCACCCCGGGCGCTCTCTTGACCGAGCGCCGACTATGATGGAATATATTTAGATGTATCAATACAAAAGAAACTCAAGGGACTGAAGATGGATGCAGAGAAAGCAGCAAGGGCGTTCAAGGCCCTCGGCGATGATAACCGCTTGAGGATCATCGAGCTGATTGCAAGCCAGGGCGAGATGTGCGCCTGCCGCATTCTCGACGAGCTCGACATAGCGCAGCCGACACTGTCGCACCATATGAAGCTTCTGAAAGACGCAGGGCTGGTCAAGGCGAGGAAGCAAGGGAGATGGATGCATTACTCGATGGACAGATCCATGCTCGAAAGCATTGAGGGGTTCTTGCGTGCGATTTAGCTACTTCATCCCATCCACATGATCTTGCCCATGTCGGAGGTATCGTAGCCGCCGAGGGACGAGAACTCCTCCTTCAGGATTCCAGTTTCGAGGATACCCATGAGCGTGCGCATCGGTCTTGAGTCGATGCCCTTCTTCTTGAACACGAGGTCGTAACGTTCCTTCTGCAACGGCACGAAGTCGATGCCGTCAACCTGGCGCGCTATCTTCTCGCTGCCGACGGCCACATCCGCCCGCCCGCGCGCGACGGTGCTTGCCACGGCGATATGGGACTGAACCTCGTTAGCGTAACCCTCCACCTCCTGCGGGTCGATCCCCGCCATGCGCAGGTGCTCGTCGAGAAGGATGCGCGAGCCTGCCCCCTTCTCGCGGTTCACGATGCGTATCCCGGGCTTCGCGAGGTCGTTCCACGTCTTGATGCCGAGCGGGTTTCCCTTGGCGACGTAGAACCCCTGCGTTCGGTAGGTGAGATTCACGACCACGGCGGGAACGCCCGGGAGGAGCCTCCTCACGAAGGGCACGTTGTACGTGTTCGTCTCGCCGTCCCATAGATGCGACGATGCAAGCTGCACTTCGTCCTTGTAGAGGGAGGTGAGCGCGTCGTAGCTTCCCACGTAGGAACGCAGGCTCGGGACACCCGCCTGGTTCATGTAGTTCGAGAGCGCGTCCAAGATGATGTCCTGCCCGCAGATGACGAAGCTGTCAGACTGGTGTGCGGTGGCGGCGATCGGCACTGCCTGCACCTGATTCTCGCTCTCCGGCTGGTTGCGCTCGATGTAGGCCTGCACGGCCTTTCTGGTGAAGCGCAGCTTTCGACCGACCAGGAACGAAGAAAGCTCACCCTTGTCCTTTAGGGAGTAGACCGTGCCTCGGCTCACCTTGAGCAGTTTGGCAACCTCCTCCGCGGTCAATGCTTCGTCCTGGTTCATCCATTGCTCCTTATGCGAAAACGGCCGAAACGATACGTAACAGTATATAGCTCGTTTCATGCTTTCGTTGTTCGTAACGTCGAAAACCGTTCAGCATTATACTCGCCCAAGCATTAACAGACAGGAGCGTAAGTGGACGAGCATCTGATCATATGCGCGGCATTGACCTTGGCGGTAGGCATCCCCTGCGGGCTCATCGCGAAGAGGCTCAGGGTGCCCGCAGGGTTCATGATAGGTGCCTTCTTCGGCGTGTCGGTGCTGAGCATAGCCACCGGCGAGACTTGGCTTCCCACCGAGACGCGCACGCTCGTGCAGATGGTGGCGGGTGCGTTCGTGGGGTGCTCACTTGAGCGCAGCGACCTTGTGCGGCTGCGCGGCTTCCTGAAGCCGATGGTGCTTCTGCTCGCGATCTTCCTTCTGCTGAACCTGGTCGTGGGATTCCTCATATGGGCGACATCACCCCTGAGTCTTGTCACGTCGCTCATGTGCGCGGTGCCAGGCGGTATCAACGACACGCCCATCGTTGCCGCCGCCATGGGCGCGAACGCGCCGGACGTGACCATCATGCAGCTCATCCGCCAGGTGCTCGGCATCGGCGTGTTCCCCATCATGATCGAGGCATTCGACCGGCTGCGCACGAGGCAGGGACACCCCGACCCAGGCGATGCGGAGCTGGGAGAGGATGCCAAGCGCGTGAAGTCGAAGCAGAAATCCGCCGCATCCACAGCAACGGCCTTGGCCGTGGCCGTGATAGCCGGTGCCCTCGGCAAGGCGAGCGGCATTCCCGGCCTTACCTTCACGGCCTCCATCGTTGCCGTGTCCGTCCTGAAGCTCGCCTTCGACTTCGCATTCATTCCCAAGGTCGTGAAGAAGGGATGCCAGCTTCTCGCCGGATGTTACTTGGGAACGCTGCTCACGGCAGAGGGGTTCGCGGGGCTGCCCGACCTGATCGTGCCTGCGCTCATCCTCATCGCAGGCTACACGCTGAACTGCTTTGCCGCCGGTAAGCTTGAGAGCAGGCTGTTCGGCTATGGGCGCAAGGAGGGGATGCTCATGGCGTCCCCCGCAGGCGCATCCGACATGGCGCTCATCATGGAGGACCTCCATGTGAAGAACACGGACGTGGTGATTATGCAGGTGGTACGCGCCGCCGTGGTGATGGCGCTCTTCCCTCAGATCATCAACCTCGTATGCTTCATCACCGGAAACCCAGGATAGGAGAATGCACATGAAACGTGTTGCTGTGAACGGGATGGGACGCATAGGGCGACTTGTGGTGCGCTCGCTTCTGGGGTGCGAGGACGTGGAGCTCGTGGCCGTGAACGACATCGCATCCATGGAGACGATCACCTACTTGCTTGCGCACAGCACCGAGTACGGAGCCTTGGGGACGAGCGTATCCTTCGACGAGAACGCAAGTGTTCTCATGATCGGGGACAAGGTCGTCAAGGCGTTTCGTGAGGCGGATGCCTCCGCACTGCCCTGGTGCGAGCTCGATATCGACGTTGTGCTCGAATGCAGCGGGGCATACTGCTCGCGTGCGAAGGCGCAAGCGCACATAGAGGCCGGTGCGAAGAAGGTGCTCATCTCCGCCGCTGCGGGAAGCGACGTGCCGACCATAGTGTATGGGATAAACGAGTCCATCCTGACCGATTCTGACGATATCGTGTCCGCCGCATCGTGCTCGACCGTGGGCCTTGCGCCATTCGCGAAGGCATTGAACGACGTGGCTCCCATCCAGCAGGGCATCGCCACCACCATCCATGCGCTCACGCCTTCCCAGATGACGCTGGACGACGCGCAGAGCAAAGGCAATCTGAGACGCTCGCGCACGGCCTCCGAGAACATCATCCCCACCACAGCCGCCTTCGCCCAAGCGGTGGGGCTCGTGCTCCCAGAGCTTCAGGGAAGGCTCTCGGGCTACGCCATCAGGATCCCGGTCACGAGGGGAAGCCTCATCACCTTGTACGCCGTCGTCTCCTACGGAGGCGAAGGGGCGCTCGATGTCGAGAAGCTGAACGAGCTCATGTATGGGCAAGAGAGCTGGATGTTCGGCTACACCGACGAGGAGTTAGTGTCCTCCGACATCGCTGGAACTGACCTCTACTCCATATTCGACGCTACCCAGACAAAGGTGTCGCCGCTCGACGATGGCTACCTCGTGGAGGTCGCGGCATGGTTCGACAACGAGACCTCCTACGTCTCGCAGTTCGTGAAGCTGCTGCGTTCTCTATAGGACGCTGAATAGATGCTCAGGCGTGCCAACGGGATAGCATCCTTGCTGCTGCTGGCGGTATTGTCCGCCCATGCGATCATGGGGGCGCTCTTCTGTTGGGGAGTGGTTTCGGGAGAGGCGAGCTGGATCGTCTGGGCTGGCGTCTGCGTCGTCGTACCTCACGTGGTGTTGAGTATCGGCACTACCCGCCAGATGCTCCACGACGAAGAAAGGCTGCCAAGCGCGAAGAAGAAGACGCACCAGGCGAAGAAGTGGGTCAGCGGAATCGCTGTGGGCGCGATTGCCGTTGCGCACGCTCTTTTGGCCTGCGGAAACGCTGCGTGGATTATCGTTGCTCTCTTGCTTGATGTAGCATTGGCAACCCACATATGCATCTCAGCAAAGTCTCTGGTCAAGGACTTAGGACTTGCATCAGGCTTAAGGTATGCGATAAGGGCTCTAACCATTGTAGTTGCCGTGTTTACCGGGTTGGGGATTTGCGTATCCATAGGTGGTTGATTTCCCGGTTCGGGATGGGTGTAAAAAGAGAATAATCGCGAAAGAATCTGGCGAGTTCAAAATGGTACTGGGATTGCTCGGCACTGGCTGGACATCCTATTACAAGGTGATGCGACTTGACTCTGTTCGAACAACTAACCGCCCCCGCCACCATAGAGTGGGAATAAGGTTCGTGGTGTAAACCGTCAGAGAATTTTGCTTTTACCAAGTGGCGGGGATTTCCGCCACTTTTGGTTATATGCTAAATAGAATGTTTAAGAAACAAGGATGTGATTACGCTGGGCCATTGCGGCTTCGACATTCTGATGCTATCCGAGGTTCTTGTATCAAGCGTTACTGGCGCTGCGATGGCTTTTCCTATTCCAGCGCAAAACTACCATCAGGGCCGCTGCAGCCGATGCCGACTCCATGGAGCAGTCTGACCGCCACCAGCCCTTCTAGCGAATTCACAATGCCGTAGAGAACCATGCAGGTGCATATAACCAGTTGTGAGGCCACGAGGAGACGCTTGCGCGAGAAGCTATCGAAAGCGGGGCCCGCAAAAGGTCGGCAGAGCAGAGCAGTCACCGAGAACGAGCTGACGATGACACCCACCATGGAAGGCGTGGCCCCCAATGCGTCCGCGTAAACCGGAAGGGTGGTGTTGGTCATGAATGCCGCCATGGATTGGAAGAGATTGACCGCCATGAGCACGATATAGGGGAAGCTCCAGATGCTCTCCTTCTGTTTGTTCATTGCTCACCCCTGCTCCCATGCTCTCTTGTGGCCAGAATGGGCGCCTATTCTGGCCACAAGATGCGTGCACACAATATCTCACGTCCGTATTTACCGTATTTTGGATGGTCAAAACTTTCTATGAGCTGAAACAAACACCATTATGACCGTAAAGCCCAGAAAAGGCGCTTGTTTTGGGCTTTACGGCGTCAATAAACGCGGATGGCCAGAATAGGCGCCTATTCTGGCCATCTGCCGGCCGAGACAGCGAGACAACGGGACAACGGGCGACGACAGCGGGGACGTTCGCTGTCGTCCCGTTTCAAAAAGGGGCAACCTGGCGTTTTGGTCGTGAGGCCGCATTCCCCTTTCTGAGTGAGATCAGGCAGAGTGCGGCTACATGCAGATCGAAAGGGCGATGAAGGCAACGATGACGGCAACAAAGCCGGCAATAATTGCCCATGCTGCTGGCCTTCCCAGGTTCATGGTCCATCCCACTCCAAAACGCTCGGGTACAAAAAGACTGGCATCGCTGCTGTTCCAGTAAAAGATGCCAAGCTTCCAATAGCGGTCGTCATCCACTGGCATTACTGCGGGCTCCTCCATGCGGCGCAGAAGCCGCGCGCCGTTTTGCCCGTAGATCACGGTGACCGCACCAGCTGCTACGAGTGTGATGCCAATCATGATTAAGACGGGAAGCAGCGCCTGCAGCATGCTGATAACGCCCATGAAGGAAAGCGCCATTATTGGCCCCATGAATGAGAGCATCGTCCCCAATCCCACGAGCAGTATGCTCTGGGCGCGGGCGAAGGCCCCGTATGCCCAAGCGCTTGCCGCTGGACGCGCAGCATCAACGCCCTTTTTCGAGCGCAGTATGCTCCAATGCGAGAAGGCGAAGCAGCCATCCAGGAACACAACGACAAGGAACGGAAACGCTGCCGAGAGCGGTGACTTGTCTATCCAGTGGGAAACCTGCCCTGAAAGGTTGATGTTGGAGGCGATGCGCTCCGGCATGAGGGGGTAGCCTACAAGGCATATAAGCCCTGTGACCACGATGGGAACCAGGAACAGCAAGTCCCATTTCTGCGAGAGAGGTTTAGGCGCGGGCTCTTCGGCAACGAACCCCACACGCTTGGCCGACTGCGCCCTCCAGCCCTTTTCGCGTTTGAGCGCGAACATCCTTTGGCGGAAGTGGAGCATGAGCCCGTAGCCGCCAATGCACAAGATGAGCACGGAAACGACAAGCGCAGGCAGGAAAGCACGCTCCTGATCTAGAAGGAGGCTGGCGCCGCAAAGCACCGTGAGCACCAGCGTGGCCGTTGACACGACTATGGAATAGGAGCGCTTGAGACTTTTAACCTCCGGGCAGCTTGATGCGGCGTCGGGGATGGTTACGGCGAAGCACTCGCGCTTCGGCATGAGATAGGGGGTTGCCGCCATAAGGGCGCCGGTAATGGGAACGAAGAGCAGGACAATCCCCAGCAGCGCAAGCATGGTCGGTTCGGTGGCTGGCACGGTAATCACGCGCCTTGCGCAAATGGATGTGCGGATGTGCGCTTAGATGTTGCTTGCTTTGCCGAGCGCCCTTCTGTCTTGCGCTTGGCCGAAGCATCGCCGTAATCTTGAGGAACTGCACCATAGGCTCGCGCCGCTTGGGCGGCTGCGCATTCGAGGAACTGCCCGCGCGTGCCCCCGCATGCGCGGTAGGTAAGGGCAAGTTTGAAGAGGTCGTTCTCCATGGCTGCGAGTGTCTCGCGGTTTTTGTCGGCGCGGTTCGTATCGTTCGGTTCGCTTATGACGGCGCCAGAGCGCCCGCGCATCTGCACGTAGCCCTCATCGCGCAAGATCGCATAGGCCTTGTTTACGGTGTGCAGGTTTATGCCAAGATCACTTGCAAGTGTGCGCACCGATGGAAGCGATGTGCCTGGCTCCAACTCTCCCGTGGCAATTCCGCCGATAATCTGATCGTGTATCTGCTTATACAACGGCTCGGGCAAAGCATCGTCTATCGCGATGATCATTACGGCCCCCTTCCTAAATGTTATATTACACATAGAACAATTTAACGCAGAATCTGTTATATGTCAAATAGAACATTTAAGAAGAATAACGGATGAATGCGCCGGGGGCGACGGCGTGCCTGGGGGCATGGGGATGGTGACATGGCATCAAATAGAAGCAGATATAGGCATTTATTCTGGCCATCTGCTGGATCTGCGAACCATAGCGGGTAGTAGCAGAGGGGCGCGACCCATAGCAACGCCCCTCTGACATATGGGATATAAGCTACAGCCCCAGCTCCTCCACGGCTGCTTCGCGCATTTTGTACTTCAGCACCTTCCCGGCGGCGTTCATGGGGAACTCTTCCATGAACTTGAAGTACTGCGGCAACTTGTGACGGGCCATGTGGCTCATGATATAGGCACGCAGCTCCTCCTCGTCGATGACCTCACCCTCTTTGGGAATGATGCACGCCATGGCAACTTCGCCGTACTTTTTGTCGGGAACGCCTATCACCTGCACGTCCTTCACCTGCGGATGGGTGTAGATGAACTCCTCGATCTCCTTCGGATAGATGTTCTCGCCACCGCGAATGATCATGTCCTTCAAGCGCCCGGTGATGACGAAGGTGCCGTCGGGGTTGCGGTACCCTAAGTCGCCGGAATGCAGCCAGTTCTCGCCGTCGACGGCCGAGCGCGTGGCATCGGGCATCTTGTAGTAGCCCTTCATGGTGTTGTAGCCGCGGCTGCAGAACTCGCCGATAGCTCCATCGGGCAGCTCTTCACCGGTATCCGGGTCGATGATCTTGCACTCGATGTAGGGGAAGGCGTAGCCCACGGTTTCGGTGCGCAACTCAAGTGAGTCGGTCCAAGTGGATTGCGTAGAGCCGGGGGACGATTCCGTTTGCCCGTACACGCTCACGATGCCGGTCATGTTCATCTCGTCGGGCTGGGCGGCGCGCTTCATAAGCTCGGGCGGGCAGCCAGCACCGGCCATGATTCCAGTGCGCATATGCGAGAAATCGGTTTTCCGATAGTCGGGGTGATTGAACATGGCGATGAACATGGTGGGCACGCCGTTGAAGCAGGTGATGCGCTCTTGCGTGATGCAGGAGAGCGATGCCTTCGCGCTGAAATAGGGCATAGGGCACATAGTGGTGCCGTGGGTCATGGAGGCGGTCATGGACAGCACCATGCCGAAGCAGTGGAACATGGGCACTTGGATCATCATGCGGTCGGCGGTGGAGAGCCCCATGCGGTCGCCGATGCTCTTGCCGTCGTTCACCACGTTGCGATGAGTGAGCATGACGCCCTTGGGGAAGCCGGTGGTGCCGGAGGTGTATTGCATGTTGCATACATCATCGGGGCGTACATCTTCGGCCATGCGTTGCACTGCATCGAGCGGCACCAGGTTGGCCCGCTCGAACGCCTCTTCGAACGTGAGCGCGCCTGGCATATGGAAGCCGTCGGTAATCACATTGCGCAAGAAGGGCAGCTTCTTGCAATGGAGCGGCTGGCCGGGTTTGTTGTCTTTCAGCTCGGGGCACAGTTCGTTGATGATTTCGGCATAATTCGAGTCCAGCGCCCCTTCGATCATCACCAGCGTGTGGGTGTCGGACTGACGCAGCAGATACTCGGCTTCGTGAACTTTATAGGCAGTGTTCACCGTTACCAAAACAGCGCCGATTTTCGTGGTGGCCCAAAACGTTATGAACCAAGAGGGCACGTTGGTGGCCCAGATGGCCACCTTGCTGCCCGGCTTTACCCCCAGCGACACCAGTGCACGGGCGAAGTCATCTACGTCTTTGCGAAACTCCTCGTAGGTGCGCGTGTAATCAAGGGTTGTGTATTTGAACGCATATTGGTCGGGGAACGCTTCCACCATGGCATCGAGCACTTGCGGGAAGGTGAGGTCTATGAGTTCCGCCTGCTTCCATAGGTACTGACCCGTGCCATCGTGGTTGGGATAGTGCTGGCCCTGCGCCTTGCGCGTGTAGCGGTAGCGGCGCATGAAATTCACGAAATAGGGGAGGATGATGTCCAGGTCGGTCATGCCTTCCAGCCACTCGGGCTTCCATTCCAAGGATATGAAGCCATCGTAGTTGATGGACGAGAGGGCGCGCATCACCCGGTCGATGGGCAGCGTGCCCTCGCCTACAAGGTTGTACGAGCCCTCGTTGTCGGAGTCGCGCAGATGGACGTGCTTGATATAGGCGCCCAGATTGGTGATGGTGGTGGAGGGGTCCTCGCCGCAGTCGCGGTAGGGGTGGTGCACATCCCAAAGAGCGCCCAGGCTGTCGCTGGCATAGGTGTCCAGCAGCTCCATGAGGCGGGATGTATCGGCGAAGATGCCGCTTGTCTCGATGAGAATGCTTACGCCCCGTTCGATTGCGTAGGGCAGAAGCTCGTCAATCGCCTCATGGATGTTGCCGAAGGCGTTTTCACCTGTGCTCTGGGCTTTCAGGCTAAGGTGGTCGACGCGCATGTCGGAGGCGATGTCGATAAGGCGTTTTGCATCGGCGATGGTTTCTGCCAACTGGGTGCCGCAGACAGATATGTCAAGGGAGGTGTCGAAAACGGGAATGCACAGGTTGCGATTACGCAGACTACGGGCAGTGGCTCGCGCGGTGGCGCCTTCGAAGGGGCCACCCTTGCCCACAAGATGCGAATTCTCAAGCAGGTTGTACACCTCGATGCCCTGATAGTCCATTTCGTCGATCAGATCAACCAGCTCGTCCCAGGGCAGCTGGCTCCATCCGCGATTAGAGAAGGACAGCTTCATTAGTCCTCCTTCTCATATACGACTTTGTTCAGTGCATTTATGTAGGCCCGGATGCTCGACCCGATGATGTCGGTGGAGATGCCGCGTCCCGAGTAGATTTTGCCGTCGCTGATCAGCTTCACAACGCATTCGCCCATGGCCTCTTGGCCCTCGGTGACCGATTGCATCTGCCAGTCGTCAAGTTCGAAGGCCTTGCCCACAATAAGGTCAATGGCCGCAAAGGCGGCATCGATGGGGCCGTCTCCCATGGCTACCCTCTCTACGGCCTCTTCGTTCACCAACATGCGAATGCTTGCGGTGGCCTTGATGGAGTTTCCGCTGTTAATGGTGTAGCGCTCCAGCTTGTAGGTGGCGGGTACCTGCATGGCGGCCGATGCTACGATGACGTCCAGCTCGCGTGCGTCTACGCTCTCCTTTTTTGTGGCGATGCGCTGGAATGCCTCATAGACAAGTGCGACGTCTTCCGCCGACAGATCGTAGCCCAGCTTTGCCACGGCCTCTGCAACGGCGTCTTGGCTGTCGCTTGCCTTCAAGATCATATCGTCTGCTGCATCGCTTGACCCCAAGGAGGCGAAGTGGGACGCCTTGCTGGCGGCGGGATTGCAGATGCGGTCGATCTGGCTCATGGTGCGCTGCAGAATGGTAGTGTTTACGGGGCAGCTCACGTTGTATGCGTCGCCCTTGGCGCTAAGTGCTTTGACCAGCTTTGGAAGCATGGTTTCCCCGAGGGGGTAGGAGGTGGTTTTCACCTCGGCGGCGCCCTCGGCGATGCCGGCGATGCTGGTGGAAACCGCCATGAACAGCTCGTTGCTGCAGCGGATTCCCAGTGCCGCACGTGCCGTGCCCGGCTGGTCGGACATGCCTTCCGAGAATGCCGGAATAGCGTTCAATAGATCGGAAATGAAGCCGACGAACTCGGCCGGCAACATGATGCCGGCATCATCGCAAACGGTAACGGTGGTGGCGCCTGCCTCGATGGCGGCTTCGATGATCTCCTTGAGGTAGTCGCCATCGGTTCGCGTGGCGTCCTCGGCGATGAACTCCACATCGGCTGTGCGTTCGGAGCAAGCTTTGATGGTTTCTGCCACCGTTGCAAGAACATCGGGCGCCTTCATCTGGTGGACGTATTCCATACGCGCGGGGCTGGTGGCAATCTGCACCTGCAGGCGGGGATGCGCGGTTTCGGCCATGGCGTGCCAAACTTCGTCTACATCGCTGCCGTCAATTTTGACGGGCACGGCAAGCGTGCAGTTCCGGACGATCGAGGCGATGGACTTTATGCGAAGCATGTCGGCTTTCGATTTCTCGATGCCCTCGATTTCTATAGCGGAAACCCTCAAACCGTCCAGCAGCTTGGCCAATTCCAGCTTTTCCTTAAACGATAGGGCGAGCTCTTTGGTGGCAGCTGCCCGCTTCATTGTTTCATCGCTGATGCGAATATTGCGCATGCTCTCGTCTCCTTCTTGCTTTGTGGCGCAATGGTGCCTTGCGTTTTGCCGAATAGCATTGTAGTGGCTTAAAGACAACGCACCCCGCACATATCTTGCTGTGCGGGGTGCGTTTCGGCTTATCGGCTGTTTTTGCCGGGGCTGTCCGCAGGATGCTCGGCCGGAGGTTGATCGTCTCGACCCCGCCTGAATCCTTCCGAGTAGGCGCTGGGGATGACAAGGGTGCCGTTGGAGTTCTTCACGCCCTCGGAAAGCAGGTGCATGGAGCGCAATTCGAAGGCCATTTCGTCTTTGCGGTACACCTCCGTTGCATCCAACAGCATCTCGGCAACATCGCGCTCGACCTCGGCGAGTACGATGCGCGCGTCTTTTTCGCGCTCGGCTTTAGCGGCAACGGCCATATCGCATTGCAGCTCTTTGGGAATGACGATGTCGCGAATCTCAACCGAGAGCACCGACACTCCCCACGTGCTTGTCTTTTCTTCGATCTTGTCTCGAAGCTGCTGGTCGAGCTTGTCTCGGTGCACGGTTATGTCGGAAATGCTTTTGCGCCCGATGGCATCGCGCAGCGCTGTTTGGGCAGCCATCGACACGGCATCGTAGTAATTCTCAACCTCGAGGCATGCCTTCTCGGCGTCCCACACCATCCAGAATACCGCGGCGTCGACATTTACCGGAACAAGATCGGAGGTAAGCGTTTCTTCTGCCGAAAAGCCCGTAAGCATGATGCGCATATCTGCGCGAAGCGCGATGTGCTCGACAAATGGGATAACCAAGAACAGCCCGGGCCCCACGATCCTGTTGTATGCGCCAAGCCTGAGCACGACGATGCGTTCCCATTGCGATGCGATGTGTATGGCGAAGGCGGCAAGTGTGGCAATCACGAAGCTGGCGCACAACGTGACGATGCCCATTTCTCCCGAAATGAGATAGCCAATCCCGGCAACGAGGGCAAAGGCCAAAACGAAGACGATGGCGGAGAACATGCGCGGTGCGTTATCGCTGGTCTGCCGTGCATGGGGGGAATTGATAGTTTCGATGTCGGTTGTGCGTGTGCCTTGCGCCGCCCAGTCACTTGCATCTTTGCCGTCGGCTTTGTTGCCGCGCTTGCTAAACCGATTCATATTGGCGCCTTTCTTCTTCGGCAATTCGGGCCTTGTTTTCCGCATCGTCGATTATCCCGATAAGGTGCTCGCGTATATCCTGAAAGGACATACCGCACGACCGGTACTGACGTAGGCAGCTCTCAAAGAGGGCATTGGCGGCCTCGAGGCTCTCGTCTTCCGGGGCAATGTTCTTCTGCACGAACATGCCTCGTCCCCGTATTGATACGATGAATCCAGACAGTTCCAAATCGCGGTAGGCTTTTGTAACGGTGTTGTAGTTTATGTTCGCGTTGGCTGCAAGGCTGCGAACGCTTGGAAGTTGGGTTCCTGCCGCAAAATGGCCCGTTCGTATCAGATAGGCAATGCGATTGCGCAGCTGTGCCCAAATGGGAAGATCGGACGTTTCGTCGACATGGAATACGGTGGTTTCTGAATCGCTCATAGAACCTTACCCTTAGTGCTTGGGGGTGTGGGGTTATGTCTGCATGATAACCCAAAGAATATACATCAATAAACCCCACATGAGATGATACAGAAGCGCAAGAGGAAGCCGCCGCACAGGCAGAAGGCGTCTGCGATGGGCAGGTCGGTGCCTTTTCGCTGTGCCAGTGCAATGCCCTCGCAAACTGCGGGAACTACAAGGCCAAACCCGATTACGCCAATGATGGCGGTGGATAGAATGTCGGGGGAGAGAACCATCTCGCAAGCATTGGCGGCAACGGGGTTGAGAAACGCGGCCCGCATGAACAGAAAAAGCGAGATGGCTTCACCGGCAAGAAAGGCAAGATGCAACTTCTGAAACAGCCGCGTAGTGCGAAAGGAAAGCGCATGATCGTCGGTGAAGTAGTTAATGAGAAGCATCAGCGAGGCGCCGCAGGAAAGCGACGAGAAAACGAATAAGGGCACGATGGTCCAGGTGTTCCAGAATGCAATGCCCACATTGCTGATGAGAAATGCTCCCGTGTAGGCCATTACGGCAAGCGATACCAGGCAGCAGGCAACATTCAATGCTCGGCGAATGCGTCTATAGCGAGCCCGCACGCCAAATACCGCGCCCAGCGCAAGAAGGCCGCCGATTGCCACTTCTGCCACGAGTGATGCCGCGCCGAAGGTGAGCACGGTTGCGTGGGGGTGCAGGAATATGTAAAGGGCTCGTGCGGGCACCCCTAGGTCCCAAAACAAAAACAGCATCGAAAGAATGAGCAGTAACAGGCAAAGTGTGTACATACGGGTGCGAAGAGACTCGAACGCTTGCTTGACACGCCAGCTACGAGTAGGGGCAACCTTGGCCGGCTGAATGCCGGTTGTGCGCAAAAAAGCAAGATCCCATGATGCCATCATGAAGAAGCCCCCTGCGGCTGTGCCGCCAAGGAACAGGTACGCTATTATCAATGGTCCGTACACGGCATGTTCTCCGTTTGGGGTCGATTTTATATAAGCTGGTCACTAACCATTATTACACACTTTTGTATTAGATGAAATACCTATTGACCATACTAGTGAATCGGTATAATATGACACCATCGAATGGACGGGCATCTTGCGGCCGCAGAAATGATGCCTGTTTAGCGTAGGGCTTGTCGAAGCAAGGGCGATGCCCGGTTGCAACAGAAAGGTTTGCTGGGGGAGAGTGGAGTTTCCCGGAAGGAAATCCCCACTTTTCGGCACTATCTCTCGATAAGGGACCAAGTGAGAGGGGGTACCTTATGAGCCAAGGAAAGCCTGTAGTCTTGGAGGGGGAAGGTCGCGATCTGTGTTTCTCGTCTTGACGTTTGTCGCGGTGCTTGCGGCATGCGTGATCTTGCGCGGGCCGATTCGCCATTTCCCCGTTGTGTTTTATGTGCTGGCCGCTGTTGCCGTTGTGATGCAACTTGCCTCTTCTGCGCTCGGCTTGCCAAAATCGGTTGATCTTGTCTTGCTTTTGCTGGTTAAACGTTGCTATGTGGCCATGGCCCTGTTTGCCGTTGTGATGTTCGTCGGGGTTCTCCCCCGCGATGGACGGGCAAGTGGCTGGCTGCGTCCTATCCGTGCCCAGATATCCATCGTAGCGTGCATTTTATGCGCAGGGCATATTTGCGGTTACGTTGCCTCGTTCGTTCCCCGGGTTCTCGCAGGTGCTTTGGCCGGCCCCTTTGTGGCGGCAGGCCTTGCTGTGGCCGCTGTGCTTACGGTGCTGCTGGTTGTTTTAGGCGTCACCTCGGTGCAACGGGTCAAGCGAGCCATGAGTCCCAACAGATGGAGGCGCGTGCAACGTTTCGCGTATGTGTTCTTTGCGCTTGCCTGTGTGCATGCCCTGCTCATGCTTGTTCCCTCCGCCTTGGGGGGAGGAGAGGCCGCCGCCGAAGGGGCATTAGCCTATGGTGTGCTGCTTGTCGCCTATGTGGCTCTGCGTGGGGGTCGGGCGCTTGCCGACAGGCGCCAAGGCGATGCGCCCGCAGAAGGGCAGCTGCTGGACGAACCAAATCGGCAGATGGCCTAAACCTGCCGTCTGCAAACTTCTAAGAACTTCTAAGGAGGGTGTTTCATGATCTCTGAATTCCCGCTATTCGTATTCACTACCCTTGGCGGTCTGTCTGCCGGCCTGGTTGTGGCCATGGCGCTGTTCCCGTCCGCCGAGAAGCAGCAGCGGTCTTGGCTTGCACCGCTTGTGGCGTTGGTGCTGCTGGGCATTGGCATGCTGGGGGTGCTTTTCCACCTGAAGAGGCCCGAACTGTTCCTGTTGGCGCTGCGTAACCCCACTGCCGGTATTGCGCAGGAGGCCTATTGCGGCATCGCGCTGGGCCTGTTGCTGCTGGTTCTGCTCATCGTATGCTGGCGTAAAGGCGCTGCACCCAAGGCGCTCGTTTGGATTGCCGCTGTGGTCAGTCTGGTGCTGGCGTTCATCATGGGCTTTGCCTACCTGGTAAATGTGGGCACTCCCGCCTGGGCCAATTGGACCACTGTCCCGCTGTTCGTGATCGGCGACATTGCCATGGGCTTGGCACTGTGGGCCATCCTTTCGAAAGACGCCCTCAAGAAGAGCTCCTTTACGCTGACCACCATTGTCGTGTTGGTTGTGCTGGCGGTTGCCCTGTTGCTGGCGGGCCTGCACTTCGGCTCTGTTGGCAATGACGCCATGCTCATCTATGCCGGTCTGGTTGTGGCCGGGGTGGGCGGCATCGCGGTTGCTGCCGCTGCCCAAAAGGCACCGGCCAGCTGGCAGGCCACTGCGCTCTTCCTGTGCGTGTTTGTTGGCGTGTGCCTGAGCCGCTGGGGCTTTTACGCTGCGAGCATCCTGTAATCAGGCACTTTGCGATCGAGGAAATGACAACTTCCCAAAACGGGAAGAATCGAGAAAAGGAGAGCTTTCATGGAAAAGCAGGAGAGCATGCACGGCTTCTCGCGTAGGAGCTTCATCAAAGGGGCTGCAGTTCTTGGTGCCGCTGGCGCCCTTGCCG
>CANSTH010000026.1 GCA_947649875.1 uncultured Parvibacter sp. | reverse complement strand
GCCGGCCAGCTGCACGCGGATGGTGCCCTTGCTGGTCCTGATGACGGCGATCTCGTCGCCGGTGGGCTGATAGGCCGGGGTATAGAGGGCCATATTTTGCTCCTTTGCTTGAATTCGCTCCAATTGACGGCACGGCGGCGCCAACGCCGCAGGCGCATCCGCTCAATTCTAGCAGTTACCCGCGCCCGTCTTGGGAAAACACTGCCAATCTTCACCGAATAGCGCGCTCGAAGATGCTGACGGTCTCAATGTGGTAGGTTTGGGGGAACATATCCACCGGCGTGGCAGAAACCAGCCGATAGCCCTCTCGTTCCAGCAATGCCACATCGCGAGCCCAGGTGAACGGATCGCAGCTAACATAGGCCACCCGCTTGGGAACGGCGGCGGCAATGGAGGCGGCCACACCCGCCGCCAGCCCCGCTCGCGGCGGATCCACCACCAGAGCATCCAGCTGACCCAGCTCTGGAAGCTCGCGGGCAGCATCGCCCCCCACCACTTCCACCTGCACGCCTGCGCGCTCGGCATTGCGGCGAAGATCGCGCACCGAACTTCCCGCCGCCTCAACGGCAACCACATCGGCACCGGCAGCAGCCAGCGGGATAGAGAAGGTGCCCCCACCTGCATAAAGGTCGGCAACATAGCTTTCAGGCCCCGCCGCCAAGCCCTCCAGCACTAAACCAACCAGCTCCTCCGCCTGAGCAGTGTTCACCTGGAAGAAAGACGGTGCACTTACCAGAAAGCGCTGGTCGCACAGCTGCTCTTCCCAGCAGCCTTTGCCAGAGAGCGCCTCCACCTTCTTTACCTTCCGAGCGGCCCCCTCTTCCGCCATAACGCGCACCACCGATGTGGGCTTGCAGGCGCTGTTCAGCGTCTTGGCGGCCACGGCACGGGGGAAAGCCCCGGGCGTTGTCCATAGAGCCACTTCCACGTCTTTCGTGCGCAGCGAGCCGCGCACGCCCACCCGAAACAGCCCGCAGCTCTCTTCCCCCAGCGCATAGCGCAACGCACCTGAAAGCGCTTTGGGAAGCTTCTGCAGCGGACGCACCGCCGCCGGGCAGTTAGGAACCGCTTCCAGCTCATGGGTGCCCTCGCGGAAGAACCCCAGCGCAAGCAGGCCACGAGCGTCCTTGCCGCAGCCAAGCTCTATCTTGTTGCGATAGCCCCATTGCCGCTTGGAGGCACGCGCGTCGCCCACCAGGCTTTCGGCACGGCTTTTGTCCCAGCCAGCGTTTTTAACCAGTGCATCCACCACGTTGGCACGCTTTGCCCGCAGCTGCGCGCCATAGGCCAAATCCCGCCAGGGACAGCCGCTGCAATTGGCGGTGCACTCCGACCGCTGCGCCCGCTCAGGCGAAGGCCCCACAATCTCCAAGGCCTTTGCCCGGGCGAAAGACTTCTTGTCTTTCTGCACTTCCACCAGCGCCTTGTCGCCGGCAACAGCGCCTTCGACGAACACCGTCTTTCCCGATGCAAGCCGCCCAACGCCCGCCGATCCGTAGCTCATCCGATCTATCTGAACAATTTCAGCCACTACGCTAGCCTCTCTGTACTATAATAGCCTGCACGCCCTCGTAGCTCAGGGGATAGAGCGTCTGCCTCCGGAGCAGAAAGCCGCAGGTTCGAATCCTGTCGAGGGCACCATTTCTCAGATGTTCCAATTATGGTGGAATAAAAAAGAAGAACCCTGCGGGGTTCTTCTTTTTTATTCGTATGGTGCCCCCAACGGGAATCGAACCCGTGTCTCAGCCTTGAAAGGGCCGCGTCCTGACCTCTAGACTATGGGGACAAAGAGCCTGTCCGAAGACAGCTTGTCTATTTTTACAGAAACGCCATCCTATTGCAAGAGCATTTTCCCTTTGCGGCAACATTACCGAGAACCAGACCCCAGCCGCTGTTAACAACCTGGCAACACCGGCCCTATAAACTTAGAATTTGTACATTCGCCCATTCGTACCATAGGAGGATCCATGGGATTTCTTGAAGGCAAAACTGCCATTATCACCGGCGCCGGCATGGCCAAGCTGAAAAACGGCGAACCGGGCGCCATCGGCTACGGCATTGCCATCGCCTACGCCAAGGAAGGCGCAAACCTTGTCATTACCGGACGCAACGCAGCCAAGCTGGAAGCGGCGAAAGAAGAGCTGGAGCGCGAGTACGGCATTGAGGTCCTCCCCGTCCAGGCCGACGTAAATGCCGGCGCCGACAATAAGGCCGTGGTGCAGGGCGTTATCGATGCCGCAATCGAGAAGTTCGGCCGCATTGACGTGCTGGTGAACAACGCCCAGGCTTCTGCCTCTGGCGTCACCATTGCCGATCACACCACCGACCAGTTCGATCTGGCCGTTTACTCTGGGCTTTACGCCACGTTCTACTATATGCAAGCTTGCTATCCGCACCTGAAAGAAACCAAGGGATCCGTCATCAATTTCGCCTCCGGCGCCGGCCTGTTCGGCAATTATGGGCAAGTGGCCTACGCGGCCGCCAAAGAGGGAATTCGCGGCATGAGCCGCGTGGCCGCCACCGAGTGGGGCCCCGATGGAATCAACGTGAACGTGGTGTGCCCCTTGGCTTGGACCGCCGCGCTGGAGAACTTCAAGGACGCTTACCCGGAAGCGTTCGAGGCCAATGTGCACATGCCCCCCATGGGCCACTATGGCGATGTGGAAAAGGAGATCGGCCGCGTTGTGGTGCAACTGGCCAATCCCGACTTCAAGTTCATGACCGGCGAGACGCTGGTGCTGGAAGGCGGCATGGGCCAGCGGCCATAAGCGCATCTAAAACCCGATTCAGAAAGAGCCGGTAGTTGCCGGCTCTTTCTATTCTGCGTAATCCGCTTCTTCGCCGCTCAGAAGACGGGCGAGGTAGTCATCCAGCTCTTCGCGCACTTCGCCGCCCTCCCCGAGCACCACCTCAATATGCTCATCGGTCAGATCTCGGGACATCTCTTCATCGATATCGGCGGCAATAAGGGCATCGAGCCCCAGCGCCTTGAGCAGCCCCGCTGCCTTTCGGGGCGTGTTGTCAAAAACGGGAAGGTTGCGGCAATCGGTAACAACGCCCTTGTCGATGGTGTAGCAGACAAAGCTGGGGCAATGGCCGGGCTGGGAGGAAACCACTCCCCCGCCCTCGCAAGCTACCGCTACTCTCATACGCACCTTCCTTCCGCGTCCGAAAAACCTTAACGGTTGCCGCCCCGGCGCACGACGGGGCATAGGGCGAACGGGGCAAGGGGACGCATCGAAAGGCGGGGCATCGAACCGCCGCGCAGCGAAGGGCAGTTTGAGAATGAACCGCATCTGCCGCACAAAACGGGAAAACGAGCGGATGAATGCACAATCGGGAGCATGCGAAAGCCATCAGGGCTCAGAGCCGAGAAGGGAATCTCAAGGCTCCGAGCCCAAAGGGCTATCGGACATGTGCGGGCTTATGACCCCAGTAAAAATGGAGGAAGTGACGCACATCGGTGCGAGTGGGCAGCTGCTCGGCCGGATCGGCCAGCTCCAGCGTGAGCCGCGCAATGGCCTCCGCCGCCCCCGGATGGCGCAGCAGCGACGCGTTCACCAGCATGGCCTGGATGGAGCGGGGGTTATCCTGAATGCCCCGCAGGGTGTCGAACAGCTCGCGCGCGGTGGTGGCGGAAAAGGCGGCCCCCACGCCTGTGAGCATCCGCAAATTGGCCTTCTCCTGGCCGTAGGCGCGCCCCAGTAAGATCATGGGCACCTGGGCATTGAGGCACTCGGTGGTAATGAGGCCGCCCGACTTGCATATCACCAAATCGCTAGCGGCCATCAGCTCCGGCATCTTGTCCACATAGCCCAGCACCGTGAGATTGTCGATGGAGTACTCTTCCACCAATGCTTTCACATGGGCAGTGTAGTCAGGCGAATCGCCGGTGATGATGACGAAATGGAAGCCCTCCAGGCTGTGCAAGTGCGGGACAAGCTCGTCCATGGAAGCTCGAAAATGCTGATAGGGCTTGGGCAGCCTCGCTCCGGCCAACGCCAGCACCACCGGCTTGTCCTGGGGCAGCCCGAACTCCTCCCGCGTGGCCATGCGATCGTGCGAGGCGCCGAAGGTGGGGCGAGTGGGCAGCCCGGTGATTGCGATGCGACGCTCGTCGACCTTTCGGGCGCGCAATGTCTCGGCCATCGCCTCGTTGGCAACACAAAACACGTCACTGTACAAATGGGGCCACAGCCCCTCGGTTTCGTAATCGGTGGGAACGCTTATTAAGGGGAACTTCTGACCGGTAAGCATCCGGGCCGACACCGCAGTATTGGCAGCCGTAATGTGGGTTGCCACCACCGCAAGCGGCTGCACGCGCGCCACATACTGGGTGAACTTCGGGAAGTTGAGGCGCGCCCAGATGGTACCGCCGCCCCAGAGCAGGCGGCCGGTAAGCACATAGCGCCATGTGAGATCGTAAAACGGACGGGTGGCCCCAATGAACAGGGAAGCCGTCTTGTCGCCGTCGAACACCACCCGACCGAACTCGAGTATATCGAGCACCTCCACCTTGAAGTCGCGAGGGATGTGAGGGTACTGCTCGAAGAAGCCCTCCTGCCCTCGCAATGCCTCCAGTGCTTCGGCCACTGCATTGGCGGCGCTGCGATGACCCGAGCCCACCGAGGCGTGCACCACCAAAATGGTCTTGCCTGGCTCGACAGCAAGGGCATCTCCATCGGCGGCCTTCGGCTCAATCGCCGTAGACAGCTCGCCGCCCGCTGAAGGGGCCTGCAATTCCCCGTCCAGCTTCAGCTCTGCGCCCACAAGGGTGCCATCGTCGTCAACGGAAACGGGCGAAGACTCGCTTTGCAGGCCCTCATGGCCATTGCCCTCGGCCCCTTCGCTTGAGACGGCCGATGCGCCAAGTGCAGTGTTCTGTTCTTTTTTTTCCATGGGCAAATCTTACCCGAAGCGCGCTCCTGCAAGCAGAACATCACATTTACCCCGTGATTTAGCAGCAATCAAGGCCGTCATCGCCCCGCACGGCAAGTCATCGCACAGCATATCCCTTATAATTAGGCAATCGAACAGAGTAAATGCAAGCGCACTTAGGAGCTTTAGTGTCGAAGACCATCAGCCAGTTGCCCCCCGATGTGGCCGCATCCGTGGACAAAACCCTCAAGGGCCAAGACGTGGCCGTGCTCATCCCCTGCTACAACGAAGCCGTGACCATCTCCAAGGTGGTGGCAGATTTTCGTGCCGTGATTCCTTTGGCCGACATCTACGTTTACGACAACAACTCTTCCGATGGAACGGCCCAGTTGGCGATGGAGGCGGGAGCCATCGTGGCCTACGAGCCGCGCCAGGGCAAGGGCAACGTGGTACGCCAGATGTTTCGGGAGATAGAGGCCAAGTACTACCTGATGGTGGACGGCGATGACACCTACCCCGCCGAAAGCGCTCCCGATCTTCTACGCCCCTTGGCCATGGACGAGGCGGACATGACGGTGGGCGATCGCATCTCCAACGGCAGCTATCGCAAGGAAAACGAGCGCCCCTTCCACGGGTTCGGCAACAACTTGGTGCGCTGGATGATCAAGCGCATCTACGGCTACGGCTTCGAAGACGTGATGACCGGCTACCGCGCCATGAGCCGCGCCTTCGTCAAAACCGTCCCCATCGCAAGCGAGGGCTTCCAAATAGAAACCGAGTTGTCCATCCATGCCGTGGACAAGCGGTGGCGCGTATGCGATGTGCCCATAACCTATCGCGACCGACCGGAAGGGTCCCACTCGAAGCTATCCACGGTGGGCGATGGGCTGCTGGTGCTACGAGCCATTGCCAGCTTGTTCAAAGACTACAAGCCTCTGGCCTTCTTTGGCTTGCTGGCGCTTGTGTTCATGGTGCTGGGGCTCGTGGCGGGCGTTCCCGTGATTTGGGAGTATTTCGATACAGGCCTGGTAGAGCGGCTGCCCTCCGCCGTGCTGGCGGTGGCGTTCGTGCTCTGCGGCGCTTTGGCGCTTACCGCCGGCCTCATCTTGGATACGGTGGCCAAGAGCACCCGCAAGCTTTGGGAGCTCTCCGTCTACGAGGCCTACGAGCGTGGCCGCCTTTTAGACCGATAATTTTTTTCTTCCCGTTGGGCTATTTCCTGCTCGAGGGGGCCTTCATTGCCGGCGTCTAAGAACACTTTGCGGGTGACGAAGTTGTACACCGCCACCAGCACGGTGACGGCAATCTTGGTGATGCGGTAATCGATTGAGGCAACATCGGTGCCCAGCCACATGAACAAATCGTTCAGCAAAAGCCCTATCACCGACAGCACCACGAAGATGACGAACTCGCGGCGCCGGGAGAGCCCCTCGCGGTGGCGGAACACATAGCGCATGGAGGCCACATAGTTGAACACCACCGAAACGGTGAACGAGATGGTGGCAGACAGCAGGTAGTCCACCGAGAAGCACTCGGTGAGCAGCACCATCAGCCCGTAGTCGATGAGGAAGGCCAGCACTCCCACCACGCCGAATTTGAGCAGCTGTTCAATCAGTCTCTTCAAAAACACCCTCTCCAAAACAGGCCGCCAAACGTGGACGGCCAAGAACAAAAACAGGGCGAGGGATGCGCCCCCGCCCTGCAAGCAATTGCAAAAGCCTTAGCCTTTAGGCTTGCTTGGCCACTTCCACCAAGGCGGCAAAGGCAGCCGGATCGTTCACAGCCATATCGGCCAGCACCTTGCGGTCCAGCTGCACGCCGGCCTTCTTGAGGCCGTTCATGAACACGCTGTAAGAAAGGCCGTTGATGCGAGCGGCGGCGTTGATGCGGGTGATCCACAGGCGGCGAATCTCGCGCTTCTTGTTGCGGCGGTCGCGGTAGGCGTACTGCAGCGAATGCTGCACCTGCTCTTTGGCGGCACGGTAGGAACGGGACTTCGCGCCATAGTAGCCCTTGGCGCGGGAAAGGACAGTGCGGCGCTTCTTGTGAGCGTTAAGGGCGCGCTTTACACGAGGCATAATCTATCACTCCTATAAGGGCCTAGCGAAGGCCAAGGTTACGGGCAACAACTTTCTTATCGGCATCGGCAATCTCCGTCTCATGGCGGAAGTTGCGCTTGCGCTTGGGGCTTTTCTTGGTGAGAATGTGGCTCTTGAAGGCCTTGGCGCGCATAATCTTGCCGGAACCGGTAACCCGGAAGCGCTTGGCGCTGCCGCGGTGCGTCTTCATCTTAGGCATCTTGGGTATCCTTTCCTTCGTCTTTCTTGGAATCCTTCTTTTTCTTCGCTGCGGAGGGCAACGGGGCGATGAGCATGTGCATGTTGCGCCCCTCCATCTTCGGGGCGTTCTCGATAACCGCAACGTCCTTCAGATCGTCGGCCAGGCGCTCCAAAATGGACAGGCCCTGGTCGGGGTGGGCCATCTCGCGACCGCGGAACATGATGGTGATCTTCACCTTGTTGCCCGCTTCCAAGAAGCGCAGCACGTGCTTCTTCTTGGTGGTGTAGTCGCCCACATCGATTTTCGGACGGAACTTCATCTCTTTGATTTCGATCTTGCTCTGGTTCTTGCGAGCCTGCTTGGCCTTAATGGCCTGATCGTACTTGAACTTCCCGTAGTCCATGATGCGACATACGGGCGGAGTTGCGTTAGGGGCAATCTCCACCAGATCGTAACCGGCCTCCTCCGCGATGCGCTTCGCTTGCGCGGTGGAGAACACTCCCATCTGGTTGCCATCGAAGTCGATCAAACGGCATTCGCGAACCGTGATCTCATCGTTGAGCCTGGGCTCTTGAGCGGCTATTGCGCTCACCTCCTTCTTACGCCGTTGCCGGCGCACTAAAAAACCCGCCGCGCCAGGAGGCACAACGGGTTTGCGAGGCAAAGGAACATATGCATCGTACCCATCAGCTGCCCAGTGGCGCCGAAACAGGTGGAGACTTTCGTCTCGCTTGAATAACAGCCTTTGCATAATAGACCGAATGAACCGGCAGCGCAAGGATTTTTTTGAAACTGCATCGACTCTTCGCTTCAGCGGCCTACAACCTGCCAAAAGCGATGTTTACCACCGTCCGATGCTATCGTGCAGGACCTACACAGCCCTCAATGCTACCCTTCGCTCCCCTCGGCCTCTTCGGCGGGCGGCTCTTCCGGCTCGGAGGCTTGGGCGTCCGGCGAGTCGATGTACACGTACACCGTGCGCACGGTATCGGCCAGGTTGCCGGTGGCATTGGCGGTGTTGTAGTCGTAAGAGAGGATGGCCGACCACACGCAATCGACGCCGTTCACGGCCACCGTGCCTCCGAACGAGCAATACTCACGGGTGAGAGTGGTGCCATCAGGGCCGTAGGTGGAATACACCGTGCTGTCCTCGGGCAGCACGGCGGCCCCGTCTTGAACATCGGCACCGGCCTCGCGCAGCGTTTTCTCTATCACATGCTCGCTTTGCACCGCATCGACAAAGCTCAAGGACCCGTAGCCCAGTGATGAGGTGGAGGCGGAATAGCCTGCTTCCACAATGGCGCCGGCGGAATTCAGCCCCAGATACACCGTGGGAACCCCGATGCGGGCATCGGCCGGCTCGTCGTTAAGGGAGAGCCGCACTTCCTTCACCACGGCGCTTCCCGCTTCGCTCACTTCCCTCTCCATGGACACAGACGCGCCGCGACCCACCAGGCTCGTCGCCTCATCGACGGTCTTGCCCAGCAGCTCGGTCAAATTGGGCACCGTCGTGGTCTTCTCCGCCGTGGTAGCATCGGTGGCAGTTGAGCTGTCTATGGCCGCCGTGTCTTGGTTTTGCTGGGACATCTGCGCCTGCTGGGTGGCCGTGTCCCCCACCGTGCCGAACAGCTGCACCACAAAGTACACGCCGGCGCCCGCAAGCATTATGAGCAGGATAACCACAACAGTGAGAATGCGCCGAGTGCGGCGCGACTTCTTCATGTATATGGGCATGGCCTCCTTCGCCCGCCGCTTGGCCTCCTTGCGCTGGGAGCGCGTGGGCTTTGCGGGCGCAACTTCCCGCGCCTCGCCGGCCTCTATGGTGGTCAAGGCCACCGCAGGGAAATCGCCGGTGTCATCCAGGGCTTCGTCGTCCTTTTCGAAATCGTCGTCATCGTCGAAATCTACCGGCACCGCCGCATGACGGGCGTGGCGGCCGCGCGGACGCTCCGGCGCAGCTTCGCCATCAAACGCCGATGCGCCGCCAGTGGAAGCATCTGCAGCGCCAATTCCCTCGGCATCGTCCGAATCCACGCCGGACGGGCGGTAGCGCACCCCCACCGGGGCAAAGGCCTCGGTGAGCCCCATGGGGCTGCCGTCCTCATCAGAAACGCCGGGGCGATAGCCGTCCCTGTTCACAGGCGCAAATGCCTCGGTGAGCCCTATGGGGGCCTCCTCCTCAGCGCGCCTTTCCTTGTTTTCCTCGGAATGTTTGCTGGAACCCATCGCATTCCCCTTTTGCTGTACGACGGCTGCCCCCGAACCGGCAACAACCTGCTTGCAATCTATCCGTTGAAGGCAACCTGCCAAATTACGATAACCACAATGAGCACTATGGCCAAGCCGATGACAACTTTCTGGGTGGTGCCCATACGAGAGCCCTGAATGTCGTCGAGGGTGGTCTCGTGGTAGCCGTTCTTGGCAACTGCCCCGGGCGCAACGCCAGGTTGCGCATCGGCAGTGTCTTCGTGCACGTCATGACGGGCGGCAGAGTCCTGCCCTTCGCCACAGACCGATTGCCCTTCTGTCTCATCGGCCGCTTCCGACACCGCCCCGTCCGCATAGGCCTCTGCATCATCTTCCGAAACCCCGGCGTCCCACTCCTCTTCGAGAGCTGTTGCCTCGATGTCCGGCTGCGACACAGCCGTCGCGCCGGCGTGAATCACTACATCGTCATCGCCGGAATTGACAGAAATATGGGTGAATCCGTTTTCAGAAGCCATGGGGCCGCCTTTCTACACAACGGCCAAATTATACGGAAAACCCCTACAAGGACCAATTTTTTCTGGAAATCCCCACGGCAAAGCGCTCCGTCAGGCCGCTTACGAGCCGTCCGCCCCCACTACCCGCAGCGCAACAAAACGTTAGCGGGCCTCTACCACGTACATGACGTTGGTGGGGGAAACGCCGGGCTGGCCGAAGGCGTTGTCTTCCCGCGGCGAGTTCTCCGGGTCGCCGGCGGTTATCACCGCAAGCTGCCCCGCCGCCAGGCCTCCGGCCGCTTGCACCGCCTGCTCCGCTCGGGTTATCACGTGGTGCAGGTCGCCTTCCACATCGCTTTGCAGCGGCACCACGCCCCAGCTGAGCTGCAGCTGCCGCCGCACCTTGGGGAAAGGGGTCACGGCGTAAATGGGCAGGTTCGGCCGCAGGTTGGATATCAGCCGCGCGGTGCGGCCGCTCATGGTGGGGGCCACGATGCACGCGGCGTCCAGCTTCTCCGCCGTTTCCACCGCAGCGATGCCCACCGCCAGCGAGGGCCGGGCATGGGTGCGATGCCGGTCGGGGAAGCGCTCGTCGAACAGGAAGGGCTCGGTGTCGCGGGCGATGGCGGCCATGGTCTCTACCGCCTCCAGCGGATGGGCGCCGTTGGCGGTCTCGCCGGAGAGCATCACGCAGCCGGTGCCGTCGTAGATGGCGTTGGCCACATCGGCCACCTCGGCGCGGGTGGGCCGGGGGTTGCGGATCATGGAGTCCAGCATCTGGGTGGCGGTTATCACCGGCTTCGATTCGCGGTTGCACTTGCGGATGATGGTCTTCTGGATGTGTGGCACCCGCTGAGCGGGCACCTCCACCCCCAAATCGCCCCGGGCCACCATTACGCCGTCGGTGGCGAGGATTATCTCGTCGATGTGTTCCACCGCCTCGGCGCTCTCGATCTTCGACACGATGCGGATATCCTCACCGCCATGGGCAGCCAGAAAGGCGCGCACCTGGCGCACCCCTTCGCCGTCCCGGATAAAGGAGGCGGCCACGTAGTCCACCCCCTGCTGGATGCCGAACAAAAGGTCGCTCTTATCCTGGTCGGTCACCGCCGGCAGCGGTATCTTCACCCCGGGAAGGTTTACCGATTTGCGCTGCCCGAGCAATCCGGGGTTCTCCACCCGGCAGATCACGTCATCGTTCACAATCGAAGTAACCACCAGCCCAATGAGGCCGTCATCGATCAAGATGCGGTCGCCGGGGGCCACATAGGACGCAAGGCACGGATAGCTCACCTGCACGCACAGGCTGTTGCCCTCCACCGGCGCGGGCGTGAGGGCGATGGTGTTTCCTGCCACCAGCTCCACCGGCTGATCGCCCGCCAAAAGCCCAGTGCGGATCTCGGGTCCCTTGGTGTCTAACATGATGGCGGTGGGGGTGCCCAGCTTGTCGCGAACCCGCTTCACGCGATCGATGCGAACAGCTTGCTCCTCGTGCGTGCCATGGGAGAAGTTCAGCCGGGCCACGTCCATCCCGGCCTTGATGAGGGCCTCCACCGCCTCGTCGGAATCGACGGCCGGCCCCAGCGTGCAGATGATCTTGGTGCGCTTGTTCACAACAGGCTCCTTTTCGCCCCACAATTTGCCTTTTGCCAGCGTACCCCAACAAAAAAGCTTGCCGCCCGATGGGCAGCAAGCCGCAACAATACCGTTATCAGTTAGCGATGACCGCTATGCCCAAACATTGTGGATGGGCCGATTCGGCGGGTCGGAGCGAGGTCCGGCCAAGCTTAAGCGACGAGAAGACCCACTCGCGCGAAGCGCGCGTCCGGCTACGACTAGCGGGGCGTCGAGCGCAGGCCTGGCGAATCGGCCCACCTCCGGGAGGGCTACAACCAGCACACAGCTGCTACCGTTGCCAAAGGCCGGTTTTGCCGCCGTCTTTCTTCAGCAGGCGAACGTCCATGATCTCCATGCCGCGATCTACCGCCTTGCACATGTCGTACACGGTGAGGCAGGCCACCGAGGCGGCGGTGAGCGCCTCCATCTCGATGCCGGTCTTGCCGGTGACGCCGCAGGTGGTGGTGATGTGGATCCCCACGCGGCCGTCCGAGCGCTCGCCGGCGAACACCGGCGTGCACTCTACCTTCGCCTTGGTGATGTTCAACGGGTGGCACATGGGGATGAGGTCGCTGGTCTTCTTGGCGGCCATTACCCCGGCCACGCGGGCGCAGGCCAGCACGTCGCCCTTAGCGGCGGTGCCGGTGGCGATGAGCTCAAGCGTTTCCGGCTTCATGGAGATGAATCCCTCCGCAACGGCAATACGCTCGGTATCGGGCTTGGCAGAAACATCCACCATCCGCACATCGCCCTTCTCGTCGATATGGGTAAGCTGCTCGCTCATCTTCTTTCCTTTCCTAGCCGCCGATCTGGGACATGCGGCGCTCGGTGCCCACTTTGTCGTGATGCTCGTCGGGCTTGGCCCCAAGCGCCTGCAGCACCACAGCGCGCACGTCTTCGTCGGTGCCCTCGCGCAGTGCCGCGCGCACATCGTATTCCTCGTCCGAGAACAGGCAGGGGCGAATCTTTCCCTCGGCCGTCAGCCGCAAACGGTTGCACTCGCTGCAAAAATGGCGGGAAAGCGGCGAAATGAAGCCCACCGTTCCTTTGGCGCCGGGGAACTGGAAGTAGCGGGC
Organism: uncultured Parvibacter sp.; assembly: GCA_947649875.1. GTDB lineage: Bacteria > Actinomycetota > Coriobacteriia > Coriobacteriales > Eggerthellaceae > Parvibacter. The sequence continues at coordinate 8,806 of CANSTH010000026.1, read as the reverse complement.
AGGGCCCCAACCCTCGGGACGAGAATCACCCGCCGGTTCCAGCAGAGGCAGGCCCTCTTCTTCGGCACGGCGATTGATGATCTCAAGCAGCTCCTCGCTGGGTATGACGTCTTTCTTTCCCCAACCCGTGCCATCGCAGCCATCGGTTTTCCCTACCGGCATGTACTCTATGAAGCGCACGTGCAAGGGCTTGTCAATGGTCATTTTCGCAAAGCCCAGGAAATCCTGGTTCAGGCTCTTCACCACAACCACGTTTATCTTCACCGGATCCAAACCGGCCTCGAGGGCCGCATCTATGCCGGCCAACGTGGTTTCGATGCGCCCGCAGCGGGTGATCATCTTGAACTGTTCCTCGTCCAACGTGTCGAGGGAGATGTTCACGCGCGAAAGCCCCGCCGCCTTCAGCTGCTTCACCATTGCGGGCAAGAGCACCCCGTTCGTGGTGATGGACACATTGTCGATTCCCTCGGTGTTGCCGATCTTCTCCACCAGATCGACCACGCCTTTGCGCACCAGGGGCTCGCCGCCAGTCAAACGGATTTTCTTCACCCCGAGCTTTGCCACTATGCCCACAAGCCGCTCTATTTCCTCCATGCGCAAGATGTCCTCATGGGACAACTGGCTGACGCCATCTTCGGGCATGCAGTAGATACAGCGAAAGTTGCAGCGATCGGTAAGCGAGATGCGCAGGTAGTCTATGGTTCTGCCGTGAGCGTCCTTCAAAATTCCCCTCCCTTGGAAATGCATTCCGACTATTATAGCCAACCCAGATAGATTGTGAACAGAGGGGGCCCATTCCACAATTTCTGCCACGAAATCCAGCTCCATTCTGGCGGAGCGAGGTCTAAGCCAAAGGAGGGAGGAGATCCACTCGGGCGCGAAGCGACCGAGTTAGCTCCGACCGACGACGCATCGAACGGAGCCTCTTCGGGCTCGTTCCCCCTCCAGAAACGCGTCGAGCCGCAGACCTGTCAAATGGCCCACCTCCGGGAGAGCACCAATCGCCCGTTATTGCAGCTCCGGCAGAGATAGAATCTCTGCCCTACGAATTCTACCTGCAATTATCCTCCAGACAGATTCATCAAATTCTACCTGCGAGTATGTCCCAGACGAATCCCCCGAAATCTAGCCCGCAAATCCTCGAAAGGCCTTTAACGCGTTACCAGGAAGAGACGGTCGGCGGGGATGCGCACCCATAGCTCGTCGCCACGCTGGGGCAGGTGCGCAGGGGCCTCCCCCACCGTCTTCGGCAGGCGCCAGAACACGTGGCTGTGCAAAAACTCCATCTCGTTGCCGGGGGCGCAGGCGGCATCGTTGCCCACGAATCCCATAAGGCACATGCGCTCGAAGCGGGCATCGCTGGTGCGGTCCACCCGCATGCGGAAGCTGTTCTGCTGTCCCTCTTCCCCATGGGCCAGGTACTGGGCGCGAACGCCCATATACTTCACGTCGTCGGGCACCGGCTGCTGCGTGACGAGGACCACTCCCCACCGGGGCAGGAACACCTCGTGGGCGCCCCTCTTTTGGGCCGGGGTGACGTTCTTGCAGCCGGATAGTTTCAGCGCCGCCTCCGACTGAGGATTGTTCACCAGCTCATCTCCGCTGTCGATTTCCAAAATGCGCCCTGCCTCCACCACCGCTATGCGATCGCAGAAGCGCAGCGCCTCGTCGATGTCATGGCTCACATACAGAATGGTTCCCTTGTAGGCATCGAAGAGGCTCGCAAGATTCTGCTCCAGCACGCCTTTGAGGTGGGAGTCCAGCGCGCTGAAGGGCTCGTCCAGCATGAGGATGCCGGGGCGCGCCGCCAGCATGCGGGCCAAGGCCACTCGCTGCTGCTGGCCGCCGGAAAGCTGCGCCGGATAGCGCTTCTCCATGCCCTCCAAGCCGAAGCGCCGCAGCTCCTCGGCCACGATGGCCGTCCTCTCAGCGGCCGGCACCTTCTTTCCGATGCCAGCTGCCACGTTCTGCTCCACCGTAAGGTTGGGGAACAGCATGTAATTCTGGAACAATAGGGCCGTCTTGCGCTGCTGCGGGGTGAGGTTGATTCTCTGCTCGGAATCGAAGAACACCTGGCCGTTCACCACGATGCGCCCCTCATCGGGCTTCTCGATGCCAGCAATGCAGCGCAGGGTGAGGCTCTTGCCGCAACCGGAGGCGCCGAGGAATCCCAGCGTTTCATCACCGGCCGAGAAGGCCACGTCCAGCGAATAGGAGCCGAAGCTCTTGCGAATGTCCACTTCCAGGCTCATCGGGCTCCCTCCCCTTCGATGATACCGTCAATGGCAAAGGCCTCGTCCACCACCGGATACTCGGACCCTGCGCGCCTGCCCCTATTAGAGGGGCCGCCCTTCCCTCCGCGCTTTCCGGTGGCAGCCCGTCCGCTGCTGCCGGTTTCCTTGCGCCGGTACTTGGTGGTATGGCGGCTCCACACGTTGATGAACAGAATGACCAGGAAGCTGAACACGATGAGCACGATGGTCCAAAACCACGTGGCCGCCTGGTTGCCGTTCATCCACTCGAAATAGATGGCGATGGGGATGGTGCGGGTGGAGCCCAACTGGTTGCCGGCCAGGAACAGTGTGCAGCCGAACTCGCCCAAGGCGCGAGCGAAGGCCAACACCGTACCGGAGGCAATGGAGGACCACGCCAGGGGCAGCATCAGCTTCACGAAGATGCGGCCGTTCGACCAACCCAATGTGCGGGCGGCGTCCAGCATGTTGGGATCCAAGCTCTCGAAGGCGCCACGGGCGCTGCGGTACATGAGCGGGAAGGCCACCACCACGGCGGCAATAACGGTGGCCTGCCAGCTGAAGGCCAGCGGGAAGCCGATGTCGATGAAGAATCGCCCGAGCGCAGTGTTGCGCCCCAGCAGCATCAGCAGCAGAAAGCCGCACACCGTGGGGGGCAGCACCATGGGGATGGTGAAGATGGTATCGAAGATGTCCTGGGCCCGCTTGTTCACCCGCAGCATGAAATAGGCAGCGGCAAGCCCCAAGAAGAACACCAGCACGATGGCGGTGCCGCAAGTGCGCAGCGTCACCCACAAGGGCGAGTAGTCCAGCTCCGCCAGAAATGAACCCAGCTGCTCCAGCGGCGTGCCCTTCCCCACCACCACCGCTTGCTCGGCGGCCACCAGCCGGCAGCTGTCCATGGCGCCGGGAGCCACCGCTTCCTTGGCATCGGAACCGTCGGCGGCGGCCACCACCGTGTAGAAGCGTCCCTCCTTCAGCTCTTGAGCGAAAAGGAACCGAGCGCCTTCCGCCTCGAATTCTTGATCGGAGGTGAAATACCACGTGCCTTGGCCTTCCAGGGAAGCGGCGCCCTTGGACATGCCCTTGTCCAGCGGTTCCAACAACTCCTTCAACTGGTCCTGCGTTGCGGGGCTTTGAAGGTCAAGCCCGAACGAGTCCACATAGTCTTGAGGCACGTACACCACGGCGCACTCGGGGGTATTGGCCACCGCCAATAAATCGGGGCCGTCCATGCTGTAGGTGTAGCCGTAATAGACGCCGTCAATCTCGCGGTTCGAGCCGGTTTGGGCGCGGTAGAAGCCCTCCACGGCGAAGGTACAGCCCTCCAGACGGGCCGCTTCGCCATCGGCGGAAATTTCCACCTCCGCATCCGCGGCCTCGCCATCGGCAGCCATAGCGTTTGCCGGCAGCGTAACCGCAGCCACAAGGGCAGCGGCCACAAGGACCAAAAGCCCAAGAACCCGGTTTCGAAGCGTCCCGCCACAGGCCGAAGCGGTATGTTCCCTATTCACATTACCCCCTGAACAAAGAAGGAGCCGCATCCATTCTCGGTGCGGCTCCTGTAACGGTCTCCCGATTCGTCCGCATTATGCAGCGGACGTCTTGAAAGCCTTAGGCAGCGATGTCGAAGCCCCACTCCTGCCAGATTTTAGCGCAATCCTCGTCAGTCATGCACCACTCCAGGAAGTCGGCGGCAGCCTGAGCGTTCTCGCTCTGGGCGGTCACGGCGCCGGGGTACACGATGGCCTTGTGGGTGTCGTCGGGGACGATGGAGCAAATCTGCACACCGCCCATGCGGTACACATCAGAGGTGTACACCATAGCGATGTCCACATCGCCGGTCTCAGCGTACTTGCACACATCGCCCACCTTAGCGCCGAAGGTGATCTTCGGCAGCAGCGTGGCGGACCACTCGCCGCCCTTGCCGGAAGCGTCTTTGCCGGTCTTGCCGTCGGGCTCGGTGTAAGCGCCCACGGTGGACAGCGACTGGGCGGCATAATTGCCGGCGGGCACGTTCTCATCGCCCACAGACAGGGTGTAGTCGCCGGCGGCGATCTGGTCCAGGGTGATGTCCTTGCCCACCAGCGGGCCGCCCTGCTTGGTGACGATCACCAGTTGGTTGGTGAACATGGTCGAGCGGGTGGCGGCGTCTACATAGCCCTTCTCCTCGGCGGTATCCATGGTGCCCTTGGAAGCGGTGATGAGGATGTCGGCGTACTGGCCGGCGCCCAGCATCTCGTTCAGAGTGCCGGAGGCCTCGTACTGGGTGTCGCCGAACTTCACATTGGGATGCTGCTCGGTGTAGAGGGCCTGAGCATCGGCCATGGCCTTGGTCAGCGAGTTGGCAGCAAAAACCTGCAGCACCACTTCCTCTGCTGGCTCGGAAGCGTTGGGCTCCTGAGTGTTCTGCTGCTCGTTGTTCGCGCTTTGCTGCAAATCTTGGTTCGCGTTGTCCTGGGCGCAACCGGCCAGACCGATGGTGGAAGCCAGCGTAAGAGCGCAGAGCCCTGAAAGCAGTGCCTTCGATTTCTTCATTCCCACTCCTTAATTCCCATTGTTTTCGTCAGTTATTCTGAAAAGAGCATAATCGACAAGAATTATCCTAGGGAAAGCCATATCCTATGTCAAGGATTATTTTCTCATACGGATATATAACTGGAACACCGAAGAAGGGTGTCGAAATGAATCGTCCCCAGAAACAAGGAGGCCCCCGCAATGCGAAGGGCCTCGACAGCAGCTCAGGCTCTGGCGAAAGTTTCGCTTAGATACAGAAGCAAGGAACCACGGTGAAATTGCCATCAGCACCTGCCTGGTTGCCATCGTCCGATCCGCCCAGCTTGAAATCATCATCGCTGACCGGGTAGGGCGAACGCAGCCACCACTTCTTTGTGCCGCCCTTAGAATAAAAGTCATAGCGCTCGTAATCAGGAGCATTCTGCATATACTCGAACAGCTGGTACTGCTTCCCCTCCTCATTGAAGACCTTTGCCATGTTGTACCCGAGGTTCGGATTAACCTTTGAACCGAAATTTATTCCAACGTCCTCGCCCCATACCTCTATTGCCGACAACAGCCATAACTTATCAGAAGTTGAGGTAACCGCGGAAATGCTGTCAGTCTCCCCGGCATTGTTGGTCTTCTTTTTTACCTCCACAATCACCTGTTGCAAATCGGAGGGAAGACTAGTCATCTGACCATCCAGGTATTCCCTCATCTCCGACCTTTCCCAACCACCTTCATTTGTATCAGTGGCGTTCATGGGATGCTCTGCGATAGCGTTCTTGAATATGAAGGTAATTCCGGCAACACTCCCATCGCTCTTGGTGTCATGGGCAAAACCGATTATCTGGACCGCCGTTTCGGTTCCATCGGCCAGCGTGATGGACTTCTCTTGAGCACCGTCAAGAGAGCCATCTGCAGCGCACAAGCCATATTTGCTCGCAATCGCCACCGCCTGATCGGGAGCAGCTGCTATCTCGTTAGATATCTCGGAGAGCTCGGCCCAGCTATAAGCATCCAGCGAAGACCCAACAGTCGCAGCCTCCGGCTCCGCAGCCGCATCGCCATCTCCTTCAGAAGTCGACGGCGTCTCCGTATCCACCGCACTCGACTCTGCAGGCTGCTCTTGGCCCGACATCTCCGAAGATTCCGGCTGCTGCCCACCGCACCCGCCCAGGGCAAGTGCCGTCATTGCGGCCACGAAAACCGCAACAATGCGATAAGTACTTCTCATAAATAACCTCCTTAAACGAAGTGCACAAATATGGGCGCCTTCCATCGCCTCGTACCCATATCGCAAAGATGGAGGAGAAAGCCCCCTGCTCCGAACATGCCCCATAGCCTAAACCAGCATTTCCGCTAAAACTCAATCACGGAGTAGATGAGCCAGTTGCTCGAATAAGGGTGGAAATAGCCTTCGCTTCGAAGCACTTCTCCCCCAAAACGATCGGCGAAGGCGGCTGCCGTTTCTTCGGCACCGATGAATATCGCCTGGCCGCGGTAGCCGTCCAGCAGCTGCTCCCATGCCGAATCAATAACGAAGCGCGGCTCAAAGGCGCGGTATTTTTCGGCCGGATCCGTATAAATAATGGGCAGCCCTTCGGCACATTCGGCCACAATGCTGGCTGTTCCCTCGCTGTCGGAAAACGCCAGCGTTTCTCCCCCGCCGTTAGCCCGTATCGCCGATTCGCAAACAACACCATAGGCAGCCAGTCCCTCGTCGTTCGTCGGGTCATGGGCCGAAATCTCCAACGTGCAATAATTAACCGCCCCAACAACCACTAACGCCACAGCCGATACCGCCATGATCGCCTTTTGCTTAATCCTCGTGAGCACGAAAGCCATAACCAGCAATAGGGGCCCAACAGCAGCCGCCAAATAGCGAAAGAAGAGAATGGGCTGATGGATGACGAAAGAAGCGATGCCGGCCACAAGAGCGGTACCCAGATAAACCACCAGACAATAAGCCACCGGCCCCAGCTTTCGCCCATTCTTTTCGAAGGAAACGGAATTCGGCAATGCGCGGCCATAGGCATAGGCGCAAGCGACAACGCATCCAAGCAACAGCAGCCACAAAGCAAGGGAGATTTCTGTGGTGCCGATACCGCCTACCTCATGGCCCAGGAGCTTCATCGTCTCTGGGGTGTTGAACGGGAACAGGGCAAGCTCGGCAAAGGTACCAGGAAACTCGAATGCTATCCAAAATCCGCCTGAAACCGTTTTCGCCTGACCAACCACCACGAATAGCCACGGCAGATAAGCCAACACCGCAGCAACAGCAAACAGAAACCACCGCCGCAAGCCCCTATTCCGTTGGCTTCTATTGCGCAACACGGCCAGCGCCGCCCACCATGCAAGTGGCACCGGACCCGAAGAAGGGCTCTTGTCAGCTGCCCGCCCTAGCCGCACGGCAATTCGCCATCCGTAGACGACAGCCACCATTACCGCCAGCGCCACCCAAGAATACATGCGAATCTGCAGGGCGATGCGCACCGACCATGGCACCAAGAACACGAGTAGCGTAAAGGCAAACCCGCAGCGTGCTCCAAAATCACGACGCACATGGGTGTATCCCAGTAGCGCCAGCAACCATCCGCCCAGAGCCGACACCAATCGGAAGGCCACAACGTTGTGCCCGAACAACAGGTAAACGCAATGGAGCATCCAGTAATACAGCACCGGATGCACGTCTGCCGCACCGATGGTCCATATCTCTCCAAACGGATGAGCGGCAATCCCCACCGAGTAAGCCTCATCGAACCATAGGGCGGTATAGTTCGCAGAAAGCGCGAAAAACAAGGCGCCTAAGACCAGCAGCGTCAGATGCAACCGCTGCAGCCCCGGCATAGACGACAGAGCCTTTCCGGCCGTAGACTTGGGCCACCCTCTCTCCCGGACATTATCGCCAATCGTCCGCGTGCTACCCTTCATCACTGGCCTCTTTCACAATGAACAGCGGCCTCTCTTTTGTTTCCAGGTAGGTCTTCGCCAAATATTGCCCCAATATCCCCAGGCAAAATAGCTGAAGCGATCCCACGAACAAGATGATGCAGGCAGTTGAGGCCCAACCGGCCACCGGATCGCCGAACACGAGTCGCCGAATCGCAATAAGCACCACCGCAACAACGAAAATGAAGAACAGCAGGAGACTGCCCACCGAAGATATCTGCAACGGCAATGTGGAGAACCCGGCTATGCCGTCCAGCGCGTAGCGGAACAATCCGAACAGATTCCATTTCGTCTTGCCGGCACCGCGCTCCACGTTATCGTAGGCAATCCACTCGGTGGTGAACCCCACCCACCCGTAAAGGCCCTTTGTGAAGCGATTGCGCTCCCCCAAAGAAAGAATGGCGTCCACCACCTGTCGACGCATGAGCCGAAAATCCCTCTCCCCCGAAACAAACTCCACATTGGAGATGGAGTTGATGAGCGAATAGAAGGACCGGGAGAGGAAGGAGCGCACCGGTGGCTCTCCTTGGCGAGTGGCGCGACGAGTGGCAACGCAGTCGCAGCCGGTGCGCTGCATGCGCTCGAACATTTCCGGCAACAGCGCTGGCGGGTCTTGCATGTCTGCATCCATCAGCACCACGTAATCTCCCCGCGCCGCACTCAAGCCGGCGTAGAGGGCTGCCTCCTTCCCGAAATTGCGGGAAAAGGACACCCAGCGTATGGCGCAATAGTCCCCCACCGGCACCGCTTGGCGTAAAACCGCCAGCGTGCCATCCTTCGATCCGTCGTCTACGAACACCAGCTCGAAATCAAGCCCCTGGGAAGAGTGCATGTCGGCCACCACCGACCCGCACTCTTCTAGGAACATGGGCAAGACTGGCTCTTCGTTGTAACAGGGAACCACAATGGACACTAGGGGCATGAAACCCGAATTCCTTTCTGGGGACCAACCGGAATCTTATTGGGCGCCGCTTCGAAGCAACGACAATCACATTGCCGGTTGCATATGCTTAGAGAATCTTGTTGTTGGAGTAGCAGCCTATGCCAATGCCATGCTCGGGAGCAGCGGTAGTGCCCTTGATAACGCCATTCTCGATAAGCAC
>CANSTH010000025.1 GCA_947649875.1 uncultured Parvibacter sp. | reverse complement strand
TGTTGGCAACGCACACCCGGTGGTGAATCACGGGGGTAAACCCAAACCACTTGTGGGCGGCCCCGGGCGCCAGGCCGGCGCATCCGCCCATGACCCTCTCGGCCGGATGCCGGGAGGGACCCAGGGTCGGAAATCCTGGGTTTAATTCATCGAACGAAAGGTTGAAAGAACAATGGCTACTCCTCGTCTGAAGGAAAAGTACAAGAACGAAGTTGCTCCCGCCCTCAAGGAGGAGCTGGGCATCCAGAACGTGAACGAGATTCCCCGCCTGGAGAAGATCGTGGTGAACATGGGCGTTGGCGCCGCTTCTGGCGACTCCAAGCTGCTCGATGCTGCCATGAACGACATGCGCACCATCACCGGCCAACAGCCCTGCGTGTGCCGTGCCCGCAAGTCCATCGCCGGCTTCCATGTTCGCGAGGGACAGGCCATCGGCTGCAAAGTTACCCTGCGTGGCGATCGCATGTGGGAGTTCTTGGATCGTCTGCTGGCCATGGCTCTGCCTCGCGTGCGTGACTTCCGCGGCATCTCGCCGAAGTCCTTCGATGGCCGCGGCAACTACTCTTTGGGCGTCACCGAGCAGTTGATTTTCCCCGAAATCGACTACGACAAGGTGGATCGTACCCGCGGTATGGACATCACCGTGGTCACCACTGCCGGCGACAACGAGAGCGCCTTCGCCCTTCTGAAGGCTCTCGGCTTCCCGTTCAAGGCGGAATAGCGCTCACAACGCTACCAAAATCGCACGGCCTGGCGTACAATAATCGGCCGTGCGTAAAAACCACTTAGGGCATTAAGGTCGTAATCCTGCGGCCTTTAAGCATAAGAAAGAAGGACATGCATGGCTAAGAAATCGATGATCGCCAAAGCCAAGCGTGAGCCCAAGTTCTCAACGCGTCAGCATAATCGCTGCCATCGTTGCGGACGCCCCCACGGCTACTACCGTAAGTTCGGTCTGTGCCGTATCTGCTTGCGCGAACTGGCCAACAAAGGCGAACTGCCCGGCGTTACTAAAGCTTCCTGGTAAACAGCACTAGTAACGCGCACAAGGGTGGGCCGGCTCTCAAGGCGTTTGGGCTAAGGGCTCAAGCGAACCAGAAGGCACGGTTCATCACGAACCAAAGGAGAACAAGAACATGACAATGACCGATCCCATTGCAGACATGCTTACGCGCGTGCGTAACGCTCAGTCTGCCGGCAAGGACACCGTGTCCATGCCGTCGAGCAAAAAGCTCATCGAGATCGTCCGCATTATGGAGCAGGAAGGCTACATTCGCGGATACGACGTCATCGAGGGAGAGCCCCGTGCCACCCTCGAGATCACTTTGAAGTACGGGCCCAAGAAGGCCAAGACCATTCGCGGCATCAAGCGCATTTCCAAGCCAGGCTTGCGCATCTATGCTGGCAAGAATGATCTGCCCCGTGTGCTGGGCGGCTTGGGCACTGCCATTATCTCTACGAGCAAAGGCGTAATGACCGACCGCGATGCCCGCAAGGCAGGCGTTGGCGGCGAAGTTATCGCCTACATCTGGTAGGAAAGGAGGGCTTTACATGTCTCGTATCGGTAAACTGCCCATCACCGTTCCTGCTGGCGTCGATGTGACCATCGACGGCTCCACTGTTACGGCTAAGGGCCCCAAGGGCGAGCTCACTCGCACGTTCCAGCCCGTCATCTCCATCGAGCGCGAGGGCGATCAAATCGTGTGCACTCCCAAGGAGGAGACTCGCGAGGCCAACGCATTCCACGGCCTCACCCGCACCCTCATCCACAATATGGTGGAGGGCGTTTCCAAGGGCTTTTCGAAGAAGCTGCAGCTGGTAGGCGTGGGCTACCGCGCCGCTCTCAAGGGCAAGAACCTTGAGATGCAGCTGGGCTATTCCCATCCGGTGTTGGTGGAGGCTCCTGAAGGCATTACCTTCGAGGTGCCCAGCCAGACCGAAATTGTAGTGACTGGTCCCTCTAAGGAGCAGGTAGGCCAGGTGGCCGCCAATATCCGCAAGTGGCGTAAGCCGGAGCCCTACAAGGGCAAGGGTATTCGCTACGAGGGCGAGTACGTGCGCCGCAAGGTCGGCAAGGCCGGCAAAGACTAAGCGCTTACTGGCATTTCATCGAAGGGATCATCATGAACAAACTTCAGAAAAAGCAAGCCGGTCTGCGTCGCCGCCATCGTCGTGTGCGCGGCAAGATTTCCGGCACCGCTGCCCGTCCGCGTCTGTGCGTGACCCGCAGCAACAACAACATCTATGCTCAGGTTATCGACGACGTTGCGGGCCGCACCCTGTGCGCTGCTTCCACCTTGGGACCGGAGTTCAAGGCCACGGGAGCCAAGGGCTCCACGGTGGAGGGCGCTGCTGCCCTCGGCACCATCATTGGCAACAAGGCTCAGGAAATCGGCGTGACCACTATCGTGTTCGACCGCGGTGGCAACCTGTATCACGGACGGATCAAGGCTTTGGCCGAGGCTGCCCGTGAAACCGGTCTGGTATTCTAGAAGGGGATAAGGCTTATGGCTCGTAACAACAACCGTCAGCAGCAGGAGACTGCTGTTCCTGAGCTTCAAGAGCGCGTGGTTTCCATCAACCGCGTTGCTAAAACCGTCAAGGGCGGCCGTCGTATGCAGCTGAGCGCCCTTGTGGTGGTTGGCGACGGCAACGGCCGTGTAGGCGTGGGCATGGGCAAGTCCGCCGAAGTTCCCTCTGCCATCAAGAAGGCCGTAGAGGACGCCAAGAAGAACATGTTCTCCGTTCCTGTGACCGCTGAGGGCACGGTGCCCCATGAGATTCTGGGCGAGTACGGCGCCGGCCGCGTGCTGATTAAGCCGGCTGTTCCCGGTACTGGCGTTATGGCCGGTGGCCCGGTTCGTGCCATCATGGAGCTGGCTGGCATCAAAGACGTAATCACCAAGTCGCTGGGCACTTCCAACGCCATGAACATCGTCAAGGCTGCGGCTGAGGGCCTCAAGGGCCTCGAGAGCCCGCAGGATGTTGCCAATCGCCGCGACCTGTCCGTTGCCGAAGTGTTCGGCTGGAAGGAGCAGTAATCATGGCTGAGGCTAAGAAGACACTGCGCGTTACCCAAACCCGCAGCGCCGTGGGTCGTCCTGCCGACCAGGGAAAAACCCTGAAGGCGTTGGGCCTGGGTAAGATTGGCCGTACGGTGGAGCAGGTGGATAACCCGAGTGTCCGCGGCATGATCTTCAAGGTCAAGCACCTTGTAGAAGTAGAAGAGCTGTAGCTCTTCTACTTCGGAGCTGTCGCCGCGGCTCCGACGGGCATCTGCCCTTGCTCGCTTGGTTGGACCTAGAATGTCTTATTGAGCGAATTGATTTAATGGAAATTGGCGTGCCCTATGGGGTGCGCCATTGCCATGATAAAAGGAAGTTAGCTGGCGGCGATCTGCCAGCACCGCCCAAGAAACGGGCGGCAAGCGAAAAGCTAGGAGTAAAAACCAAATGGAACTGAAAGATCTAACCCCGAATCCCGGATCCACCAAGAACCGCAAGCGCGTTGGCCGTGGTAACGGCTCTGGCACCGGCAAGACCGCTGGTCGTGGCCTGAATGGCCAGAAGTCCCGCGCTGGCTTCGAGGGCGGTCAGACCCCCTTGGCCCGTCGTCTGCCCAAGCTGCCGGGCTTCCGCAACATTAATCGCGTGGAGTATGTGCCGGTGAACGTGAGCCGCCTGGAAGACAAGTTCGAGGCTGGAGAGGTTGTAGACGGCGATTCTCTCAAGGCCAAGGGCATTATCAAGCACTCCGATGCTCCCGTAAAGGTGCTGGGCGATGGCGAGCTCACCAAGGCCCTCACTGTTAAGGTGGATAAGGTTTCGGCTTCCGCCAAGGCGAAGATCGAGGCCGCCGGAGGAAAGGTCGAAGAGCCTTGCTAAGCTCCATTGTCGATGCATTCAAGGTACCCGAGCTTCGCAAGAAGATACTCTTCACGCTTGCGATCCTCGCGCTGTATCGTTTTGGCGCCTATGTTCCGGTGCCGGGCATCCCGTTCCACGACTTTGCAACTGCCTTTGAGGATTCTGGCGTGGCCATGACCATGCTCGACTTGTTCACGGGCGGTGCGCTTTCCAACTTCTCGGTGTTCTCGCTGGGAATCATGCCCTACATCACCGCATCCATCATCATGCAGTTGATGCAAGGGGTTATCCCCGCCGTGGGGCGCTGGGCCAAGGAAGGCGATGCCGGCCGTCGCAAGATCACTCAGGTTACTCGCTACCTCACCTTGGGGCTGGGCCTGATCAACGCCATCGGCTATCTGCTGCTGTTCCAGTCTTCTGCCTACGGCGTGCAGTTCTCGACCGAGGTGCCCTACTGGCTGACCAGCGTCATCATTGTGTTCACGTTGGTGGCGGGCACTGCCTTTATCATGTGGATGGGCGAGCTCATTACCCAGCGGGGCATTGGCAACGGTATGTCGCTCATCATCTTTGTGTCCATCGTGTCCCGCGTGCCCTCTGCCATCTTCTCGTCGGTTAACCTCACCGCCGATACCGGCATGGGCATCGCGCTCACCATTCTCATTTTGGCTGTTGTGCTGGTGTGCGTGCCCGCCATCATCTTTGTGGAGCGCGCTCAGCGCCGCATCCCGGTGAACTACGCTAAGCGGGTGCAGGGGCGCCGCATGATGGGCGGGCAATCCACTTACATTCCGCTGAAGGTGAATGCCGCAGGCGTTATCCCCATCATCTTCGCCAGCTGCATCATTTACTTTCCGGCGCAATTGGCGGCCATCTTCAACGTGGGTTGGCTGACGGCATTCGCCAACGCCATCTCCACCGGCTGGATTAACTGGCTGCTCACCATCGCGCTTATCGTGTTCTTCGCGTACTTCTACACCTCCATGGTGTTCAATCCCGAAGAGACGGCGGACAACATCCGCAAGCAGGGCGGCTTTATTCCCGGCGTGCGCCCGGGTGTGGCTACGGTGCAGTACATCAAAAACGTTATCAACCGCGTGACGCTTCCTGGTGGCCTGTACATTGCCTGTATCGCGGTAATCCCCACTATCATCTTCTATTTCACTGGCAACCAGCTCATCCAAGCGTTCGGCGGCACTTCGATCCTCATTATGATCGGTGTTGCCCTGGACACCATGAGCAAGGTGGAGTCGCAATTGAAGATGCACAACTACGAAGGCTTTTTTAAATAGGGTTCGACGCTGCGAAGCCGCCGGGCACCCCATCTTGGCTTTCATTTCCTACCTTCGCGTACCGAAGTACGCTCAGTCGGCATTCAAGCCAATCTGGGGCACCGGGCGGCTTCTCGCTTTCACGTCCGGACCTAAAATGAGTCGAATTGCATTTCAAAGATTTTATAGGGCCAACTTCGTCATCTTTCTATGTCGCCCGCCAAAAACGAACTAGGCGGGCGGGCATGCCCTTACAAAGCGAGTTCCGCACGACGCGAAAGCGCCAGTGGTGCTTTCTACATGCGCAGGACTGTCCGAGCGACTGAGGGTGTGCCCGCCCGACTCCCCCGCAGTGAGCTGTCGGGCGGCATATTCTTTACCAAACAAAGTACAACCTTAATTCGATGACGCCATTTGTCGGTTATTCGTGGAGTAGGGAAGGGGCCGCACTCCCGATTGTTACAATGACCACATCAAGTTTACAAAAGCCCTTCGAAAGGAAATCGCTATGAACATTGTGCTGTTGGGCGCTCCTGGCGCCGGCAAGGGCACGCAGGCGGCCAAGCTCATCGATGAGTACGGTCTCACTCATATCTCCACCGGCGACATGCTGCGCGCCGCGGTGAAGGAAGGCACCGAGCTGGGGCTTCAAGCGAAAAAGTACATGGATGCGGGCGACTTGGTGCCCGATGATGTGATCATCGGTCTGGTGACTGAGCGCCTTTCGCAACCCGACACTGCCAATGGTTTCATTCTAGACGGTTTTCCCCGCACCACTGCTCAGGCGGTAGCGCTGGATGCCGAGCTGGGCAAGCTGGAGCGCCCGTTGGATGCCGCGCTGCTCATTGATGTGAAGCCGGAGGTCATCATAAACCGCCTGTGCTCGCGCCGCATGTGCAAGGAGTGCGGCTACATTGGCAGCGTTGCCGATGCTGTGTGCCCTGTATGCGGTGGAGAGATGTACCAGCGCGATGACGACAACGAGGCCACGGTGCGCAATCGTTTGGACGTTTACGAGAAGTCAACCAGCCCGCTGATTGACTACTATCGCGGCTGCGACCTGCTGGTCTCCATTGACGGTGATCGCGATGTGGATGTGGTATACGCCGATGTCAAGGACGCTCTGAACTAGCTATTTCGAGGGTTAGCAGGGCCGGAGCCGTAAGGTTTCCGGCCCTGATTGCTATTCGACCCATTTTGCCGAGCAGCCGTTGCCTATAATGAAGTCCATGGAAGCGATAGCCGCCAAAATACAGGCATTGGTCATGAGGGCCTTCCACGATGATGTGGAAGAGGCAAAGCGTTGCGTCGTGTCGTGGGTGCTCATTGTGCTTCTGGCGTTGGCGGCGGAAGTGTTTCTTTTCAACATGAACCATTTCCGAACGCTTGGATACCAGCCCGTGAACCTCACTTCCCAAGTGGATTTGCAGCAGACCGAAAACGGCAGCCATCGATTGACGGTGCATGACCACGTGATAGACTTTCGCAACCTTGATTGCGAGGTTCACAATCTCTATCTGGGATTCGATTCCGATCAGCCCGCCCAGAATCTGCCGATAAAGATCCAGTTCACTGATGAAGCCCATCGCACCTTCTTCGACTCCACCGATTATACGGAGGGCGTGCCGGTTGTGGATGTGGCCACCAATGGCAGCCAGAGCAAATACATCAATCTCAACACCGCTGGCAAAGTGGGGAACCTGCGCATCGAGATAGCGGGAGACGAGGTGTCTTATCCCGTCTATTTGGATGAGGTGCTGATAAACGTCCCGCGGCCCTTCTCTTTCAACACAACCCGCTTCCTGGCGGTTTTGCTCGTGATCTCGGTGGTGTACCTGTTCAGGCCCGGATCGGGTATCTACTCCATAGATATGCGCAAAAATCCGCTGCGCTCGAAGGCGGCCATTGTTGCCACAGTGGCCGTGGAAGCGGTGGCGCTTTCTATGTTCTGTTTTTACGGGTCCAATTTGGTGGGCGTTGCCACTTCGAGCTATAACTACGGGGCCTGGGACGGCTCTAGTGTGATAAACACGTTTGAGGTGGGGGGCGATAACGCCCAGCAGTATGCCGACTTGGCGCGCGCGATGGCGGACGGGCATCTCTACTTGGACGAAGAGCCGCCTCAGTGGTTGCAGGAGATGGACGACCCCTACGACAAGGGCGCTCGGGACGAAGCTCAAAAGCAAACGGGCGAGCCCTACCTATTCGACGTGGCCTACTACGACGGCCATTACTATGTGTACTTCGGTGTGGTACCGGTGGTACTGTTCTATCTGCCGTTCTACCTGCTTACGGGGGCAAATTTCCCAACAGCCGTCGGGGTGCTGGCCATGGCAATTGCGTTTATGTTGGGATGCTCGGCACTGTTGGATCGCTTCAGCCGTCACAACTTCAAATCGGTAAGTTTGGGGTTGTACCTGCTGCTGCAGGTGCCGTTGGTGTGTTGTTGCGGCATTCTCTACCTGGTGAAGTTCCCCACGTTCTACTCGTTTCCCATCATGTGCGGCCTCACGTTTTCCGTATGGGGGCTGTACTTCTGGATGAGAGGAAGGGCCAGCAGTCATCCCCGTGTGTGCTACCTCGTGGGATCTCTGTGTATGGCGCTGGTGCTGGGGTGTCGTCCGCAGTTGATGCTGCTCTCCTGTTTGGCCTTCCCGCTGTTCTGGCGCCCCTTCATCACTGAAGGCCATATCCGTACAAAAGAGGGCGCGCAGCAATTCGCTTGCCTGATAGCCCCCTACCTGTTGGTGGGCGGGGCCATCATGGCCTATAACGCGGCGCGATTTGGCAGTCCGTTCAATTTCGGGGCGAACTACAACCTCACGGTGAACGATATGACAAAGCGCGGATGGCAGATAGGCCGCCTTGCACCGGCGCTGTTCGCCTATTTCCTGCAGCCTCCCTGTGCCAACGGCGTGTTTCCCTTCCTGCAACCAGAGCCCTTCGCCACCACCGATATGGGGCAGACGGTAAAGGAGGCAACCTTCGGGGGCATCTTTGCCTGCTTGCCCGTGCTGTGGCTTCTGGTTTTTGCGCCGCGGCTGTTGCGCTTTCGGCGGGAGTCCCGCCGCACTCGCACGGTGTTCGGCGTAGTGTGCGTGCTTTTGGCAAGCGGTGTGGTCATTGCGCTGCTGGATGCGGAAATGGCCGGCATTCTGCAACGCTATTATGCTGATTTCAGCTTCATGTTCTTGGCGGCTACAGTGCTGCTGGTGTTTATTGCCAACGAGGCGTTGCAGACGCGTCCTCAACTGCGGGGATTGTTGCTCAAGGTGCTCATTGTGCTGGTAACGCTCAGCGTGGCCTATTCGTCGCTGCTGTGCTTCGTGCCGGAAATCGGATGGTACTCAGATGTGTATCCGTGGGCATATCAGAACTTACTGGACGCGGTTTTGTTCTGGACATAGCGTGCGATGCGGCCCGTATGTCTCCCTGGGCTTTCAATATCGCCTTCGCTGGTCAACGGTTTCCCCTCTTCGAGCTGTTTTTGCGATGCGCCCGTTACATTGATGTCAGAAATGACAGAGGCTGGAGATACGGCCAACTAGATTGGTGGTGGCTGCTATGGGCAAGGGCGAATGCGAAAGTATCCGGGCAGATGCGCGGTGGGCAGGGGCGGGGATCGCCGCTACTCGCCAGCACATTGCGCGATGGGCCGCTGCGGCAGTGTTTGCATTGGCGGCGGCTGTGGCGCTCATTGCGGTAGTTCCCGAGGTGGGCGGGCCCCCATCGTCCGCCTCGGCAGCTGGCTACGGCTGGGAGGGAGAGCGCGGCCCAGAGTATCCGGCCATCGATGATGAATTCGCGGCCGATCCGGCGGATCCTACACCCTCTTCGGTGACGGTGACTTTGGTGGATGGCGAATCGGGCAGGCGTTTCGCGGTAACCACTTCTACGGGGAGCATTTGCCTTCCGACTGCGGAAGAATGTGGATTCTCCGCCGCTGAGGGGGCTTTGTTTGTAGGCTGGTCCACTGATCCTGCTGGACGTGCGAACGTGTATGCTGCCGGGCAGATGTTTCCCGACAACGCATCGCACAACGCGCAATTAAGCGGTGATGCAACGGTGTATGCCGTTTGGCTGCCGCAAGGGACATCCGAGGGGCATAACACTGCATATTTCTACATCAGGGCCGATGGGGCCATTCCTTTCGAGCCATCGGGATATTCGAGTGCCCTTTACATACCCTCCGGATCCGCCACCAGCCTTGAGGGCAGTATACGCTGGCCAATCGCGGTAACGAACAACCTCGAAGCGGTGGCTTCCAACATTCAGGACGCCCCTTCCGACCAGCAAATCCAAGAGGCGATGGAGGCGGCTGGCCGCACATTCGACCCCCGTACCCAGTCAGTGGTCTGGTATGTGGTGAAGGGCCGGGCCGCCGGCGCTGCCAACACGTGGAACGTTGATGGTGTTGTGATGGACAAGTCGGCGCACTTGGTGATCTACGAGCCCAACGGCGGCGATTCCGAGGTTCCTCCCGCCCAGAGCTACTATCAGGGAGAATCGGTGCCGGTGAATCAGGATATCAGGCCCAACCGTTTCGGCTACGATTTTCTTGGTTGGGCGGAAAGCCCCGATGCGCTTGTCCCTACCTATCCGGCGGGGCAGAGCAGCGTGTTTACCATGCCGGGAAACCAGGTGGTTCTTTATGCGGTATGGCGCCTGAGCGTAGTGCCGGTGACGTACGTCGCCCAGCCGTCTGGCTACGGCGCCGTGTCGCCCGAATCGAATTCTGTGACCGCGCTTACCGGCGATGGGGTGACTGGCTCGCTTGCCACAGCGGTGCGCGGCAAGGTCTTCGAAGGTTGGTACCAGGGCAATCGCTTGGTGACCAACAATGAGCTTTTGACAGTTGAGGCAACGCGCGCCAATCTGCTCACCGAGCGCAATGTGGTGCTGCCAACCCAGTTCGTGGCCCGCTTCGCCGACCGCAATCCCCAGCTGTCCCTGAGCAAGGCAATCTCCAACGCTCCTGCTAATGGCGAATACTATGTGCTCGGCGAGGTTGTAGAGTTTTCGGTAACGGTGACCAACACGGGCAATCTTGCCTTGCGGCAAGTGGAAATAGCCGACAGTCTCACACAGCTGCCGCCCATTGGAGATTTGGCGGTGGGGGAGAGCCGCACGCTTTCCTATAGTCATACGGTAACCGATGCCGATGTCGAGGAGGAAGCGGTACGCAACGTGGCAGTGGCCTCCGGCGTGATAGCGGGGCAGGCCACCTACAAGGTGACCAGCAATCCTGCAACTGCGGCGGCGTTGGCACAAAAACCGCCGGCCAATGCCTCCTACGTACTGTACGGCGCTTATCCCCAGGCGGGGGGTCGCGTCGATATAAGCTACGAAGTGGTGGATGCTGCCACCGCCGAGGGGCTGCGAACGGTGACCGCTACCGCCCAAGAGGGTTACGAGTTTCAGGGATGGTACCGTCACGATGGCGAGCTGGTGAGCAGCCAGGAAGCCCTGCCGCCTAATCTCATCAAAGAGGCCCTGCTAGATGACGGCGACGCTCGGGCTTCCTATGCCCCCACGCTGTTCCTGGCGTACTTCGCCCCTAAGGACGCAGAGGGGCCTGATAACCCCGATAACCCCGATGTGCCGACCCATCCAGATGACCCCACTAGTCCTGGCACGCCGGATGGCGATTCGGCCGATGGAACGGGTGGCGATAACGTGGGCCAGCCCGCATCGGGCGGTTCCTCCAATGCGGGACCGGGTTCCCATTCCGCGGTCAAGACGCATTATTCTGCTTCCCCGATGCCTCGCACGGGAGATTATGCCGGTCTGTATGCGGTGATGATCGTGACGATGGCCGCAGCTGCGATTGTAACCGCCCGCATTGCCTGGCGAAAACGGTAGCGCGTCCATGGGCATTTGCTCGAAACAGCAAAACCAACCCGCTGTTTGTTCGGAGTTGGGCTAGTATAGGACAGCGCGCTCCGAACGCGCCTAATCGCCTTGGATTTGATGAGAAAGGTTCTCCTATGAAGTTCATCATCGCTGAAGACTACGATGCTATGAGCCGTGCGGCCGCCAATGTGATTGCCGGTTATGTGACTTCGCATCCCGATTGTGTGCTGGGCCTTGCCACCGGCTCTACCCCTATTGGCCTGTATGGTTGCCTGGTAAAGGACTACGAGGCGGGCGTGCTGAGCTTCAAGGATGTGACCAGCTTCAACCTGGACGAGTATCGCGGCCTCGACCCGCAGCATAACCAAAGCTACCGCTATTTCATGGAGCACAACTTGTTCTCCCATGTGGACATCGAGGCGGCCCGCACCCACGTGCCCGATGGCGCCTGCCCCGATGCGCAGGCCGCGTGCGCTGCCTACGAGCAGGCCATTGCCGAGGCGGGCGGTTTGGGACTGCAGCTGCTGGGCTTGGGTCATAACGGCCACATCGGCTTCAACGAGCCGGCGCCCGATTTCCCCAAGTACACCCACTGCGTCACCCTCACCGAAAGCACCATCAACGCAAATTCTCGCCTGTTCGACTCCATCGACGATGTGCCCCGCGAGGCCTATACCATGGGTATCGGAACCATCATGGCTGCTAAGGAGATACTGGTGGTAGCCAGTGGCGCCGACAAGGCCGATATTGTGCATCGAGCCTTCTTCGGCCCCGTCACCCCCGATGTGCCCGCCTCTGTGCTGCAATTCCACCCCAACGTGACGGTGATCGTAGACAAAGAAGCCGGCGCCCTTTGCTAGTTTGACTCGACCCGCAACGGGGCGACCTGGAGGTGTTTCGCCGAGCGTTGGGCGCTTTTTCCCGCGTCGAACTCGATTTAGAAGGCGGCGACATGGCGCAGTGCATCTGGCGTCCCATCCCGGATTCCCCGACTGCGGCAGGCATAGCCGCCTTCTTAAGGACCGAGTTCTTTGGCGGGGCGCCCAGAGCTCGTCGAAACACCTCCAGGTCGCCCTTGATCCAGCTGGATTGGGGTGCGGGCGGGGCGGTGGAGCGGAGGTCTAAGCCCGAGGAGGGAGGGGTGGGGGGGGGGGCGGGGGGGGGGGGGGCCCCCCGCCCCCCCCCCCCCCCGGCGCGCGCGCCCCCCCCCCCCCCGCCCCCGCCCCCCCCCCCCCCCCCCCCCCCCCCCACCCCTGTTGCGGAATCGGGAAAAGCAGTTTTCAAGAATCTGTCGAAGGGGGCTTATGCGGCCCCCTTTGCGCTACTATGGCGCTGGTATTCGATACATCGAGAAAGGCGGTTGGCGATGGCTGCTTCCGTAAGCGCGATCGTGGGCGGTAAAGTGTTCAACGGCACCGATTTCGAAGAGGGGGAGTTGCAGATTGCGGACGGCCGGTTTGTCGGCGACGTGACTGCAGCAGATGTGGGGCAGGTGCTGGATGCTACCGGCTGTTACGTCATTCCCGGATTGGTTGACCTGCACTTCCATGGTAGCGCCGGCGCCGACATAAGCGATGGCGACTTGGAAGGGCTGCACAAGATGGGGGCCTATGAGGCTTCGCGTGGCGTTACCGCCATGTGCCCCGCCACTATGACACTGCCCGAGGATGTGCTCACTCGTGCTGCCGAGGCCGCTGCTGCCTATGTGCCCGCCGCCAACGAGGCGGATTTGGTGGGCATCAACATGGAGGGTCCCTACATCTCGCCAGACAAGGTGGGGGCCCAGAACCCCGATTTCGTGCGCAATCCCAGCATTGAGGAGTTTCGCCGCTTACAGGAGCATGCCGGCGGCCTGTTCAAATTGGTGGATATTGCGCCGGAAGAGCCGGGGGCGGATGCGTTTATCGAAACGCTGGCGGACGAAGTGCGCATCTCCGTGGCTCATACCTCCTGCGATTTCGAAACGGCCCAGAATGCCTTTGCGAAAGGCGCGCGGCACCTTACCCACTGCTACAATGCCATGCCCTCCATGCACCATCGCAAGCCCGGTCCCATTCCGGCGGCTGTGGAGCATGGGGATGTTACTGCGGAGATCATTGCCGATGGCGTCCACATCCATCCGGCCATGGTGCGGCTGGCCTTTCGCCTGTTTGGCGATGACCACATGATTCTGATTTCCGATACGCTGCGGGCGGCGGGCCTGGGCGATGGGGTGTACGACCTAGGCGGCCAGGACGTCACGGTGACGGGCTACGAGGCCCGTATCGACAACGGAGCGCTGGCGGGCTCGGTGAGCGATCTTATGCGCTGCCTGTATGTGGCGGTTGCCCAGATGGATATCCCGTTGGCCAGCGCTGTGAAAGCGGCTTCTGCCAATCCGGCTCGTGCATTGGGGCTTTCCGCCGATTATGGCTCGCTCGAACCCGGCCATGTGGCCGATGCCGTGCTGTTGGACCAGGACACCCTCCAGGTGAAGGGCGTAGTCTTGCGCGGCAACCTACTCTAACCCCGAAAGTGGAGCATCTGCCTGCGGACCCCTTCTCTGCGATGGGGCCTGCAGGCACTTTAGGCCGCTAAAGCCTGCGTTTGGCTCGCGACGGGCTGTTTTACAAGCCGTTAACAAAGCTCTTGTTATACTCGGTTCCGGATTCTCGGGGCTGTCGCCTTTTCGGCGCGCCATTTCCCCATGACACTCAAGGAAGGCGGTAGCCGATGGACGGCGTAGTAGGGGTGATTAACCTAATCGACTCATGGGTATGGGGCGTTCCCATGCTGGTGCTCCTCTTGGGGGCGCACATTTTCCTTACCATACGCACTGGCTTCATCCAGCGCAAGCTGCCCACCGCCATCAAGCTCTCCGTTACCAAAGACCCTGATGCCCCTGGCGATATTTCCCAGTTCGGAGCCTTGTGCACGGCACTTTCCGCCACCATCGGCACCGGCAACATCGTGGGCGTGGGCACTGCCATCTTGGCCGGCGGCCCGGGCGCGGTATTCTGGATGTGGCTCACCGGCGTGTTCGGCATTGCCACCAAGTACGCAGAGACTTTCGCTGCGGTGAAGTACCGCGTGAAGGACCACAGCGGCAACATGTTGGGCGGAGCCATGTACGCTTGGGAACGCGGCTTCGTGCGCAAGGACGGCTCGGTGCCGGTTTGGGCCCGTGTGGGAGCCATCCTGTTTGCAGCCTTTGCCGCCATCGCCTCCTTCGGCATTGGGTCGGCGGTGCAGTCTTCCGCTATGACCGAGGTGCTCACCACCAACATCCCCGGCGCTCCGGCGTGGGCCTGCGGCTTGGCCATTGTGGTGCTGGTGTCGCTGGTCATCTTTGGCGGGGTCAAGGTCATCGCCCAGGTGTGCGAGCGGCTGGTGCCCTTCATGGCCATCCTCTATGTGATTGGCTGCATCATCATCTTGTGCTTCAACTGGCAGTTCGTGTGGCCGGCACTCGTAGCCATTGTGGTGGGCGCCTTCAATCCCACCGCTGTTATGGGGGGTGCCTTCGGTGTCACCATCATGCTGGCGCTGCAGTTCGGTTGCGCTCGCGGCCTGTTCTCCAACGAGTCCGGCTTGGGGTCCGCCCCCATCGTGGCCTCTGCTGCCTCTACTCGCAACCCGGCCCGCCAGGCGCTGGTGTCCATGACCGGCACCTTCTGGGACACTGTGGTTATCTGCCTGCTCACCGGTCTCGTGCTGGTTTCCACCATGCTGGCCAACGGCGAGATCCTCACGGGCATCACCGCCCAAACTGTCACTAAGGGCGCCGAGCTCACTTCTGCCGCATTCGCCTCCATCCCGTTCGTGGGCACACCCATTTTGGTGGTGGGCATGGTGCTGTTCGCCTATTCCACCATCTTGGGCTGGTCCTACTATGGCAACCGTTGCATTGCCTATCTGTTCGGTAAGCATGCGGTGCGTCCGTACCAGGTGCTCTATGTGGCCATCGCCTTTCTGGGGGCCATCGGCATTGGCGATGTGGTGTGGACCATCTCCGATATCACCAATGCGCTGATGGCGGTGCCCAATATCATCATGGTGCTGCTGCTCTCCGGGCTGATCGCCCGCGAAACCAGGCACTATGTGTATGATGGCAACCTAAACGAGAAGGACGAGACTCCCATTCCGCAGGTGGAGTCCAAGTAGTCCCGCTCCGGCGCTTTGTCGAAACGGGAGAGCGGCCGGGAAAGGAGCCCCGTGCGCTATCTGGCCTCGAACATACCCCTGTCCTTGGACTGCTTTGCGGCCCAGGGGCAGGGGCTCTTGCATTCTGAATTGGCAAAGGCGCTCGGGGTGCGCCGTGACGATCTTCTGGATGCACGGTTGATGAAGCGCAGCGTCGACGCCCGTAAGCGGTCCTCGGTTCACTTTGTGGCCAATATGGAAGTGGAGCTGGCAGACAGCGCCAATCCTCACCCGGCAAAGGGCGTTGCCCTGCGCCCTTGGGAGGTGCCCGAGCCTCTCGCGATTCCCCATTGCGCGAAAGAGGCTGCTTTGCCGCGCCCGATCGTGGTAGGGGCGGGCCCCGCAGGGCTGTTTTGCGCCCTTTTTCTGGCCAAGGCTGGGCTGCGGCCGCTGTTGGTGGAGCGAGGCCAAGCTGCTGATCAGCGAAAAAAGGCGGTAGAGGCCTTTTTCGCTGGTGGCCCGTTGGACCCCAACTCCAACGTGCAGTTCGGCGAAGGCGGCGCTGGCACCTTCTCGGACGGGAAGTTGAACACCGGCACCAAAAGCCCCCATATCCGCCACGTCTTGGAGGCATTCGTCCGGGCCGGTGCCCCGCCTGAGATACTCTGGCAGGCCAAACCCCACATTGGCACCGATTATCTGGTGACAGTGGTTGCCAATATGCGTACCGCCATCCTGGAGGCAGGGGGCGAGGTGCGCTTCGGCACGCGTTTGGCCGACCTGTCCTTTGACGGAGAAGGACAGGTGCGCTCGATCGTTCTCGAGCAAGGGGCCGGGGGGCGCAGGACAGAGGAGGCGGGCGCAGTGGTGCTTGCCTGCGGCCATTCCGCTCGCGATACATTCGCCCTTTTGAAGCACAGGGGGGTGGCGATGGAGCGCAAACCGTTTTCAGTGGGCGTCCGCATCGAGCACCCTCAGGAATGGCTGGACAAAGTGCAGTACGGCGCTGCGGCGTCCCATCCTGCTCTGGGGGCGGCCGACTACAAGCTGGCGGTGCACAACGGCGACGGGCGCGGTGTGTACACGTTTTGCATGTGTCCCGGCGGTGTGGTGGTGGCCGCTGCCAGCGAGTTGGGGGGCTTGTGCGTAAACGGCATGAGCGATTTCTCCCGCAACGGTCGGAACTGCAACAGCGCGCTTCTGGTGTCAGTGGCCCCGGAGGATCTTCCCGGTACGGATGCGCTTGCCGGGGTGGGGTTTCAGCGCTCCATGGAGCAGGCGGCGTTTTCTTTAGGCGATGGCCGCTATATTGCTCCTGTCCAGACCGTGGCCGATTTTTTGGCCGGCACGGCCGGCAGTAAGAGCGATTGGGTGCAGCCCACCTATCCGCGCGGCGTAGCTTGGAGAAACCTTGCCGACTGCCTGCCCGCCTTCGTCGCCGATGCTTTGCGGGAGGCCCTTCCTGCGCTTGACCGAAAGCTGCCCGGTTTCTCCAATGGGCAGGCGGTGCTTACCGGCGTGGAAACGCGCAGCTCTTCTCCTGTGCGGCTGGTACGGGGCGATGATTTATGCGCCGTCGGCCATCCGGGCCTGTATCCGGCGGGGGAGGGGGCGGGATACGCCGGCGGCATCATGAGCGCTGCCGTTGATGGCTTGCGGGTGGCCCAAGCGGTGGCGGCGAAATACATCTAGACGCTGGGGGCTTGTGCCATGGCGCAAGCGGCGGACTTGTGGGAAAATGCCACTCGCTCATATATTTCGCGAAAGGTTTGCCCATGTTCGAATTTTTCAAGCGCAAGAGCTCTGGCGACAGCGGTTCCCCGAAGAAACAGGAGCCGATGCCCAATAAGACCACTCAGGAAGTATTGCGCTCCTTTATGGATTCGCTGCTGCCCGATGCGGTGGATACGCTGCTGTTCCGCGCCTCCATGGCCGGTGCCGATGATGGCGATTTCAGCGGTTTCGAGCGCTATGCGGCCCGCTTGCTCACCGAGGCCGACGGCGGCCGGTTGCGCTCCGTGGCGGTGAAGTCATCGCTCGATCTGCGCTGGCTGAACTCCACCGGCATGTTCTGGACCAACTTCAGCAGTCAGGAGGTAGGGGAAGAGGGGCGGCGGCTGGTGCTGCGCACCGAGTCTGCCTTAAGCCGCCTTGCCTTGGTGGCCAACAAAATGGAGCAGGAGTGCGGTTCTCGCACGGTGGGCACCTTTACCGAGGCACAGCTGAGCGCTTTCGACGACGAAGCGTTGCGCTCTATCGCCAGCGCTGCCCCCGAGTTCTTCAATCGCTCGCAGGAATCCAATGATTTGCTGTCTTTCAACGGGGTGAGCGGCCAGCGCGGTGGCAACTGGGATTTGTCAACCCGGTTTGCCAAGGCGGCCGAGTCGGTGGTGCTGCCCTATCGCTTGGAATACCGCTTCATCACCGACTCTCAAACTGGTGCCATAGCCGTGAAGATATC
This sequence comes from uncultured Parvibacter sp., assembly GCA_947649875.1. Classification (GTDB taxonomy): domain Bacteria; phylum Actinomycetota; class Coriobacteriia; order Coriobacteriales; family Eggerthellaceae; genus Parvibacter. The sequence continues at coordinate 4,249 of CANSTH010000025.1, read as the reverse complement.
GTTGCCCTGCCCGGAGGACTTCCCCCACTCCCGCTTCGACGAGGCTGCGGGAAGATGGGTGGACTGCACTGATTCGTTGGGCGCCCAGGCTGCTGCCTATGCGCTGCGATTGGTTGTGCTGGTGGCGGCATGCGCCTTTGGCTGCAGCATCGGCATCAATCGCGTGGTGGTTACCGGATACGACGGCTCGCTGGAGGGCACGCCGCTCATTTCCATGGAATTCGCTCGCATGCCGTTCTCGCTTACCGCGCTCGAGGCGGCCAGGGACGGCCGCTTGACGGCGCAGCCTGGCACCGCCGATCCGCAGGCTCTGCTGTCCCTCATTCGCTGCTCTGCCCAAGCGGTGGAGCTGGGCGCCGATGGAAGGCTGCAGCCGGTAGAGCCGCTGGAGGCAAACCTCTCGGTACCCTCCACTCCGTTGCCGCAGGACACTCGCGAGCTGCCCAAGGAGCTGCAAGGAGTGTTCCAGGCCACTCGCGCTTGCGAGCTTGACGTGATTTCTCCCCAGGACCAGGAGCTTCTGGCTCGCTACCGCGCCATTATGGACGAGCGGGACGACTCGCTGCTTCTGGCGGCGGCCCAGCTGGAGGAGATCGTGGCCCAAACCAAGGAGGCCGACGATGACCACCTGGCACAGGTGCGCTCCGATGCGCCCGACCCGCAAAAGGTGAGCCTTCTGTACTGCGAGAGTGTGTTCTGCCGATTCCTCACGTCCCTCGTCGATTCCGACCCTGCCAAACGTTTCTGCCGCATGTCCGATGTTGGCTACGGTGCTCGCTCGGCGCTGGTGGACATCAACCGCGACATGGGGGACAACGATTCTGCCGAGGCGCTTTGCCAAGAGATATTGGGGCTGGCCCCCACGTCCACATCGCCCTTCATGGACCTCATTAACACCTGTGCCAATAAAGAGGATTTCGAAACGGTTATCGAGGCGTGCAAGAAGGCGCTGGAGTTCGCGTTGGTTCGCTCCGACATATCGCTTCTGTTCTACCGCCTGGGATATGCGTTCTGGCAAACCAAGCAGTACCTGCCGGCGCTTGCGGCTTACGAGCGCGTGGCGAAGGACAGCCCCTTTGCCGGTGCTATGGAGAACGAGCGCAACGGAGTGCTGTCGGATATGGGCTCCGGTCCTGCCCCTGATTTCGACGGTGCCGCCGTGTTGCGGATGGCGGGTGTGCCGTTGCCTCCTACCGATGCCGCCGAGCACCTTATTGCCAAAGCTGCCATCGAGCTGTGCGATGCGGGCTTTCCGGCTGCTGCCGCTCCGGCCGCCACGGCGCTGGGTATGTGCAAGCGCAACGACATGCTGGAGGCGACGGCGGCCAGCCTGAAGGCGTGGGTGGCCCAGTAGCCCTTGCCTTTGGGAAAGGAGCCTGCGATGGATTCGATTTCCCTAGAAGAGGCGGCGGCACTCTTGCGGCAAGGGCGCCCTGTCGTGTTTCCCACCGACACGGTGTACGGCTTGGGGCTCTCGCCGGCCTTCGCCGCTTCGCCAGAGGCGCTGTTTCGCCTGAAGAGGCGCGACGAGGGCAAGCCGGTGGCGTGGCTGGTAGCCGGTCCCGAGGCGCTGGACGAATGGGGGGCGGATGTACCCGGCTGGGCACGGCAGCTTGCCAAGGCCCATTGGCCGGGGGCGCTCACGCTGGTGGTGAGGGCTTCCGACCGCGTTCCTGCCGCGTTTGCCTCGGAGCAGGGCACCATCGGCCTGCGCATGCCCGCAAGCCCTACCGCCCTCGCGCTTCTAGATGTGCTGAGAGTGCCGCTGGCTACCACGTCCGCCAACATCTCCGGAGGCCCCGCGGTTTCCCGCGCAGCTGATTTGGATTCGCGCCTCTTGGCCGCAGTTTCCCTGCTTCTTCCCTTTGACGGGGAAGGGGAGGAAGGTGCCCCGGACGCCGTTGCCTCCACTGTCGTGGACTGCACCGGTGATGGGCCTGTGGTTTTGCGCCAAGGGCCGGTGCGGTTGTAATACAATTGCCCCCAACACGTGCCCTTGAAGATTGGAGTCTCCATGCGCATCAGCATCGCCAGCGACCACGCCGGTTTCGAGCAGAAGCAGATCCTAGCCCAGTATCTGGCCGAGGGGGGGCACGAAGTATGTGACCGCGGCCCTGAAAATGACAACCGCGTGGACTACCCCGATTTTGCTAAGCTGGTGGCCCAAGATGTGGCCAACGGCAGCGCCGACTTTGGCGTGCTGGTGTGCGGTACCGGCATCGGCATGGCCATCGCCGCCAACAAGGTGCACGGCATTCGCGCCGTGAACGTGGTAACCCCACAGTTCGCCCAGCTCTCTCGTGAGCACAACAACGCTAACGTGGTAACGGTGTCGGGCCGTTTCGTGCCGGTGGAGGAGAACGAGGCCATCATCGACGCGTTTTTGGCCACTCCATTTGCCGGCGGCCGCCATACTGGCCGTGTAGAGAAGATCATGGCGCTGGAACAACAATAGCGCCTGCGGGTTCGCCTTGCGTGTTGAGGCGTGTCCTCCGATGCTCCCGCAGCGCCACCTCTATTGTCCTGCATCCTGTCCGATTTTTCGATGAGAAAGGGCACCCCATGTCCCACAGCTCAGCCCCCGAGACACCTCATCCCGAGACACGCCCCAGTTGGGACGAGTACTTCATGAAGCTGGCAGAGGAGGTGGCCACGCGTACTACCTGCCTGCGTCGGGGCGTTGGGGCGGTGATCGTGAAGGACCGCCGCATTTTGGCCACCGGCTACAACGGCGTGCCCACCGGATGCGCCCATTGCGCCGAGACCGGTTGCCTGCGGGAGCAGCTGGGGGTTCCTTCCGGCCAGCGCCACGAGATTTGCCGAGGGCTCCATGCCGAGCAGAACGCCATCATCCAGGCAGCCCGCTACGGCATCAACATCGATGGTGCCACCATTTATGTGAATACCCAGCCCTGCGTGGTGTGCGCCAAGATGCTCATCAACGCCGGTATCCGCGAAATCGTCTACAAAAATCCCTATCCCGACCAGCTGTCCAAAGAAATGCTGGCCGAAACCGACATCCTCGTTAGGGAATTTATTTCTGAATAGCCAGTTCCCCTGCGAATCAGCCTATAAAACTCGATCAAAATACTTACAGGTCCAAAAAGGTGAGCGAGACGCACTGTGGTGCCCGTGATTGCCCTGAAGGCCGGCTGAGCGTACTTTGGCACGCGAAGGTAAGGCCTGAAGGGCAAGGACGGGCACCACAGTGCGCCGTAGCGTCGAGTCGTTTCGATGGCCGTTAGGCCAGCGAAACAAAAAGGAACCACTCACCCCGGCTATTGCCTTAAAACCGGGCTCTCAATTGTTGCCTATCTGTTTCAAGATAGAATAAGCCCGTTTGAGATGGGCTTGAATGGAAATCAAGTGCCAAAAAGAGTAAAGAGAAAGAAGGCGAATGGTTCCAGCCGTCATCATCGGTTTCCTCGTCGGCATTGTGGGCTTTCTGCCCCTGTTCGGCGCACTTCAACTGATGAAGAAGGCCCCCGGCCAAGGATTGGCAGGGTCGGTATTCTGGTTGCTGCTGGCACTGGTGGTGTCCTTCGTCCTTTTGGTGGCGGCGGTTTTCGGGGCCATTGCCATCAGCAAGGAGATAGGGCTGCCGTTTCTCTTTGCAGAGGCTTTGGGCCTCTCTCTCGCTGCCATTGGCTTCGGCGTGTGGCGCTTGCTCCATAATCGCTAAGGAAAGGGTAGGGTTTCGTGGACGCTCTGGAATTGCTAACCGAACACGCGCAAGAACTGCGGGAGTCGTTCGTTCCCCATGTGGTGCTGGGCAACAGTACTTTTGGTCTGACGCAGTACACCTTCTACATGATCTTGGTATGGATCATCGTGGCACTCATCGTGTGCTTGGTGGCCAAGCGCCTCACCCTCATCCCCACCAATAAGTTCCTGAACACGGTGGAGTACGGCTACCAGTTCGTCCGCAACGACATCGGCGAGGGCGTGATTGGCCATGGCTTCAAGAAGCATGTGCCCTTCCTTGCTACGCTGTTCTTCTTCATCTTGGTGGCCAACTTCGTAGGGCTCATCCCCGGCCACCATCTCGTTTGTCTATTTCAACTACTGGGGCATCAAGGCCCATGGCGGGCTGGGCTACATCAAGTCCATCGCTCCCTCCGGGTTGCCGGCTCCCATGGTGCCCATCATCTGGATCTTCGAGTTCATCTCCCTGGTGCTGCGCTGGCTCACCCTGGCCGTCCGTCTTTACGGCAACATGTTCGCCGGCCACATGGTGCTGGGCATTTTC
>CANSTH010000024.1 GCA_947649875.1 uncultured Parvibacter sp. | reverse complement strand
GCACTGTATCGATAGTTGCCATGAACGGCTCCTTTCACCGTGTTCTCAATTTGTTGAACAATCAACATGTTAATATAACCGAACGGAATGGATCCCATAGTGCCCCAGCGGCAAACGGCGACTCTTTTCCGCAAAGCAATTCGCATACAATTCAAAAACCATCGAGAGCGCGTCTACCGGACGGCAATCAACCGCACGGACGCGGGGAAAAGGGCAGCTTCCATGGGATGCAAGATAACCGGCTGGGGCAAGGCGTTGCCGCAGCTGACGGTGACGAACAACGACTTGGCCGCCATTGTGGACACTACCGACGAGTGGATTGTGGAACGCACCGGCATCCGCCAACGCCATGTTGCCACCACCGAAACCACCACCGACCTTGCCTCCGAAGCCGGGAGGCGGGCCCTTGAGCAAGCAGGGCTTACGCCCGAAGACATCGACCTGCTCATCTGCATGACCATCACCCCCGATGCCATCATCCCCTCCCAGGCCTGCCTGGTGAAGGCGCGCCTGGGGCTGGCAAACGCCGTTGCCTTCGACCTGAACGCCGCTTGCTCGGGATGCATCTACGGCATAGACGTGGCCTCTTCAATGATGGCCGCCAGCATGGGGGGCATTGGCGGATGCCAGCGCAACCCCATCAAAAACGCCCTGGTGATAGGCGTGGATTGCCTCAGCCGCATCGTGGACTGGACCGACCGCGCCACCTGCGTGCTGTTCGGAGACGGCGCTGGCGCGGCGGTCATCTCGTGGGATGAAGAGGAACCGGGCATCCTGGCCACCTATCTGCGCAACGTGGACGACAGCCAACTGTACCTGGCCTGCGACGCCGTGTACGACCTGTCCACCCTCCCCTTCCCGCAAAGCGGCACCCCCACCCCCGTAGCGGTAATCGCAGGCACGCAGCCGGCGGAAGGCGGTGAAGAAAGCTATCGCCCCTTCATATCCATGCAGGGGCAGAAGGTGTTCAAGTTCGCCGCCACCGTGATGGCAGAAGCGGTGGAAACGGTGTGCCAGCGGGCGGGCGTGCCGGTAGAAGAGGCTGCCTGCATCGTGCCCCACCAGGCCAACGAGCGCATCATTCGCTTCGCCTCCAAAAAGATGGGAGTGCCCATGGAGCGCTTCCAGGTTTCCATCGAAGAGGTAGGCAACACCAGCGCCTCCAGCGTGCTGATGGCCTTGGCAGACGCCTTCGAAGCCCAGCGCATCCGGCCCGGCGACAAGGTGATTCTGGTAGGCTTCGGTGCCGGCCTTACCTACGGGGCGCTGATGTTTCAAGCCTGAGGGTCTTCCACCCGCAGCATTCGGTAGCCAATGCCCACATGGGTTTGGATATAGCGAGGGCCTGCTTCGGCGGGCTCTATCTTCTTGCGCAAGGTGGCCATGAACACCCGCAGACTGGGCAGGTCGGAAACCACCGCATCGCCCCACACCTCTTTCAGGATGAAGTTATGGGTGAGCACCTTGCCCGTGTTGCGGGCCAGCAGCACTAGCAGTTTGTACTCCATGGGGGTAAGGTGCAGCTCCTGGCCCGAGAGGGTGGCCACCCCGGCTTCGAAATCGATGGCCAAGGGCCCGTTTTCATAGAGGACGTCCGACGAGGCCGCGCCTGCAGGCTGAGCGGCCAGCCGGCGCAGTGCCACCCGCACTCGCGCCATCAGTTCCTCCACCGAGAAGGGCTTGGTCAGGTAGTCATCCGCACCCGCATCCAAGGCCGACACCTTGTCGGCATCCTCCTGCCGGGCCGACAGCACTATGACCGGCGTGGATGCCCATCCTCTCAGCGCCTTTATCACCTCTACGCCGTCGCGGTCGGGCAGCCCCAGGTCCAAAATGACCAGGTTGATGTCGGAGGCGCTGGTAAGCTCCAGCAGCGCCGCTCGGGCAGTGGAAACCTCGCGATGACGGTAGCCGTGCACGTCCAGCGCCGTAGCCACCAGGTTACGCACCGCCCCATCGTCCTCAACCACCAAAATAGTCCCGTCCTCAGCTCGGGTCATTTGCATCGCCTCCCCTCGTTTCCGCAACATTCGCTTGCTCTAACTCGAATGAGAATACGCACCCATGGGGCTTGGCGTCGGCCAGCGCGATATCGCTATCGTGGGCCCGCAAGATAGAGCGGCATAGCGCCAGTCCCAGCCCCATTCCTCGCCGGGCATCTCCTCCCTCTCCCGCCACGGAGGGCGAACCGCCAACGGCCGCGCACGATCCGCCATGGTAGAACAGGTCGAACACTCGCCCTTTTTCGCCATCGGCAATGCCGGGGCCATCGTCTTCAACGCTGATGCGCACCTGCCCGTCTTGAGCTGCGGCGCGTATCGTTATGAACGAGCCGGCCGGCGTGTAGGCAATGGCGTTGTTCACCAAGTTCACCAGCACCTGCACGATGAGCCGACCATCCATCTGGGCCATCAGCAGGTCGTCCTCCAGGCGCACTTCCAGACGATGGTCCGCCGCGCGGCGGCTCACGTGGCGCAAGGCCTCTTCCGCCACATCGGCCACCAGCTCCGGCTGCAGGCTCACCGGCACATCGCCATCGTCCAACCGCGTCACCGACAGCAGGTTCTCCACCAACCCTATCAGCCAATTGGCATCTTCGGAGATATCCGTCTCCAGGCGCCGTCGCTGCGCAGGATTCAAATCCCCCTCATCTGCCAGCAGCATGTCGGCATCGCCGGAAATGCTGGTTAGGGGTGTCCGCAGGTCATGGGATATGGATCGCAGGAGATTGGTGCGCAACGCCTCCTTCTCGGCTTTCACGGAAAGGTCGCGATGGCGGCGGGCGAGGGTCAGCGCCTCAGCCGCTTGGGCGCACTCGTCCAAGAGGGCCGCCAGCAGGTTGCGCTCGAAGGGGCCCAAGTCCTCCTGCCCTTCCATCACCAGGCCCGCCACCCCCCATACTTCTTCTTTGGTGCGTATCGGCAAGTACAGGCAGCACGCCTCCCGCAATGTGTCGGTACCGGCGCCGGCTGGTTGCCCGTTGGCCGCCACCCATGACGCCACCGCCGCCTCGGCAGGAGCAGTGAGGGCGGCCGCATCCGGCACTGCTGCAGCCGCCTTGGGGGCATCGAACAGGCGCGGAGGGCGAAGGCCTCCGGAGCAAGCGGCATCGGCCTCGTACATTACCACGGGGCGATCCAGTATCTTCACCACCTGAGCCGCCGCTGCCTCCAGGCAACCGGCCACGTTCGTTGCCCCCTGCAACATGCGCGTGCTTTCCAACAGCACCTCTGTGCGGTATGAGCGGCGAGTGGCCTGCGCCGCCTGCCGCTTGAGTCGAACGGCCAAAGATGAAGCCACCAGCGTTCCCACCAGCAGGAACGTGAATATCACCGGGGCCGACAGACCATAGGCGTGAAAGGTGAACCGCGGTGCGGTGAAAAAGAAGTTGTAGGCCACCACACTGCCCAATGCCGTGAGCACGGCGTACAGAAAACCGTCCGCCCGCGTGGCCACCAACAGCGCCACCAGCAGATACACCATGAGAATAACCGAAGAGGCAGGGCTCACCTGCCAGGCCACCTCGCCCGCCGCCGTCGCGATGGCCACCGCCGCCACCGCGCGCGCGACATCGGCGCCAGTGGGGCGCAGCGTTGCCGCAGCCCTCGTGCCAGCCAGCACCGTAGGGGCATCGAGGGCGGGCACGGCAGTTACCGTCGCCTCGGGGGCGGCGCGGCGCATCCGGCAGGCAACATCGCGGCGGCCCATCAGCCCCGACCGCGCCCGCGTAGTGGGCACAACGATATGGCGAATGCCCGCCGATGCGGCGTACAAAACCGCCGGCTGCACCGGATCGTCCCCCACCAGGGTAACCACTCGCGCCCCCAGCTGTTCCGCCAGCGCCAACGCCTCGCGCACCTGAGAATTGTCCACATCGGACTTCTCGCCATCTTCCGCCGGCTCCACCGCCAGCGCCACCAGCGCTCCCCCCGCCGCATCTGCCAGCGCGGCGGCCGTGCGCACCACGCGGGCCTGGGCTCCTTCGCCGGTGAGCAGCACCAGCACGTCGGCCGCGCCAGCCGCCTGGGGCTCGCAAATGCGGCGACGGTCGCGGCCCAGGCGATCAGCGGCCCGCCGCAGGGCAATCTCGCGCAATGCCCCTAGGTTTGCCCGGGAAAAGAAGTGCTCCAACGCCCACGCTGCCCGCTCGGGAGCGTACACCTTGCCAGCCCGCAACCGCTCGATCAGCTCGGCCGGCTCGATGTCCACCAATTCCACCGAATCAGCAGCGTCGAAGAGGCGGTCGGGCACGCGCTCGGCAACAGCCACCGAAGTAGCAGCCGCCACCCGCTCGTTCATCCCTTCCAGATGCTGCACGTTCACCGTGGTGTACACGTCTATGCCCGCCCGCAGAAGCTCCTCCACGTCTTGGTAGCGCTTGCGATGGCGACATCCTGGAGCGTTGCTATGGGCCAGCTCGTCCACCAGCACCACCTGCGGATGCCGCTCCAGCGCGGCGTCCAAATCGAATTCCCGCAGCTCGATGCCCCGGTGTCGTTGCCGCTTCGGCGGCAGCACTTCCAGCCCCTCCAAAAAGGCCAAATTTTGGGGGCGGCTGTGGGGCGCCACAAAGCACCGCCACATCTGTCCCTGACTCCTGCGCTCGATGGGCCTCTTGCAACATAGCGTAGGTCTTCCCCACACCGGCGGCATACCCGAAGAACACCTTTAGACGCCCGCAAGGCCGTCCTTCCGGCTGCGAGCACTCTTCGTCCTGCAATCGCTGCAGCAATGCATCTGGGTCGGGGCGCTCTTGTACGTCACCCTTGCCGTCACCCACCAAAGACCCCTCTCTATCCGCTCTCTTGCCAACCGCTATCCTAGCATTGCCAATCGCATTGGCGATGGCGCCCAATCAACGGTTGGGAACCGCCTCTAGCACGCCATCCAACATCAAGTTCACCTCCAGAACGTTCACCCGCTCTTGCCCGATTACGCCCAAAAGCGGCTTCTCGGTGCATTGGCGAATGATGGCGCGCACCTCTTGGGGGCTGCGGCCGGTGGCCTGCGATATGCGCCCCACCTGGTACTCGGCGGCCGCTGGCGAGATATGGGGATCGAACCCCGATCCGGAAACCGTCACCAAGTCGCTGGGCACTGGTGCGTTTCCCCGGTCGGGATGGGCGGCGCGCACCGCCGCCACCCGCTCTTCCACCCGCTGGGCAAACTGCTGGCTGGCAGGGCTCAAATTATCGGGGCCGTACCACAGAAGCGGTTGGCCATCAGCCCCCTGGAATAACGTGGCATCCGCCACGGTGGGCCGCCCCCACATATGGGTGTCGTCGCTGAAGGGCTGCCCCACCTGGGCGCTTCCGTACTTCACACCGTCCGCCTCGATGATGGAACCTTGCGCCTGCCAGGGAAAGGCCATCCGGCCCACCGCCCCCACCGCGAAGGGGTACAACACCCCCAGAGCCAGCGTGGCTATCGCCACCAGTGCGGCGGCCCGTGCCAACGCCTTGCCAATAACTCGTCCGCTCATGGTAAACTCCTTTCTCCGCGTTGCCGCGCCACAGGTTTTCTAAGCCACGCCTGCTGCTGCCAGCAGCAGGTCCAGCCCCTTGATAGCCACAAACGGCACCGCCACTCCGCCCAACCCGTACAGCGCCAGGTTGCGGGCCAACAGCCGATTAGGACCGCCCTCGCGGTACTTCACCCCACGCAGTGCCAACGGAATCAACGCCACGATGATCAGCGCGTTGTAGACAACGGCCGCCAACATGGCCGAGGCCGGCGAAGCCAGGTGCATCACGTTCAGCACCTCCAATCCCGGGTACAACGGCACCAGCAGCGCCGGAATAACGGCAAAGTACTTGGCCAGGTCGTTGGCAATGGAGAAGGTGGTCAGGCTGCCGCGGGTCATCAGCATCTGCTTGCCGATGCGCACTATCTCGATCAGCTTGGTGGGGGAAGAATCCAGGTCCACCATATTGCCGGCCTCTTTGGCCGCCTGGGTGCCGCTGTTCATGGCCACCGCCACGTCCGCTTGGGCCAGCGCCGGCGCATCGTTGGTACCGTCGCCGGTCATGGCCACCAGGTGCCCCTCCGCCTGGTAGCGGCGGATGGCCTCCAGCTTCGCCTCCGGAGTGGCCTCGGCGATGAAGTCGTCCAACCCCGCCTCGGCGGCCGTGAGGGGGTTGTCGCCGGTCACCATCACCGTCTTGATGCCCATCGCGCGCAAGTCGGCGAAGTTCTCCCGTATTCCCGATTTGATGACGTCCTTTAGCTGGATGACTCCCAGTACCTTTCCATCGCGAGCCACCGCCAAAGGCGTACCGCCCTCGCTGGCCACTTGATTGGCCATCTGCACGCACTGAGGGCTGAAACTGCCACCGCAGCCCTCCACATAGGCGCGCACCGCGTCCACCGCTCCCTTGCGAATCACGTGGCCGTCGAAGTCCACGCCGCTCATGCGGGTGGCGGCCGTAAAGGGCACCACCGTGAATCCGTTGCCGGAAAGCGCTCGTTCGCGAATGCCGAAGCGCTCCTTCGCCAGCACCACAACGCTGCGCCCTTCCGGCGTCTCGTCGGCAAGGCTTGCCAGCTGGGCCGCATCCGCCAGCTCGCGCTCGGAAACCCCGTCCACCGGGATGAAGGCGGCCGCCTGGCGGTTGCCCAGGGTTATGGTGCCGGTTTTGTCCAACAGCAGCACATCCACATCGCCCGCCGCCTCTACCGCCCGGCCGCTCTTGGCCAGCACGTTGGCCTGATTGAGACGGCTCATGCCGGCAATGCCGATGGCAGAGAGCAGAGCGCCAATGGTGGTGGGGGCCAAGCACACGAACAGCGCCACCAACGACGTGATGCCCAAGGGGTTAGCCTTGCCCTGGGACGTGGCCGAGAACGCCCCAAAGCCGTACAGCGTCCACACCACTGCCAGAAACACCAGCGTGAGGGCAATGAGCAGCAACTCCAGCGCGCGTTCGTTGGGGGTTTTCTTGCGAGCGGCCGATTCCACCATGGAGATCATCTGATCCAGGAAGCTGTGACCCGCCTCTGCGCTCACCCGTGCCACCAGCCAGTCCGACAGCACCAGCGTACCTCCGGTAAGGGCCGAGCGGTCACCGCCCGATTCCCGCACCACCGGCGCCGATTCGCCGGTAATGGCGCTCTCGTCCACCGAGGCGGCCCCCAGCTGTATCTCGCCATCGGCCGGCACCTGTTGGCCGGCACACACCAGGTACAGTTGGCCGCAAGACAGCTTCGCCGAGCTCAGAGAGCGCCCGGCAGCGCGCAAAATCTCAACGGCACGGGCCGGGTCGGCCTCTTCGCGGGCCGCTGCCAGCGCCTCTTCCCCCACCACCATCGCCTCCACGTCCCGCTTGGCACTGCGCAGGGCATCCGCCTGCGCCTTGCCACGCCCTTCCGCCAGCGCCTCGGCGAAGTTGCCGAACAGCACCGTGGCCCACAGCACTACGCAGATGGCTGCGATATAGCCGGAAGGAGCCTCCGCGATGCCGAACCACGACAGCACCAGCAGCACCGTCACCAGAAGAGCCGACAGGTACACCATGAACATCACCGGGTTCGCCAGCTGGCAACGGGGCGACAGCTTTGCGAAGGAATCGCGAACGGCGCGCTTGAACATCGAATCCATGACATGCCTCCTTTATGCCGTGGCCAGGGCGATGGGGCCCAGGGCCAGGGCCGGCACCAACGACAGGGCGCCTACCAACAAGACGACCGCCACCAACAGCACAGCGAACAGCGGACCGGAAGCGGAAAGGGCGCCCACCTGGGCTGCGGACGGCTTCAGGACCGCCATGCGCCCCGCCAAAGCCACCGCGCACCCGATGGGCACCAGGCGTCCCAGCAGCATCTCCAGCCCCAGCACCAGGTTCGGCCACGGCGCGTCGGCCTCGAAACCGCCCAGGGCCGAGCCGTTGTTGGCCCCCGCCGACACGGCGGCGTACAGCATGTTGGTGAAGCCCTGCGCCCCATCGCCGCCGGCCGATGCGGAGGCGGCGGGCACCAGCGCCAGCACCGCCGCTGCCGCCAGCATCACCAGAGCCGGGGCCATCACCATGATCACTGCCAACCGCATCTCGGCGGGGCCTATCTTCTTGCCCAGGTACTCAGGCGCCCGCCCCACCATCAGGCTGGCGATGAACACGGTAAGTATCACGAAGCCCACGAGGCTGGACAGACCGGTTCCGGCACCACCCCCTACCACCTCCCCCAAGCCCATGAGCACCAAGGCCACCACCTGGGAAAGCGGCGTCAGGCCCGCCATCGAACCATTGGAGGAACCGTGGGCCGCCGCTGTGGTGAACACCGACCACAGGGCCGTTTCGCCGGTGCCGATGCGGCACTCCTTCCCCTCCATATTGCCGGCCGATTGCTCCACGCCCCCAACGTACACGGCGCCATCGTCCAGCAGCTGCGGCGTTGCGGCGTACTCGGCGGCCATGCACACCGCCACCGCCACCGCCAGCATGGCAATCACCACCGCCATCAGCATGCGCCCTTGGCGCCGATCGCCCACCATGCGGCCGAAACAGAAGATGAGGGTGAGCGGCAGCAGCATAATGGCGCCGCACTGCAGAAGGTTGGTGAGCGGGGTGGGGTTCTCCAGCGCAGAGGCGGAATTGGCCCCGTTGAAGCCGCCGCCGTTGGTGCCCAGCTGCTTAATGGCCACCTGCGAGGCCTGCGGCCCCAGCGGCACCACCGCCTGCGTCACCTGCTGCACCGCCTCGGGACTGTCGGCCTCAACCACATTGCCCTCGGCGTCCACCCCCACCGGTTCCAGCAGCTGCACCGTTTCGTAGGGCTGCAGTGTTTGAGGAGTGCCCTGAGCCACGCCTATTAAAGCCCCCACCAGGGCCAAGGGAAGAAGCACGTACAGCACCGCCCGAATAACATCAATCCAAAAGTTGCCCAAGCCGCCCGCCCCCGCGCTGCGCAGACCCCTCATCAGTGCGAACGCCACCGCGATGCCGATGGCCGGTGAGAGGAAGTTCTGCACCGCCAGCCCCACCGCCTGTGAGAAGTAGCTCAAACGCGCCTCGCCCGCCACCGCCTGCCAATCGGTATTGGTGGCAAAGCTGGCAGCCATATTGAAGGCGGTGTCTGCCGGAAGCCCGGGGAAGCTCTCGGGGTTTGCGGGCAACACCCCTTGGGCAATGAGGATGGCGAACAGCACCGCCATTCCCACCACCGTAAGCGCAACGGCTCCCACCAGGTAGCGCTTCCAGCCCATCGAGTCATCGGGCCGCGCCCCCACGATACGAGCACAGCCGCGCTCCAAAGGTCCCATCACCTTCCGCGCCATGGAGGGAGCCCCCTCCATGGCGGCCACCACATAAGAGGAAAGCGGCAGCGCCACTGCTACCAGCAGGGCAATCAGCGCAGCGGCCTCGAACAGAGCCGCTCCCAGCTCATCGCTCATCGCCCGTCATCGCCTTCCATCAGCAACGCTACCAAGTACGACATCGCGGCCGCACCCAGCACGCCCACAACCGCCGTCACCACAGCCATGGTGCCTTCCTTTCTCCAGGGCCTCGCAGGGCCTCCGATTCCATGGAGAGAAGGGTATGGCGAAAGGCCTAAACGCGCCGTTAAGGCTGCCAGCACCGCATTAAGACGCCATTAAGATGGAGCTCCGAAGGTGTCGAAAAGATGTCGGAGGCCGAGTCATTTGTCATCCTCGAAGCGTGAAAGGGCTAATCGCCTACCGCCTAAACGCGGTTGTCGGCAGCAGGAAACAAATGACCCGCCCCCCACACCGCCTGCATCGTGCCCCATCAGGCCGACGAACGCACCATTCGCTTCGACACCAATTCGCAAAAATTTAGAAAAACTTGCAAGGAACCGCTCAGCTGAATCGTTTTTCTGGTAGATTCGGAAAAAAGAGAGAGGATCACCGTGAAGAAGCTTTTCGTAACCTTTGCGTGCACTGTTGCGCTGCTAACCCTGCCTGCGCCTGCATTCGCCGTCGCCCCCGCCGCTTCCGCCGCCGAGAGCGCTGCAGCCTGCATTGCTCTCGCCTCCGGCCGCGCATGCCCCGCTGCATTGCTCTCGCCATCGCTGCAGCCGGTGATGCGCAGCACGGCCTGCTGCATCACCCGTGCCCATGACTGCTATGGCCAGGGCGGTGGATTCGTTGACGAGAACGGCAACGGAGTGTGCGACCACTATGAAAGTGGCTCTTGCCCAAGCCCTAACGGCGGTGGCTACGGGGCCGGAGCCGGCAATGGCACTGGGATCGGCGGTGGATTCGTTGACGAGGACGGCAACGGAGTGTGCGACCGCTACGAAAACGGCGGCACTCAAGGTGGGAGCAATGGCTCCGGCCAGGGCAATGGTACTGCATCCGGCAGTGGAGTCGGTAGCGGCAACGGACACGGCTCGGGTCACGGCCACGGGGCGCACCACGGCCGCAATCGCTAGCATCCCGCTTGCCACTTGCGCCCATCAACCGACATCGAACAGGCCATGACGCGCCATGCCGATACGGTATGGCGCGTCTGCCTGCTGTATTTCCCCTGCGAAGCCGATCGGCAGGATGCCTTCCAAGATACTTTTTTGCGCTATGCCCAGGCCGATAACGTAACGTTCGCCAATGACGAGCACCGAAAAGCATGGCTCATTCGTGTGGCCCGCAGCCGTTGCTTGGACATGCTGAAAGCGCCCAGTCGTAGTCGTACCACGCCCGATAGCCAGCTTTTCGAAGAGGGTGTCGGGGGCGATGAACAGGGGCCTGCCATTTCGGGGAACACCGATCAACCGGGCTCATTCACAAGCGAGGTAGTCGATGCGCTGCAATCGATGGACGATCCACCGCGCACACCCCTCTATTTGGCGCTTTGCGAAGAGTACACGGCATCGGAAATTGCCCAGCTTCTGGATGCGCCCGTCAACACGGTGTACTCATGGATACATCGGGGCAAGCAACACTTAAGGGAGGTGCTATCATGACCGAGCAAAAGCCCGAAGACAGCTTCGACCAACGCATCTTCGAAGTCCTCCGTCAAATTAAAGCTCCCGAAGAGGCGAAACTTCATGCGCTGGAAGCCATCGAGAATGCCCGCTGCGCCGAAAAGGCTACTGACGCGGCCACGCCAATCGGCCATGAAGCCGCAGCCGCCTTCTCCGTCATCGCAAAAGAAGAGCCGAAAAGGCAGGGAGCCAATCCAACCGATGGTGCCCTCGCCAACGCAACCGCCGCTAACCGTCCGGCCGCCCGGTTAGCTCCTCGGCGACGCCGGTGGCCGGCGGCCTTGGCAGCTGCAGCCTGCCTGCTGGTGGCGATCCTCGGCTTCTCCGGCTGGCAGCTGTACCAGAAGCCAGTTGCCTACGTGGGGCTGGACATCAACCCCTCTTTGGAACTTGCAGTCAACCGGTTCGACTGCGTTGTGACCGCCACCGCCATAAACGACGATGGCCGCACCGTTCTCGAGCAGGTCTCACTTGTCGGAATGAGCTACGAAGAGGCCTTCGACTGCCTGATGGAAAGCGAGGCCATGGCCCCCTACCTGAGCGATGACTCCTTTGTGGAAGTCAGCATCACCTCCCAAGATGATTCCCTGGCTGAAGTGCTGCAGGCCCAGAGCAACTCGTTACTTGCCCATTGCACCTCCCAGGGCGCCTGCCACCGCGCCGATGAGGAAACCCGCGCCGCCGCCGCAGCGGCTGGCATGGGGGTAGGGCGCTACCGCGCCGCCCAAGAGCTGGTGGAGTTGGACGATTCGCTCACCTTGGGCGATTGCGCCCACATGACCATGCGTGAGCTGCACGATGCCATCGACCACCTGTGCGCCGAAGAAGGCCACAGCAACGGCCATGGCTTTGGCAACGGCAACGGGGGTAGGTACGACAATGACAGCGATGCTGATGAAAACGCCTCTGACAGCCAAGGCCGTGGACAAGGCAACGGAAATGGCACGGGCAGCAAAAGCGGCAACGGTGGCGATACCGATGAGAACACGCCCAATGGTCAGGGTTACGGGCAGGGCAATGGCACCGGAAACGGAAACGGCGGCAACCATGGCAACGGTGCGGGCAATGGCCACGGCCATGGCTCCGGCCACCACGCAGAGTAGCCGTGCGGGCTTTTTCCCGCGTTTTATTGTACCCTTCACTTAAACAAGGTACGGGCCGCCAACGCCAAGTCCCATAGACATCGGAGGCACGGCAGAAGCTAAGGCCCAGCGAAGGGAAGGGACAAAACATGAAAGTAGTTATCGTGGGCGGAGTGGCCGGTGGCGCATCGGCGGCAGCACGGCTTAGACGCTTGGACGAGCGGGCAGAGATTGTGGTGTTCGAGCGATCGGGCTACATCTCTTATGCCAATTGCGGGCTGCCCTACTACATCGGCGGCACCATTGCCGACCCGGAAGCTCTCACACTGCAAACGCCCGAGAGCTTCCACAGCCGCTTCAACGTGGATATGCGGGTGAACCATGAAGTCACAGCCATCCATCCCGACCGCAAAACCGTATCAGTAAAAAACCTGGTCACCGGCGAAGAGTTCGATGAGCCCTACGACAAGCTGATCCTCTCCCCCGGCGCCAAGCCCACCCAGCCGCGACTTCCTGGCGTGGGACTCGCCCGCGTGTTCACCCTGCGCACCGTTGAGGATACCTTCCGCATGAAGGAGTTCGTGGACATGCAGCAACCGTGCTCGGCAGTAATCGCCGGCGGCGGCTTCATAGGGTTGGAACTGGCAGAGAACCTGCGCGAATTGGGACTAGAGGTAACCATCGTACAGCGGCCGCAGCAGCTGATGAAGCCCTTCGATCCCGATATGGCGGCGTTCATTCACGCCGAGGCGCGCAAGCACGGCATCAAACTGGCACTGGGGCAGGCGTTGGAGGGCTTCCAGGAGGCGGAAGACGACACTGGCGTGGAGGTGCTGCTAGCTGGCTGCCAGCCACTGCATGCCGACATGGCGGTGCTGGCCATCGGCGTCACCCCCGACACCGCCCTGGCGAAAGAAGCGGGGCTTGAGCTGGGAATTAAGGGCAGCATCCTGGTGAACGACCACATGGAGACTTCCCTTCCCGACATCTATGCCGTGGGCGATGCCGTGCAGGTGAAGCACTTGGTAACTGGCGAGGACGCCCTCATCTCCCTGGCGGGGCCCGCCAACAAGCAGGGGCGTATCGCCGCCGACAACATATGCGGCCTGGACAGCTGTTACAAAGGGTCGCAGGGCAGCAGCGTCATCAAAGTGTTCGACCTCACCGCCGCTGCCACCGGCATCAACATGACCGCAGCAAAGGCGGCGGGCATCGATGCCGATTGCGTCATCCTTTCCCCCATGAGCCATGCCGGCTACTATCCCGGCGGCAAGCTGATGACCATGAAGGTGGTGTTCGAGAAGGACACCTATCGGCTGTTGGGAGCGCAGATCGTAGGCTACGAGGGCGTTGACAAGCGCATCGATGTGTTGGCCTGCGCCATTTTCGCCGGCTTGCGCGCCACCGAGCTGAAAGACCTGGACCTGGCCTATGCGCCGCCCTATTCGTCGGCGAAAGACCCGGTAAACATGGCAGGGTTCATGATCGAAAACATCGAAGAGGGCATTTTGAAGCAGTGGCATCTCCAGCAGCTGGACGAGCTGCTGGAGAACCCGGAAGTGACGCTATTGGACGTGCGCACCCCTGGCGAGTTTGCCCGCGGGCACATCGAGGGCTTCACAAACATCCCCGTGGACGAGCTGCGAGAGCGGCTGGGCGAGCTTGACCCGGCGAAACCGGTCTACGTCATCTGCCAAAGCGGACTGCGCAGCTATGTGGCCTGCCGTCTGCTGGCTGGAAATGGATTCGACGCCTACAACTTCGCCGGCGGCTACCGCTACTACGAGACCGTTGTGCGCGATCGCGCCCTCATCCAGTCCGCCACCGCCTGCGGCATGGATCAGTAAGAGCAGCATCGCCGCATCCCACCATCCGCAAGCGAACGCACCACGCCAGAGCGCCCCGATGGGGCGCTCTTTTTTTTGACGCAAAAGCTCGCAACGCGTCTTATATGCGCTTCACGGGAAGGCGGATGACCGTCTTCAGCTTCTCGGGGGCCGTACGGCGCGGGTCGGAAAGATATATCTCGTGGTGCAGCCGCCGGTCAGTAAGATCGATGGCGCAACCCTGCCCTTCAGCGAAGCGATGCATGGCATCGATGGTGGCAGGCTCGCTATCATAGGAGCCCACATGCATGCACTGCACGCATAGTCCCTCGTCCACCGCGAGGAACTCCGCTGCCGAGAAGTCCGTCTTTTTCTTGCGCGCCGCTTCTTCTTTCGCCCACCTCAGCACCTCCGGCGTGGCGAAATCGGGTAGGCGGATGCAGCTGATCCAGTTGAACTCGCTCTTCCGAGCAGGATCGAACACGGCGCTTCCGCCCTCCAGCCACCAAAAGCCCTCCAGCGGCGGCACCACGTAAGGGAAGTAGCCCTCAATATCATGACCCGTTTTCGGCGCCATCTTTATGGTGAAGGAAAGGCCATAGAGCAACTGCAGGGCATGCTGATACGCACCGCCTTCCTCATTGGGGTCGCCCTGGCCGCGCACCGCCACATAGTTGATGGGCGGCACATCGATGAGCATTGGCTTTTTGGGAGGAAGATAGATGTCCTTGTATTCCTTCTTGTAGTCGAACGCCACAGCCGGCCCCTTTCCTAACAAGGATTGTAGTCTTTGCCGATTATAGTCTAGCCAGGTTACAGGAAATCCACCACGCCGCAGTGGGTGTGGTACACAGCGGCGCACAGGCTCAGGTCACCCGCCGCTTCCAACTGCGCCAGCTGGGGGCTTTGTCGCAGGTCATCGATAGCGGCGCGAGCATTCAGCACGCTGGCCTCATAGGGGTCGGCCACATCGCCAATGGCGGCGGCAATCTTTTGGGTAATAGGGGCCACGGCGCCCTCTTCCCCGTCTAGCGCCGCTTTGATGGCTCCGCAGTGGGTGTGCCCCAGCACCAGCAGCAACCGAGTGTGCAAGTGCTCGCAAGCATACACCGCGCTAGCCAGTTCCACCGGACCCACCACATTGCCGGCCACGCGAATGACGAACAGCTCTCCCAGCCCTGTCATGAAGATGTGCTCGGGCACCACACGGGAATCGGCGCAGGTGACAATCGTGGCAAAGGGGCGCTGGCCGTTCTCGAACAAATCGCGGATGCGCTCGGGAGAAAGGTCACGCTCATGATCGAGCGCCTCCACATAGATGCGGTTGCCCTCCCGGAGCCGCGCCATCGCCACATCCGGTCCCACATGGGAATCAACGTCGAAATCGTCCGCAGTGTAATTTGTCGTCATGGAACGTCCCTTCTCGCTTCGCATTCATGTCATAGCCGCCGAAACCTATCCCGCAATCGCGGCCGATGCCATTTCTCCCAACCAAGCGGCCAACAGGCACAACGCGCAGCTGGCAACCGCATAGGCAACCGCGGCAAGGATGTTTCCACTTTCGATGAGCCCCAACGTCTCGGCGCTGAAAGTCGAAAACGTAGTGAAACCACCGCACAACCCCACCCGCAAGAACAGCATCAAGTGGGCATCCAGAGGCATGGCCTTGGCAAAGAGCCCCGTGAAGAACAGGATGGCGAAGCTGCCCACCACGTTAATTCCCAGCGTGACGAACGGAAACTCACAAAGCTCCACCTTGATTTGACTGCACAAATAGCGCAGGACCGACCCGACAAATCCCCCGCACCCAACGAAAAAGCAATTCAGCAACATGGTACTCTTCCCAAAATAGCTCGAACCATCTCGAGAATTATAGAGCAGGCAGCGCAGTCGCAGCGCCTGTCCCCGTTTCTCGGACATCATGCCAAGGAAGTCGGCCGCCCAACAGCTTCGCCGGCATCCCGACCGATAACAACCGATAACAACCGATAACGACCGATAACGACCGCAACGACCACCAGAAGGCATTGATAATGGCAATTACGGACACAAATCCACTCACGCGAGAGGACGCAGAGGCACATGGACGAAAAGCCGCTGGCAACTTTCACCGCCAAGGACGGAACGGGGCTTTGGGAGGTGTTCCCATGGGGGCTTCGCGTGGGCGGCACATGCTATCACTTCACCAAGCGCTCCCATATCGTGTGCGCCGGGACGGGCGGCCGCACCGAACGGCAATCCCGGCTGGTGGAAGATGAGGACGATGGATTCGGCACGCTAGCGGCGCTGGCGGTGTACCAGGAGACCGGCAGCTTAACCGATGCCGGCCTGGCCGCATGGGCCTTTGGTGGCAGCAGCGTGCGCACCGAGGTGACCACCAAAGAGGTGCCGGGGAACGTGACGCTGTCCATCGGGCATCTGCGCATCGGCCGCAACGATGAGCTGGCGCTGCGCTACCGCGAAGACGGCCGCTGGGTGCAGGTGGACGCCATCCAGCGCTTCGCCACCGTCACCAAAGCCGCCATAACCGCTTATCGGGAGCGAGCGATTTAACTGCGAATACCCCCTGACGTGGGCCAATGGCCGCACACTCGCGCCGCTGCCCCATCGTCCCGAGTCCGTTCCTAGGCCAGGCGCACTCTACCCCTCCCCAGCTAACGCAAAACAGAGCGGTTTTACTCAGGAGCTTCGTCTACACCTCAACGGATAACGGCCGACAACAATCGCGCTCTGCCACCAGATGGTGACAGAGCGCGAAAAAGGTGATGCCTATGACCGTGCTTCGGCATCGCGGGCGCCCTCACGAAAAGAGCCCCGAAGCTTTCGGTCTGCAGCGAAATGGGCAGAAGTATCACACTCCTCGTTGGGCGCCAACGCCAAAACCGCATAGCACCACAAACAACGAACTACCCAACAACTCCAACGCCAAAACGACAACGTTCTAAGAAATCCTTGCAGGGAAAGCCGCAGACCCGGAACATTCGCTAAAGCTCTACCGCGAACACCTCCGTCTGGTTCACCAAATCAAGCTCAAGCTGCAGCTCGGCAATCTCATCGGAAACCGCACGATAGTCCGCTTCGGCCCGGGCAACATCGTAGTTCGCGTAACGGTACTCCACGGGGCCGCTGTTGCTGCCCAGGAAGCGGCCCGAAAGCCGCTCTTTAGGCTGTCGTGACGCCAGCGAGTTCAGGCGGTCCTTACGGCCCGAAAGTTGAGCGAGCAGGATAAGGGCCTCGTCAATGGTGATGCCGCGGTTGGGCAACACGGTTTCCATGTTGAACTGGTGTAGCGCATGGCGAATGGCCCGCGCCTGTCCATCGATCTGCGCCACCCTCTCGCGCGTTGCGGCGTAATCGTAGGCGGGCGGCTCTTCGGTCTCCCCCTCCGCAAGCACATAGGTGCTCACCTCCTGCTCGGTCCGCAACAGGCGATCCTTCTCGTCCTGCAGCCTCCGCAAGTATTTGTTGGCACTTGCCGATGTGAAATCCATGCAATCACCTCTTTCGCGTACCGAATCATTTGCCATCTCACCTTAGCAAGACTGATCCACCCCCATCAATGGGAGCAACAGTCCGATTTGAGATTGATACCTTTGGGGAAAGAAGGATGCCGGCAGCACTGCCGCAACTACCGCTCCATGGCTCCTCGCCAGTTGCCTATGCCGCCGATGTTGCGCGCATCGGTGTAGCCCATGCGCTTGAGGGCGGCAACGGCTTGCTGGCTGCGCGCCCCGCTCATGCAGTACACGAACAGCGGCGTGGCCTTGTCCGGCACCTCGCTGACAATAGAGGCAATCTGTTGCAGCGGCACATTCGCAGCGCCGGGAATGTGACCGCCCGCAAACTCCGCCGGCGTGCGCACGTCAATCAGCCGCGCCCCGGGCGTTACATGGAACTCCTCCACCCCAGCGTTGATGTCGGCAGGTTTCAGGTGATCGAAAAACCCCATGGCAGCACTCTCCTCGTATCGCGTTTTCGCTTGGCTCCATTGTGATGGAACGGCGCTGCGCTACGCACCTCCCAGAGACATTTGACCAAAGTTCCATGGAGCGGGAAGCGCCAGGACGCCAGACCAGGCGCAATGGGTCCGCTATGGCCGTTTTTCCTCGCGCGGGACAGATTCCTCCCCTAGCAGCTCACGGGCATGGGTTATAGCGTCGTCTATATTGCGACGAAAATGCTCCTCCCCTACCAAGTCGACGAAGCCGGCGCGGCGCATGGTTTTCATCGGCTGGTCGTTCACATGGGAGAAAATGAGACTCACTCCGTTAGCGTTGCAGTAATCGTAGAGATTCTCCAGCGCGTTCATGCCCGTCGCGTCCAGCGAGGGCACGCCGCGCATGCGGATGATCAGATAGCGCGTGAAGTCCTTCACCGAGATATCGGCTATGCGCTCGGTCATGCCAAAGAACATCGGCCCGTTTATCTCGTACACGCGCACGCTCTTCGGCAGCTCGCGCAAATGCGTGACTTCGGAGTTCTCATCGCAATAGTACTTCCAGCCTTTGACCTCGGTTTCCTCGCTCACCATCTTCATGAACAGAACCACCGTGATAAGCATTCCCACGCCAATGGCCACCACTAGATCGAACACGACTGTCAGCGCAAATGTGAGCACCAGCGTAGCCACGGCACCCTTCGAAGCCGTCTGGCACAGATGCACGAAGTTGCGCCAGCCGGACATGTTATAGGCAACGTAGAGCAATATGGCGGCAATGGTGGGCATGGGAATGAGCGCAGCATAGGGCATGAGAAACGCCAACACCAGAACAAGCACAAGCGCGTGCACCATGCCGGCAATGGGAGTGCGGCCGCCCGCCTTCACATTGGCGGCGGTGCGCGCGATGGCACCGGTGGCGGGGATGCCGCCGAACAGCACCGAGGCAATGTTGCCGATGCCCTGGGCCACCAGCTCCATATTTGCGCGGTGGTGGCCGCTGATCATGGAGTCCGCCACCACGCAGGAAAGCAGCGACTCAATGGCAGCCAGGATGGCAATGGTCACGCCGTTGGCGAATTGGTCGCGGAAAAGCTCTATGCTGAGGTGCGGCATGTGGAACTCGGGGAGACCACTGTTGATGGTGTAAAGGTCGCCGATGGTGCTTACATCAAGCCCCAACCCGCTCACCAGCGCGATGCCCGCGAACAGGGCCATAAGCGAGCTAGGCACACGTTCGGTTACTCTCGGCCAAAGGAACAGAATGGCCAGGCAAACCGCACCCACGGCACACGCCTGCACGTTCACGGTGGCAATGTTGCCGGCCAACGCGGCCAGTTTCTCCGTTGTTTCCACGGTGGCAGTTCCGGGCGGATAGGTAAGCCCCAGCAGGTCCTTCAGCTGGCCGATGGTCAATGTAACGGCAATGCCCGCCGTGAAACCCGTGGTAACCGTGAAGGGAACATAGCGGATGATGGCGCCCAGCTTAAATAGTCCCATGAAAACGAGCAATATGCCGGCGATAATGGTGGCGGCAACAAGCCCCTCCATGCCATCAACGGCCACAATGCCAGCAACAATGGTGGCAAACGCCGCCGTGGGACCGGATATCTGCACACGGCTGCCGCCAAGAAACGCAATGAGGAACCCGGCCACTATGGCAGTGTAGAGGCCTTGCTCGGGAGAAACGCCGGATGCAATGCCCAGCGCGATAGACAGTGGCAGCGCCACAACAGCAACCACAATGCCCGCCACAATGTCTTTGGGAACCTGCTCCCTCAGTTCTTCTTTACTCGAGTGCTTAATTATGCTGAAGAGAATTGGCTTTAGTTTGTCGCGCTGCTGCATGGCTTAGGTAATCTGTTCCTCAAATCGCTGGCCTTCAGGTCTTTCATCGAACCTTGCGATGCCTCGTGTATGCAAGGCGCGGACTCAGCAATGCCATGTTCGCACCAAACGCCAAGGCCCACAAGGGTCGTCGGCCCTCTCGCGCAAAGCAACACCCACCCTTTTGCGAGGGCGCCATAACTCTATGGGTCGGTTGATGTGCGAGAAGACGCGAGGCGGCATTCTACCGCTGCCGCAAATAAGCCGCTGGCAGAAACCCGCGTTCGGCCGAGAGACGGTCACTAGCGCACTTCGGTTACCATTGCTCACGCTTCGATTGCTTACAAGTAGGGCGGAAACCAGCATGCGCAAGTCTATACGCAACCTATTCTTGCCGTCGCGCATGGTATGGCTTATCCGCCGCCATGCCATGCTTGTGGTTGCGGCCCTTTTTGCGCTTGCCACCATAATTATCGTTCCGCCCGACAGCGCCTACCTCGGATATTTCGATTGGAATACCCTCGGTTGCCTGTTCAGCGTGCTCGCCGTTGCCAATGCCTTTCGTTTCGCAGGCGCATTCGACCGCATCGCACGTGCAGCCATCGAACGGCTGAGCACACCCACCTCGGTGGCCATGGCCCTCGTTGCCACCACAGGTGCCCTCTCGATGGTGGCCACCAACGACCTTGCGCTGATCATCATGCTGCCCATCACGCTTTATGCGCTGTTCAAGGCAGGCTGGAACGCCCTAATCGCCCCGGTTTTCGTGCTTGAGGGACTAGCAGCTAACCTCTGCGGCATGATTGTACCCTTCGGCAACCCGCAGAACCTCTACCTGTATTCTTTCTACTCCATCGGGGTTGCCGACTTCGTCAAGACGATGGCCCTTCCGTTCCTGGTGCCCACAGTCTTGATAGTTGCATGCACGTTCGTTTTAGCGCAGAAGTCGGGCGCTCGGCCGGCCCAAATCGAGCCAATCGTCAAGGAGCCTCTTGACCGCAGCCGTCTGGCGATATACACGCTGCTGCTTGTTTTTGCCCTGCTGGCGGTATTGCGCATGGTGCCGGTGGCGCTCGTTGTCGCCGCGATTCTTGTCACGCTGACCGCAATGGACCGTCGCGCGCTGAAGGCAGTGGACTACTCGCTGTTGCTCACCTTTGTTTGCTTCTTCGTCTTTGCCGGGAACATGGCCCGCATGCCGCATCTTGGAGAGCTGCTCGGCGGGCTCATGGGATCTGACGGGCTTGCCGCATCGGCTCTCTTGAGCCAAGTCATCAGCAATGTGCCCGCCGCAGTGCTGCTGTCGCACTTCACCGAGAGCTGGCCGTCTCTGCTGGTTGGCGTGAACATAGGTGGCGCGGGAACCCTCATTGCCTCGCTTGCAAGCCTCATCGTACTGCGGTACTTCACAGAAGCCCGGCGCATATTCCCCAGCCTCGCCAAAAGCCCCGCAGTTTCAACCGGGCGCTTCATGAAGCTCTTCTCATGCCTCAATTTCGGATTCCTGGTCGTGCTCCTAGCGGTCTGCCACCTTTATTGAACGTAGGGCTCGCCAGTCTACCAGGCAACCGGCAAAAACGTCAGAAGCGGCGCGACCAAGATCGCTGGCAGCATGTTGGCCACGCGCACCTTCTGCCCCCACACCAAATTCACGCCGACGCAGAAGATGAGAACGCCGCCGACGAGCGAAAGCGCCGCAAGCGCCTGATCGGTCACCAGCGGCCGAATGAACACGGACAGCGCCGTTATAGAGCCCTGGAACAGCCCAACGGGTATTGCGGAGAAGATGCATCCTTTGCCAAGCGAGCAGGTCATGGCAAGGATGATCACAAAATCGAGAACCGCTTTTGTGGCGAGGATGGAATAATCGCCCTCCAGACCGTCTTCCACCGATCCCACAACGGCCATCGCACCGACGCACACCGTGATCGAGGAAGCCACGAACGCGTGCACGAAGGAGCGGTCGCCCTCGTTGCCGGTTTTGCGCTTCAGCCATTCGCCAAAGCGCCTCACCAGGCCATCGATGTCCACCAGCTCGCCGATGAACGTGCCCATCACGATGCTGATGACGATGAATAGCGACATGCCGGAAACCAGTGCCCCGCCACTGACGGTCAGCATGCCCGAAAGGGCGCCCGCGATGCCGATGAACATCACGCAAACGCCGCATGCCTTTTCGAGCCCTTCTTGCATGCGCTCGCCCACAAGCCGACTGCCCGCCATGCCCAAAAAGCCGGCAACAACAATCGCAACAACATTGATGAGAGTTCCCATGCCCGGCACAAGCCAACCCTTCCCTCGTGCAAACCGCCGCCTACTGCGGCCAGGCGACTATGCAACCGCCTCTTCCAGCGGATCGCTTACCATCTGCGCATCATAGACGGTGAAAGGGTCGATATCGATGCAGCTAGTGGAATCGTAGACGCCGCTCACATCCCACGCTACAGTGTCATTGAGCACTGTAAGGGCGTCAGCGAAAAAGGCTTCATCCGCAAGGCGCTCAAACACGCCGCCTCGCGCTATCTCGGGTTTCATGTCCATCTGCGTAATCCGCCCATCGCTGAAATAGGCGTAAACAGTCTTGTCCGGCCCAGCCAATGCCTGCACTACGCAAGGAAAGTAAGATGCGACCATTTTCACCCTCCCTAAAGCGGCTGAATAGCTGTTAGCGGCCTATTATCGCGGGCAAGTTCCCAATTCTGCATAAGCTCATCGCGATGAAGCTCGTTCCACGCAAGCACCAGCTTCAGTTGACGCGCCGGCAGCGAGCCCTGAATGACACAGCCG
>CANSTH010000023.1 GCA_947649875.1 uncultured Parvibacter sp. | reverse complement strand
TTCGACGAAGGCTTCTGCCGGGTGCGGGGCAAAGGGGACAAAGAGCGGTTCGCGCCGCTTTCCGGCAGCGCGCATCGGGCGCTGGAGCGCTATTTCGCCGATGGGCGCCCGCTTTTGCGCAGTAGCCGGGCCGCGCAAGCGCCAGCGGTGTTTTTGAACAAGCGCGGCGGCCGCTTGAGCCGCCAGAGCGTGCACCATATTGTGGAAGAGGCGGGGCAGATGGCCGGCATCGAGCACTTGCATCCCCACACGCTGCGCCATTGCTGCGCCACCCACCTCTTGCAAGGAGGTGCCGACTTGCGCCTCATCCAAGAGATACTGGGCCATTCCGACATTTCCACTACCCAGATATATACCCATCTCGACCGTGAGCATGTGCGCGCCGAATACATGTCCGCCCATCCGCGGGCACGCCGCCGGTTTTAAGGGCGACGCCCGTCCCGCTCTGCAAGAGGTACGGGGTGTGCTCTGCTTCTGGCGGCCCTCGGGCTTTTCTCTGGGTTGCTGCTGGGGCATTTTGCGATTACCTTCCGATGACCGAACCTCTTGCCTTTCGGCGAGCTAAGCCAGTTGTCTTGTGACCTTCGGAGTTTGCCTTCTGGGGGTAGGAAGTCCTCTGCCGTTCACCGATTGCTTGAGCGCCGGTGGAGCAAAGTGGGGGAGAGGGGTGGATATCTGTTGGCAATTCGCAATTATTTCACGAGCCACTTTATATAGGGTTGCATGGCTTGCATCACCCACAACATTTAGATATTAACTCAATTGACCCCAGTTTGACCTGGGGTTTTATTTTTGCTTTCTGGTGGGTTGTTGGTGGGAAAAGTGGGGTCGAATGGGGGATTGTGTGTTGCGTTGTGGGGGTTTGTGGGGTACTATGCAAATCACGAATTCGGAGAAAGGCCAAAGGACCCCGTGGAGGAAATCCAAGCCACAGAGCCACAAGAGGAGCGGGCGCAAATGCCCGTGAACCTGTATGGGGAATACCCCTACAAGGTGGATGGCAAGGGCCGCGTGGGGCTTCCGGCAGCGTTTCGCCGAGTTCTCAGCAAGGATCTTCTGATCGTTCCCGATCTGAAGCAGGACTGCGTCTTGGTATTCGAGAAGGCGGACTACGACAAATGGTGCGAGAGCATGTTTGTGCAGCGGTTCGGCGGATACGAGTCCAACAACCAACAGCATATCGCGCTGCACCGCCAGATGCGGGCGCGGGCGAGGGCCGCTGAGGTTGACGCATCGGGTCGCATCATGATTCCCGGCGAAATGCGGGACAAGTGCGATATCGACAAAGACGTGGTGCTGGTGGGAAACGGCGATCGATTCGAGATCTGGGACGCAAAGCGCTACCAGCAGGTGGCGGAAGAAGCCGACCTGAGCATCTTCCTCGTCTAGGTGGCCATGAGTACCGTGACAAGCGAATACCGGCACATTCCCGTTCTGCTTACCGAGTGTCTGGAACAACTCGAACTAAAAACGCACCCCACGTTCCTAGACTGCACACTTGGTTTTGCGGGACATTCTTTCGAAGCAGCGAAGGAGCTGGGCGGAAGCGGCCTGCTGATAGGAATCGACCAAGACGAGGTGGCGCTTGCGAGCGCTGCCGAAAAACTGGAGCGCATTCCCGCAGGCCAGCGCCCCGCTCTGGAGCTGCTCCGAGGCAATTTCGGCGATTTGGACGACCTTCTGCTTTCGGCAGAAGTGCCCGGTGTGGACGCCATACTGTTCGACTTGGGCGTGTCGTCTGTGCAAATCGACACCATTGAGAGGGGCTTCTCCTTCAAAGAGAGCGCCCCACTGGACATGCGGATGGATCCGGGGAAACAAACCCTAACCGCAGCAGAGATCCTTAACACCTACAACGCAGCAGATCTCACTCGGATCATCCGCGACAACTCGGACGAAAAATGGGCCTCCCGCATCGCCTCTTTTATCGTGAAGGCGCGCGAGGGCCAGCCTTTCTCGACGAGCGACCAGTTGGTGGAGGTGATAAAGGCGGCCATTCCCTCGTCCGCTCGACGTGCGGGGGGGCATCCCGCCAAGCGCACGTTCCAAGCCCTGCGCATAGAAGTCAACTCGGAGCTTACCGTGTTGCGTCGCGGTCTCGACGCGGCGGTACGCTGGCTGAATCCGCAGGGGCGCATCGCGGTCATCAGCTATCACTCGCTGGAAGACCGCATCGTGAAAGAGACCTTCGCCTCGTTTGCCAACCGCTGCACCTGCCCGCCGGACTTGCCGGTGTGCGTGTGCGGCAAATCCCCCGTGCTGGAAATCGTGAATCGCAAGCCCATCGTTCCCACTGCTGAAGAGATTGCCCGCAACCCGCGGGCGCGTTCGGCCAAGCTTCGCGTGGCGCAGAAATGCATCTGAGAGGCTTCGGGCCGAGCAAGGCACGTACAGAGCAACGAGACAATCAACACCCGGAAGCGGGCGTTGATTTTTTATCCTAAGGAGGGAAGTTCATGAGCGCCCAACCAGCTTATTCGCGTTCTCGCTACAGCGCTCAGCCCTCCTACGCTCCCTCTATTACCGTAGTGAGGGGGAAGGGGAAGTCCAGTGCCCCCCAGGCGCTGCCTTCCGCCATGGTGCAGGCGGCCATCGTGGCCGTTGCCGTGTTCGTGGTGCTAGCGGCAATCGGCTTTTGCCGCGTTACGCTTACATCGGCAAGCGCCAATGCTGCCATTCAGGCGAAGTCCCTCGACTCCCAAATATACGAGGCCCGCACTTCCGGGGCTGATTTGGAGGTGCTCCAAAGCTCGCTTTCCAACCCCTCCCGCATCCGCATTCAGGCTGCGGCCTTGGGGATGGTAGAGCCGGAAGTGGTGACCAGCATCAACTTGGCTGGCGATATCGTGACTGTGGACGAACAGGGGGCTCTCTCCCTGTCCGGAAGCGCCCAAGCGCTTCTGGCGCTGTAGGGGGTCGGCAAAATGACCGGGCACGGAGGAAGCAAGCGCCCTTCGCGCCCTTCCCGAACGGGAAGGGCCAGTGCGCGCAGTTTCGCTACCCAGAGGCCTCCGCGCCAGGCCTCGTTCAATATGAGCCGCCGCACTTTCGCCGCCTTCGGAGCGTTTTCCGTCGCATCGGTGCTCTTCACGGGCAGGGTGGCGTTCCTGCAGACTGTTGACAGCGAGCGTTATATCGCCCGTGCCGAGGCGTCTCGCGAGCGCCGCTACCCGGTGCCCGCCAAGCGCGGCACTATCTACGATCGCAATGGCATTGTGCTTGCCACATCCACGGAGACGCGCAACATCTATGCCGACCCGCGGTTCGTGAACGATATAACCGCCGTCAGCGTCAAGCTGGCTCGTCATCTGGGCGATACGGCGCAAGACTACGAGAAGCTCATCCGCAACCCTTCTTCCGAATCGTTTGTGTACCTGAAGCGCCAGGTTGACATGAACGTGGTGGAAGAGCTGAAGACAGATTTGACGGAGTCGAAGCTGGAAGGCGTATTCTACGAGCAAAGCTACCGGCGCGATTATCCTAATGGTGAGATAGCCGGCCAGGTAATAGGGGTGTGCGATGTGGACGGCAACGGTCTGACCGGGCTTGAGCTGTGCTACGACGAACAGCTGAAGGGCACGGACGGTTCCTATTGGGGAGAGGTGGGCTACAAGGGCACGCCCATACCCGATGGCGTGATAGAGAAGATAGACGCCGTGGACGGCGCCGACATCATGTGCACGTTGGACGTGAGAATGCAGGCGGCGGTAGAGACGGCGCTGGCGCAAGGGTGCGAGAACCTGCAGACCAAAGATGGAAGTGCCGTGTTGATGGATGCGGCCACGGGCGAGATATTTGCCATCTGCTCGCTTCCTTTCATGGACCCCAATGATTTGGCCCATGCCGATAAAGAGTCGCCCACCATCAAGGCGGTCACTCAGGCTTATGAGCCCGGATCGGTGTTCAAAACGGTGGCGGCACTGACGCTGCTGGAGACGGGCACCATGACTCCGCAGTCGGAGATATACTGCCCCGAGACCATTGATGCCGACGAGTACACGGTGAAAGACTCCCACGACCGGCCTGCCGCCACTATGACGTTGCGGGAGATACTCAACCAGTCATCCAACGTGGGCATTTCGCTATCGGTGGAGCAGATGGGCTTCAGGCCTCTTTACAACAACATCATTAAATTCGGACTGAACGAGACGACGGGTATCGATTATCCCGGTGAGTCAAAGGGCTATATGGCGGAGTTCAAGAACTGGAGCCGCATTGCCGGTTACAACATCTGCTTCGGTCAGGGCATTTCGTGTACCCCGCTGCAGCTTACGAGGTTCTACGCGATGATAGCCAACGACGGCGTGGCCACTACGCCCCACCTGCTGATGGAGTACCCCAAAACCCAGGAAAGGCCCGAGTACCCCACCGAGGTCATGGTTACCGACCAAGAGGCGCTGGCGAACATCAAATCGATGCTGCGTACCGTGGTCACCGACGGCACCGGCAAGGTGACGAATATTGATGGTTTCGATGTGTGCGGCAAGACCTCCACCGCTGAGATTGCCGACCCTGAGAAGGGAGGGTACAAAAAGGAGGTCTACAACCTGGCGTTTGCGGGATTCATTGACAATTCTACGAGTAATTTGGTTTGTTTTGTTGGAGCGAACAACGTTTACGGCATGCGAAATACCGGAGAAATTTTTAAGGATATAATGACCACTGCAATCGACCAGTACAGTATCACTCCGGAATAGGATGGCGGGGCAATGGCTAAAACATGCGCAGAGCTGATGGCAGGACTTGACTGCACAATCCTGGGCAATCCTAAGGAAACAGTGGAAGGACTTGCCTATCGCAGCGACAAGGTGAAGCCGGGCGACGCGTTCTTTTGCATTGTGGGCTTGGCCGTGGACGGCCACTCGTTTGCCCAGGATGCCATCGATCGCGGCGCGAAGGTTCTTGTAGCCGAGCGCAAGGTGTATCTGGCCGATGCTACCGATGTAACCGAGATCGTGGTGGCCGACACCCGCAAGGCCATGGCCCAAGCCGCTGCCAACTTCTACGATCACCCTTCCCGTTCATTCCAGTTGGTGGGGGTGACGGGCACGAATGGAAAAACCACCACCACGTACCTGGTGGAGCATATTGCCCGGGTTGCGGGGCGCCGTACCGGTGTCATTGGCACGGTGGGCAACTCCATTGGCGATGTGCACGAGAAGAGCGAGCACACCACCCCCGAGTCTCCCGATTTAGCCCGCATCCTGGCACGCATGCGCGATGCGCGCTGCGATGTGGTGGCCATGGAGGTAAGCTCGCACGCCCTTGACCTCAAGCGCACGTGGGGTGTCGATTTCGCGGTTACGGCGTTCACCAACCTTACCCAGGATCATCTGGACTATCATCACACGTTCGAGGATTATTTCGAGGCGAAGGCGCTGCTGTTTTCGGGGGACTACCCGGCCAAGCGCGTCATCTCAATCAACGATAAGTGGGGCCGAGAATTGTGGCGCCGCTGCTCAGAGCGGGGCGACGAGGTGATAACCACCGGCATGGATGCTTCTGCCCAAATTTATCCGGTGGCTGTCGAGCTGGGTCCCCGCTCCACTACGGTTGAGTTGGATGTGCGCGGGCAGCGCTACCGGTTCAGCTATCCCCTGGTAGGGCGTTTCAACGTGGAGAACGTGATGACCGCTTTTGCCATCGGGCTTTCGCTGGGACTGGAGGCCGAGGCCATTGTGCAGGCCCTGGCCGATGTTCCCGCACCGCCCGGCCGCCTGGAGAGGGTTAAGGCTGCGGCTGATGGCGGGGTTTCCGTGTTCGTGGACTACGCCCATACCCCCGATGCGCTGGACAAGGCCATCTCCTCGGTGAAGGCCCTGTCGGAAGGGCGCACGATTGTGGTATTTGGCTGCGGGGGCGACCGTGATGCCGGCAAGCGCTCCATCATGGGCCGTGCCGCATTGGCGGCTGATCATTCGATAGTCACCTCCGACAATCCCCGCTCGGAGGATCCCCTGGCCATCATCGCCGACATCACCTCGGGTATGGAAGAGGGGCGAGGGGCCTTCGATGTGTGCCCCGATCGCCGCGAGGCAATCGCCATGGCCATACGCATGGCTCGTCCGGGCGACTGCGTGCTGATAGCCGGCAAGGGCCATGAGGACTATCAGCTGGTGGGCGGCAAAGTGCTGCATTTCGATGACAGGGAAGTGGCCGCGCAGGAGTTGGAGGCGGCTTTTCTTTCCGACAATGGGGGCGAATAGCCGGTGCGCCTGAACGCGAAGCAAGTTTGCTCGTATGCGGGGGGAACCATGGTGGTGCCCCCGCTTGCTGCAAAGGAACTGCTCTGCGGCGTGACGTGGGACTCTCGGGAGGTTACTCCCGGGTGCCTGTTTGTGGCGCTTATGGGCGAGAGAACCAATGGGCACCGCTTTGTGGCCAGCGTTCTGGCTGCCGGCGCCGGGGCGGTGCTGGTAATGGAGCCGCTGCCCGCTTCCGATTTGATGCTTGCCCGCGAGATGGGGGCTGCGGTGATAGAGGTGCCCGATACCGCTTCGGCCTTGGCGGACCTCGCCCGCGAGTGGCGCCGTCACCTTAAAGGCCGCGTTGTGGCCATAACTGGATCTACGGGCAAAACCACTACCAAAAATCTTGTTCGAGACGTGTGCGCGGCCGGCAAGACGGTGGTGGCCACCAAGGCCAACCAGAACAACGAGCTGGGGGTGCCCCGAACGCTGTTGGCCGCCGATGCCGACACCCAAGTGGTGGTGGTGGAAATGGGCATGCGGGGCATGGGCCAAATTGCCGCCCTGTGCGACTATGTGCAGCCGGACTGGGGTCTGATCACCAATGTTGGCGAGAGCCATATCGAGCTTCTGGGAAGCCGGGAAAACATCGCTCGCGCCAAAGCCGAGCTGCTGGAGGCCCTTCCTGGCGGCACTGGTGTGGCCTTCCTGAATTGCGCGGATGATTATTGCCGATTTGTGGCCGACGAGGCCGCGTTGGCGGCCCGTTCGGTTGAGGAAGTGGTTTTCAACGGGGATCCGTCGCGGGATCAGCTTGAGCCCGGCCGGCGGCCCATGGCGGCCGTGTGGGCCGAGGATGGGCGCCTTGACGAGGAGGGACACCCCTTGTTCACCCTCTGCGCCCGCGGCTTCGATTGCCTGCCGCGCCAAGACGAGGTCTATCGCGTTTCTGTGGCCATGGCCCTGCGGGGCTTTCACAATATATGCAACGGATGCGCTGCTGCTGCCGTTGGGCTGAAGCTCGGGCTTTCCCTTGATGCCATAGCCCATGCGCTGGCATCGTCGTTGCCCGAGAGTGGCCGCCAAGAGGTGCTGGTGGCTCGCAATGGCGTAACGGTGGTGAACGATTCCTACAATGCCAACCCCGACTCTATGCGGGCGGCGCTGCGCACATTTGCTGCGATGGATATTTGCGGTCGTCACGTGGCGGTATTGGGCGACATGGGGGAGCTGGGTGATTTCGCGGAAACTTGTCATCGCGGAGTAGGCCGTGCCGCCGCGTGCTGCGATCGCCTGATCTGCGTTGGGCCGTTGTCGCGGTTCATCGCCGAGGGGGCGCTCTCGGCGGGCATGGCTGAAGAGGCGGTGACGGCGGTCGGCTCAGTGGGGGAGGCCCTCGCCCTGCTGGAAGCAGAGCTTCTGCCCCAAGATGCCGTTTTGGTGAAGGCCTCCCACTTCATGGGGCTTGGAAGAATAGCCGACGGATTGGTGAACTGAATATGTTTGGATCGTACGCCGCTTACCCGACGTTCAT
This sequence comes from uncultured Parvibacter sp., assembly GCA_947649875.1. Classification (GTDB taxonomy): domain Bacteria; phylum Actinomycetota; class Coriobacteriia; order Coriobacteriales; family Eggerthellaceae; genus Parvibacter. Next base: position 15,227 of record CANSTH010000023.1, on the reverse strand, counting down.
AGTGTTTGTTGCCGTGGTGACCACCATGGTGCTGACGATGGTGCTCATGCCGGCCTTCATCCGGTTTCTCCGACGTAGCGCCATTGGCCAACAAGTGCGCGATGATGGCCCCGAGACTCATCTGGTGAAGCAGGGAACCCCCACCATGGGGGGTGTGGTCATGCTGGCGGCCGTTATCGTGTGCACGCTTGTGGTGGGGGTGCCCACCCCCGAGATGTTCCTGCTTTTAGGGGCAACGGTGGCGGCAGGGCTACTGGGCCTAGTGGACGATGCCTCGAAGGTGATGCACGAGCGCTCGCTGGGGCTTACCCCCTCAGCCAAGCTGGTGGGGCAATTCGCCATTGCCACCGTGTTCGTGCTGGTGGCGGTGAATGTGATAGGCATCCAGCCCACGGTTACCATCCCGTTCGTGTACACGTTCGACTTAGGGGTGCTCACCACGGTAATCCCCATTGGCGACGGCATTGCAGTGCCTTGGCTCTACATCGTGTTCGTGAACATCCTCATGGTGGGCATGTGCAATGCGGTCAACCTCACCGATGGCCTGGACGGATTAGCGGCCGGAACGGTGATGGTGGTGATGATCGCCATGGCGGCCATCGCCTTCCGTTCGGGGGTGCTGGAGTCGGCGGTATTTTCCGCAGCACTGGCTGGCGCCTGCGTGGGCTTTTTGTGGTTCAACTCCTACCCAGCAGACATCTTCATGGGCGATACCGGCTCGCTGGCGTTGGGCATGGCCTTCGGCGGCCTGGCGGTGCTCACTAAAACCGAGGTGCTGTCGCTGGTGATCGGCGGTCTGTTTGTGGCAGAGGCGCTTTCGGTGATGATCCAGGTGTTCTACTACAAAAAAACCCACAAGCGCATCTTCCTCATGGCCCCCTTGCACCATCACTTCGAAAAGAAGGGGTGGAGCGAGACCAAGGTGGTGGTTCGCTTTTGGATTGTATCGGGAATCTTGGCGGCTGTTGGGTTTGCCATGTACTTCGCCTCTACGCTGAGCGCGTAGAGGGTACGGGCTGATAGGGCCCTTTTTGGAAACGAGCGACGCGCGCGCCTTGGGCGTCGCGCGTCGTTGGGCGATTAGAGTGGGATGACTTTTATGGCAACGGAATTGATACCTGGCAAGAAGATGGCTTTCGCCGACTTGGGCCGTGTGGCGGTACTGGGGCTGGGAAAAAGCGGGCGCGCTGTTGCCGAGTACCTGATTCCGCAACTGGGGCGTCGAGTGGAGTCTCTTACCGTGTATGCCGGTGGCGCCACCGAAGAGGGACTCAGGTGGGCCGAGGCGGCGCGTCGGCGGGGAGCCGAGGTGCTCTTCGATACTGAAGAGGTGAAAGGGGCCTTCCGGCTGTGCGTGGCCAGTCCCGGCATATCCCAGTTCAGCGACTTTTACTGCAGCGCTCAGGCGGCCAGCGACGAAGTGATAAGCGAAGTGGAGCTGGCATGGCGCGAGAGCGCCGCCGATGCGATATGGATAGCGGTGACCGGCACCAACGGAAAGACCACCACCACAGCGCTCGCCTGTCACCTGCTGAAGGAGGCGGGCTTCGCCGCGTGCGCCGTGGGAAACATTGGCGAGACGTGCATCGGCGCGGTGGCGGCCGACAAGTGGACTCATTATGTGGCGGAAACGTCCTCCTACCAACTTGCATCCACTGTCCATTTCGCGCCGAATGTGGCGGTGGTGCTCAACATCACTCCCGATCACTTGGCCTGGCATCGCAGCCATGAGGCTTATGCCCAGGCGAAATGGAAAGTTTTGGAAAACTTGCCTTGCGTGGAGGGGGCAGTGGCGGTTATCGGCGCTGTGAACGATGAGACGCGGGCCATGATCCGGCAGCTGAAGGCCGCCGGAGCGAGTCGCGGGTTCTCTTATGTGCCCATTGGGGCGAAGGGCGGCTTGTCTCAGGACATGCGGGTTGTGTGCGGGGCGGATAATGCCGCTTTCGTAGACGATGGCGTGCTGACGGTGGCCCTCGGCGGCATCGAGCATGCCCTGTTGCCGCAACGGCAACTGCAGCTGGAAGGGGCGCACAATCGCGAGAACGCCCTTGCTGCCGCCACTGCTGCTTTGGCAGTGGGGGCTTCCGCCGAGGCGGTGACCGCGGCCCTAGCCAGTTTTTGCGCTCTCGAGCATCGCATCGAGCCCGCTGGCACGGTGGCCGGTGTGGCTTGCTTCAATGATTCCAAGGCCACAAACGTGGACGCTACATTGGCGGCCATCAGCGCCTTTGACCCTGCACGCCCTATATTTTTGCTGGGAGGGCGCGACAAAGGCACTGATTTGGCTCCTCTTGTGGCCGCCTGCAATACCCACGCCAAGGCAGTAGTGTGCTTTGGCGAAGCACGAGAGCGCTTCTTGGAGGCGTTCGGGCGGATGGGCGCACCCGAACTTGAAGTGCTGCAGGCCGGTTGCATGGAGGAGGCTTTGGACGAGGGCCTGGCTGTTGCTGGCGCTGGGGACGTGCTGGTGCTTTCTCCGGCTTGCGCCTCTTTCGATGAGTTCTCCTGCTTCGAGGAACGGGGCGATGTTTTCAAGGCGCTGGTGGCGCAGCGGGCGGCTGCGGCAGGGGAGGGGCTTGCCTAGTGGCCTCGCGTCCTTCCCAATCCAACAGTCCTGCCTATCTGCAGGGGCCGCGCATCCTTATGCTGGTCTGCGTTGCCGGCCTCACCTTGTTGGGGCTGGTGATGGTGTATTCAACCTCTTCTATCGATGCCGTGGCCTATGGGCGCAACATGTTTCGCGATGTGGGGATGCAGGCGCTCTACGCCTGTGTGGGCATTGCGTTGGGCCTTGTAGTGTGGAAGGCGCTGCCCTACCATCTATGGGCCTCTCGGTTCGTCTGGGTTATTTGGGGAGTGTCGGTGGCGCTTCTGATATTGACCTCGGCGGTGGGAGTGAAAGTTAACGGCGCCCAGCGCTGGCTGAACATCGGCATCGGCCGTATTCAGCCCTCCGAGTTTGCGAAAATAGGCCTGCTTCTTACCGCGATCTACATCTACTACATGTACGACAGCGGCGCATTCGACCCGCGTGCCACTGCCGCTGCGTTCATCGTGGCGGTGCTGGTTCCCTTGATGTTCCTGTTCTTTACGCAATCTGACTTGGGCACTACCGCTGTCTTGGCCCTTGCCATTGTGGCGGTGCTGTGGTTTGGGGGCGTGCGGGCGTCAGCTGTAATTGGGCTGTTGGGAGTGCTGTTTCTGTTCGGCCTGATGGCCATCCTGCGAAGCGGCTACCGCAGCGATCGCATGGTGTTTCTCGACCCCTTCAACGATGGCGAGAACGGGCTGGGTACCGGATACCAGATGACCCGCTCTTACATCGCCATTGTGTCGGGCGGCCTGTTCGGCGTGGGCCTGGGCGGGTCCCACGAGAAGTATCAGTATCTGTTTGCCTCCGACTGCGACTTCATCTACTCCATCATCATCGAGGAGCTTGGCCTGGTGGGCGGCTTGGTGGTTGTTGTCTTGTTCCTGGGGCTTTTGGTGGCGGGGCTGCGCATTGCCGAGAGTGCCCCCGATTCGCTGGGGGCCATGATTGCCGGAGCGGCCACCATTATGTTGGTGGGGCAGGCGTTCCTGAACATGGGCAGTGCCATCGGAGCCCTTCCCACCACGGGAAAGCCGCTGCCCTTCGTGTCGAGCGGCGGCTCGTCGGTGATGGCCTCCTTCATTTTGGTGGGGCTCATATTGTCGGTATCTCGTGGCACCCGGGCCACCTCGGTGTATGAGCAGCGGCGCGATAATCTGCGTGTGGTGAAAAGCAACAATTCCGCTGCGGCGCGTGCCCGGCGCAGACGATAAGGGAAAGGCGGTTGCGTTATGGTGATAGTGCTCTCGGGCGGCGGAACGGCCGGCCACATCAACCCGGCCCTGGCCCTTGCGGAGGAGCTGCGCTCTCGCGGGCACGAGGTTCTGTTCGCCGGTACGCCCCAGGGTGTAGAGGCGCGGTTGGTGGGGCAGACGGACATTCCGTTCACCCCCTTTGAGGCCAGCGGCTTCAATCGTCGTCATCCGATGTCTTTAGTAAAGGGCGTGGGGAAGATAGCGCGGTCCACTGCCAAAGCGCGCAAGTGGTTCTCCGAGGTGAAGCCCGATGTAGTGGTGGGTTTCGGTGGATATGTGTGCATACCGGTGGCTCGCGCTGCCGAGCAGATGGGCATTCCCGTGGTGCTGCACGAGCAGAACTCCTATATGGGCATGGCCAACCAGTTTCTGTCGAAGAAGGCCCGTGCGGTGTGCCTGACCTACGGCGAGTGCGCCGATCAGGCCAAGGGAGCGGCAGAGGTGGCGGTGACCGGCAATCCGGTGCGCCGCAGCGTAGTGGAGGCCAGCCGTGCCGAGGGACGGGCAATGCTGGGCATTCCGGAGGACGGTCTGATGCTGCTGGTCTTTGGCGGCAGCCTGGGCGCTCGCTCCATCAACGACGCGGTGATTGCCATGAAGTCGCAGCTGTTGGCGCGGCCAAACCTGTCAGTGGTGCACATCACGGGCCCCAAAGAGTACGACCGAGCGCGCGATGCGCTGGCCCTTACCGTGCAAGAGCAGCAGCGCTGGCACCTCATGCCCTATCAGGATCGAATGGGCGAGACGCTTGCCGCTGCCGATGCGATTGTGTCGCGGGCGGGGGCCACTTCTTTGGCGGAGATATCGGCCTTGGCCATCCCTGCTTTGCTGGTGCCCTATCCATACGCCACTGAGGACCATCAGACCAAAAACGCCAGATCTTATGTGGAGGCAGGCTGTGCCGACTGGCTGTCCGATGCCGAGATAGGCACCGAGGCTTTTCCGCAAAAGCTTGAGCGACTTTTGGACGATGAAAAGTTGCGGGCGGCTATGACGGAAGCGGCGCGGCGTCAGCCGACGGTAAATGCGGCGCGCAACTTGGCCTATGTTGTGGAGGAATCGGCCAAACAGCGGCTGATAAAGTAAAATGGCTCATTCGAAACGTATTGAAATCGCACGTCGTTAATCGAAAAGGTGTGTCGAATATGGAACCAAACGACAAGGGCGCTCTGCACTTCATCGGCGTGGGGGGCGTGGGAATGAGCGGCATCGCGCGCGTGGCCAAAGACCAAGGCTATCGCGTGTCCGGCTCTGATTTGCGAGAGAGCCGCTACACTCAGCAGCTGGAAGAGGCGGGAGTCAAGGTGCACATTGGCCAGCGGGCCGAGAACATCCCCGGTGAAGACGCCACGGTGGTGGTGTCCACCGCCATCCTGGAGAACAACCCCGAGCTTCGCGAGGCGAAGAGGCGCGGCCTTACCATTGTGCACCGGGCCCAGATGCTGGCCAAGCTGGGAGAAGGGCTGGATACCCTGGCGGTGGCAGGCACCCATGGGAAAACCACCACATCGTCTATGTTGGCCCACACGATGGATGCGCTGGGGCTTTCTCCAACGTTCCTGGTGGGGGGCATCGTGCGCAGCTGGGGCACCAATGCCCACAGCGGAACCGGTCGCTATTATGTTGTAGAGGCAGACGAGAGCGACAAGTCGTTCACGTACCTTTCTCCGGCTGCGGTGATTGTGACCAATATCGAGGCCGACCATCTGGACCACTACAGCGGGCTAGATGAGATATACCGCAAATTCCGCGAGTTCATCGCCTCGGTGCCCGATTCGGGGCCCGTGGTGGTGTGCGCTGATGATGCGTCGCTGGTGGAAACCGCCCGCTCAGCCGGAAAGAACGTTATAACCTACGGCTTTTCCTCCGAGAGCGATGCGCTCATCGAGTCGGCCGAGCCCAACGGGGTGGGCTCTGCGTTCACTCTAAAACTGCCTGATGGCACTCGAGTGCAGGGGCGCGTGAAGCAGAATCCCGGCATGCACAATGTTGCCAATGCCGCTGCTGTTCTCACGCTTCTGTGGGCGCTCGGGGTGGATGCGCAAGCCGCTGCCGACGAGCTGGCGGAATTTGCCGGGGTGAGGCGCCGCTTCGACTTGGTGGGCAAAGCGGGCGGGGTTACTGTGGTGGACGATTACGCCCATCATCCCACTGAGATAAGCGCCACCATTCGTGCGGCGAAGGCGCTGGACTTCAACAAGGTGCATGTGCTGTTTCAGCCTCATCGCTATTCTCGTGCCCCTCTGTTCACCGAGGTGCTGCGGGACGAGTTCGGCGCCGCTTTCGACGATGCCGACTCTGTCACGTTCATGGACGTGTACCCGGCTGGCGAATCGCCGGTTCCGGGAGTGAACGGTGCTACCTTCATGGACGTGGTCACCGCTCACGGCTATCAGCGTGCCCGATATGTGCCCCGTCGCATAGACGTGGTGCCGGCCATGTGCGAGGCGGCTGCGCCCGGCGATCTGGTGATCACCATGGGGGCCGGCGATGTGAACGCCATCGGCCCCCAGATCATAGACGAGCTTTCCGCTTAGGGGCACCATTGGCTCGGCACGCTTCTCCTTTACAATCCCTCTTGGTAGACGATCGCCTGGATGCGGACGTTTACCCTAATGAGCCCATGGCCCGCCATACCACGCTGCGCATCGGCGGCCCTGCTCGGTTCTATGTAAGGGCTGGTTCGATTTCCGCCCTCTCTGCTGTGGTTGCCCTGTGCACCGAAGAGTCCATTCCCTGGACGGTGGTGGGGCGCGGCTCCAATTTGCTGGTGGCCGACGAGGGCTTCGACGGCGTAGTGATTAGCCTGGGAAGGGACTTTCGCTGCATTCAGGTGAACGAGGACGATTACTCCATCGTTGCGGGCGGCGGGGCGCTGTTGTCTGCCGTGGTGCAGGAGACGTTTCGTCGCAATTGGCAGGGGCTGGAGTTTGCCGTGGGCACCCCGGGCACGGTGGGCGGGGCGCTGGCCATGAATGCCGGTACCCGCGATCAGGGGATGGGCTCGGCTGTGCGCTCGGTGACGGTGATGGATGGCAGGGGCCGTCTTGAAAAGCTGCCCGGCTCCTCCGTGCAGTGGGGCTATCGCAGCTCTAGCATCTCGGGCGTCGTGGTGGAATGCGAGCTTCAAGCTGCCACCTGCGATCCCTTCTACATTCGCGGGAAGATGGAGGCGGCGCTTGCAAAGCGGCAGCAAACCCAGCCTTTAGGGCAAATGTCCTGTGGCAGTGTATTTAAGAATCCCAGCGGCGCCTCGGCGGCCCAAATGATAGAGGGGTGCGGCCTGAAAGGGGCAGCTCGCGGCGATGCCCAAGTGTCGGACAAGCATGCCAACTTCATTGTGAACAACGGCGCTGCCACTGCAGCCGACATGGCGGCGCTCATGCGCGATATCCAGCAGAAGGTGAGGGAGGCTTATGGCATCGAACTCGCGCCAGAGGTCCGCTTCCTCGGCTTCTAGGCAAAATTGCCCCTCATCGCGCCGATCGCCGTTTTCTGCGGCATCGGGGGCTTCTCGGCCGAAAACTCCTTCCCGCGCCGGTTCCGGCCGCGTGAGCGGTCGTGGCGCTTCTGGCCGGGGCGCCGCCGCGCCTCGCGGCTCTCGGCCGGCCCGTTCCTCGCAAGTGCGTTCGTCGTCCCAAGGAAGGACATCCCGCTCGTCTACGCCAGCCACCTACCGGCCTGGCGTCAGCTCTCGCTCAATCGGCGATATTCGCCGCAGCGACCGCGAGATGCGGGCGCGCCAGCGGGCCCAAAAGTCTCTTGTGCGCGTTGCGGCGGTTGCCGCTGCTGCGGTTGGGGTTCTGGCGCTGGGGCTTGTGCTGTACTTTTCGCCCATCTTGAGGGTCGATGATGTTCAGGTGAACGGCTCGGCCCACCTTACCGATTCCGATATTCAGGCTCTGGTGAATGTTCCGGAGGGGGCAACTCTTCTCAGCGTGGACACGGGCGCCATTGCCCGCTCTTTAGAGCGGGATGCATGGGTAGAGACAGCCGTTGTGCGCAGGGAGTTTCCCCATACGCTGGTCATTGATGTTACCGAGCGGGAAATTGCCGCCGTTGTGGAGGTGATGACCTCCGATGCCAAGGCGGTGCAGCCCTGGGCCATTGCTTCCGATGGGGTGTGGTTGATGCCGATACCTGAGAAAGATTCGGAGCTGGGTGCCTCTATCAGCCCCCAAATCTACGAGGACGCCGAGTCGGTGCTCACCATCACGGGGGTGCCCTTCGGGCTTGTCCCCGAAATTGGCTCCGTCTGCACCGATGAAAACGTGGACAACGCCCTGTCGATTTTGAATGGGCTCACTACCGATCTGGCGGATGCCATCGTGAAGGTGCAGGCCACTGATGCGGAGTCGACGTTGCTCACCCTAAGCAATGGCATTCAGATCGCATTCGGCTCTGCGCAGGACATCCGGGAGAAAGAGCGGGTGTGCCTGCAGATTATGGAACAAAACCCCGACAAGGTGGCATATATAAATGTGCGTGTGGTGAGCAAGCCCACATGGCGGGCAATTTAGCCCTTTGAAGTTGAGTTTTGCGTGCCAGAACGCTAAATATTGCTGTTTTGAGTTGAATACAGGACTACTTCTTGTAAAATGCTCTTTTACGTGGGCAATGTTGTCGAATAATGGGGACATTGCCGAAGCAGACAATTGAGAACGCAGCAGCAAAACGCAACAGGTGTGGAGGAAACAATGCCAAACAATATGGGTGCAGACCACTTGGCGGTTATCAAGGTGGTCGGAGTTGGCGGAGGCGGCACTAATGCCGTGAACCGCATGGTTGAAGCCGGTGTGCGCGGGGTGGAGTTTATCGCCATCAACACCGACCGTCAGGCACTTCTCATGTCTGATGCCGACAAAACCATCCACATCGGCGAAGAGCTTACGCGCGGCTTGGGCGCGGGCGCCAATCCTGAGGTGGGCTGCCAGGCGGCCGAGGAGAGCCGTAACGAGATTCGCGAGGCGCTGGCCGAGGCCGATATGGTGTTCGTCACCGCCGGCGAGGGTGGTGGTACCGGCACCGGCGCTGCTCCCATTGTGGCCGAGATCGCTCGCGAGGAGATTGGCGCGCTTACGGTGGGCATTGTCACCAAGCCGTTCTCTTTCGAGGGTCGTGTGCGTCGCAACCAGGCCGATCAGGGCATCGATCTTCTTTCTCAGAAGGTAGATACCCTTATCATCATCCCCAACGATCGCCTGCTGGAGATTGTTGACAAGAAGACCTCTATGATAGATGCCTTCCGCATTGCCGATGATACTCTGCGCCAGGGCATTCAGGGTGTTACCGACCTCATCACCATTCCCGGCCTCATCAACCTTGACTTTGCGGACATCCGCTCGGTGATGAAGGACGCCGGCACTGCCATGATGGGCATCGGCATTGCCACCGGCGAGAATCGCGCGCTGGACGCTGCGCAGCAGGCCACCAACTCCAATCTGCTGGAATCCTCCATTCAGGGGGCCTCGCGGGTGCTGTTCTCCATTGCCGGCGGCCCCGACCTCACGCTTACCGAGGTGTCCGAGGCGGCGCGCACGGTGGAGTCTTGCGCTGATGAGAACGCCAACATCATCTATGGCCAGATTATCGACGAGGGCATGAAGGATGCTGTGCGCATCACCGTTATCGCTACCGGCTTCAAGGCGAACAACGCCCAGTCTTCATTCGACTTCAGCCCGCGCAAGGATCTGTTCGCGTCTACGTCTGAGCCCGTATCGGTGTCTACTGCAAGCGCTTCCAGCTCCGTCTCTTACAGCTCCACTACCTCTTCTGCGTCTCAGCGCTTCTCTGACGAAGATTACATTCCCGATTTTCTGAAGCGTCAGCGCTAGAGCGTATCAAGGGCGGAGTGGCTTGATGAAGCTGCCGTTTCCCACATTGCAGGTCCGCCACTGCGCGGGCCTGTCTTATTTAACCGACCAGCCGCTTTTCGAGGCGACGGGCGTATCTATGGGCTTTTCTCGCCGAGATGGAGGAACAAGCGCGCCGCCGTACGATTCTCTGAACTTGGGCACCCACGTGGGAGATGTTTCGGTTGATGTGCGGGAGAACCGCCGACGGTTGCTGGCCGCGGCAGGGCTCGAGGGCACGCGTCTTCTGACCCTCAATCAGGTGCATGGCCGTGAAGTGCTGCAACTGGCAAGCGGGGAGGGCGCTGACTTTGCAGCAGCGGAGGCGCTGGCGGCTGATGGCGCCGATGGCGTTGCGGTGGCGGCGTTGAATGTTACCGCGCTGCTGTGCTTCGCCGATTGCGTGCCCGTTGTGGTGGTGTCTCCTTCGGGGTTTTTCGCGGTGGCCCATGCCGGCTGGCGTGGAGCACTGGCGGGTATCCCTTCGAGGGTCGTGGAGGCTTTGGCGAAACTTGATGCGCAGGCGGGGCAGATGGGTATCTCTCCATCTGATTACAATGGATACATAGGGCCCCACATCATGGCAGAATGTTATGAGTGCGGTTCCGATCTGGTTGAGCAGTTTGTGCGCCGCTATGGCGATGGCTGTGCGAGCGGGTCTACTCATCTTTGTCTGGAGGAGGCCGTGCGCGCCAGCTTGGCAGAAGCGGGCATTTGCTCCGAGCGCATCGCCAGTGCGGGGGAGTGCACCGCCTGCCATCCGGATCTGTACTTCTCGTATCGTGAAAGCGGGGGGCTTACGGGCCGTCACGGTGCTTTCGCTGGGCGAAAGGGTTAGAACGTGGGAATAGAACAGCGTTACAAGACGGTGCATCGTCAAGTGGCCGAATGTGCCATCGATTGCGGTCGCAGTCCAGAAGCCGTGCAGTTGATAGCTGTCTCCAAAACGGTGGGATTGGAAGGGGTGCAGGAAGCCGTTGAGGGCGGCTGCACCGTTTTCGGCGAGAACCGCCCCGACCAAATCATGGAGAAGTACGCCGCCTTTCCCGATGTGCAGTGGCACTTCATCGGCAATATTCAGTCGCGTCGAATTCGCGATATCGTGCCCTGCGCCACCATGATCCACTCCCTCAACCACATGGACCATGCCGAGAAGATCGGCCGCGTCGCCCAAGAACTGGGCAAGGTGCAAGACGTGCTGGTGGAAGTGAACGTGTCGGGGGAGGAAACCAAGAGCGGGATTGCCCCGGATGACGCCGTGGAGTTCGTGCAACGGGCCTGCGCTGTTGCCGGGCTTCGGGTGCGGGGTTTGATGACCATGGCCCCCCAGGGGGATCCAGAGGCTGCGCGTGCTGCATTCCGCGGCCTTGCGGCCCTGGCGGACGAAATCCGCGGCCAGCTGACGGCTCCGGAAGCGATGGCATTCGATCAGCTTTCGATGGGAATGAGCGAGGATTGGCCGCTGGCCATTGCCGAAGGCGCTACTATGGTGCGCATTGGTCGTGCAATTTTCAGCGAGAATTTTCATGAATAGCCGCGGTGTGGTACCGTGGACACAACAGGCCTCTGAACACAGGGTAAACGCAACAAGGAGGTTGGCCGAATGAGAGACGGAAGAAGTATGCTTGGTGGTATTAAGGCCCGCTTGGGCTTCGGTGAGCAGCAGGGCGATTACGATGACGAGTACTACGGCGACGAGTACGATGATTACGATGAGGGCTACGCTGAGTACGATGAGTACGCCACTGCCCCCGACGATGGCTATCTCTCCTCTACATCCCGTCCCACCACGCGCGTGTCTTCCACGCCGCGCCTTGTGTCGTACGAGGACGTGCGCGCCAACACCACCGTGCCCCAAAGCCTGAATCGCGACCCGCTGCCCCCTCGGCACGTTACCAGCGCTGCCGATTCTCGCGTCAGCCTGCGCAGCGGCAGCGTGGGAGGCCGCACCATGGTGGATTCCACCTTGCCGCCCCAGATGACCCCCGAGGGCACTGCCGCCGAAGCAGCAGCAGCTTCTCGGCGCAGGGGAGGTTCCGAAGGGGTGAACGCACTGTTCTCCTCCACCGTGCCCGAGCCTCGCGCTTCCAATGCTTCCGAGACGCCTACTCGTGGCTCCTCCTCTTTGTTTGGGGCTGCTTCCTCTGGCCGCAAGATGGTGGTCATCGCGCCTACCAGCTACGCTGATGCCGAGGAAGTGGCAAAGGGGCTGAAGGTGGGTAGCGCCGTGGTGCTGGTGCTTCGCTCTACCGCGCCCGATCTGGCCAAGCGCGTGCTGGATTTTTCGTTTGGAGCCGCCGCGGCGCTGGATGCCTCGGTGGACGTGGTGTCCGAGAAAGTGTTTGCCCTTACTAGGCTGCAAGATTTAACTGAGAGCGAGCGGGACAGCCTGCGAGCTCAGGGCCTGCTGTAGCGAAACGGCGCGGCCGATAAGGAGAAGTATGCTCACCTACCTGCTCATTCGACTCGTTGATTTGTACTCGATGCTCATCTTCGTGTACGTTCTGATGTCCTGGCTACCGGTGCACAACGGCGGTCTTCTGGCGGACATTTACAAAGTGCTGGGACAGATATGCGACCCCTACCTGAATTTGTTCAAGAAGCTGATACCGCCGCTTGGAGGAATGGTGGACGTAACCCCCATCATTGCTTTGATTGTATTACAATTGGTTGCACGTCTGATTGTCGTCATTCTGTAGCCCCAGTGGCTATTCGATGCGAAACCGACCAAGCTCACTGCGAAGGGAAAGAACATGAGCATTACTTCAAACGACATCCATAACCAGAGCTTCTCCATTGACCGCAAGGGCTATGACGTGGACGAGGTGGATGTGTTCCTCGAGCACGTTGCCGATGAGATCGATCAGCTCAACGACACGATTGCCCGACTGCAGAACCAGCTTTACGATGCCCAGGAAACTTCCGCTGTGGCGCCGGTGGTCATGCAGGCTGCCGCTGTGGAGGCAGTGGGCACGTCGCATCTGGACGTGCAGATTGCCGATCAGGCCTCTCGCATCAACGATCTGGAGCGCCAGCTTGCCGACAAGCGCGCTGACGACAATGCGGTGGCCCAGGCTCTCATCATTGCCCAGCGTACTGCCGATGAAGTTATCATGAAGGCCAATGCTCAGGCCAGCGAGACCATCGCCGATGCTCGCGAGGAGGCTCAGCGCATCATCGATCGCGCAAATGTGGACCGCCAGAACGTCATCGATTCCATTCGCCGCCTGCAGGACGACCGTGAGACTGCCCGCGATGCCTACAGCGTGATGCTTAAGGACATCATCACCGATGCATCCCGCAAATTGGCGTCCATTAGCGCGGACAGCCGTGCTGTTGAGCCGGTGGACTTTGTGCCCGCTGCCCCCGGCGTTACCAACGAGTTCGAGATCGACGAGTACGTGAGCCCTGCTTCTCGTCCAGTGAACTACACCATTCCGCAGCAGTCCAATGCCGTTGTAGCCGCCGAGGCGGCCGTGGCCTCGCCTTACGAGAAGGATCTCTCCGGCTTTGGCGATGCTGAGGACTCCTTTGAGTTCGAGGATGTCGACTAGCAGCATCTTTAACTCCAGAGACAAAAATGCCCCCGGGAATCCCGGGGGCATTTTGTTGCAAACCCATGCTTTTGCGTGCCGCCCGACAGCTCTCCGCAGTGGAGTCGGGCGGGCACATCCTCAGTCGCGCGTACTGCCCTGCTTTGGCGAAAGCGCCACTGGCGCTTTCGCGTCGTGCGGAACTCGCTTTGTGAGGGCATGCCCGGCCGCCTAATGCGTTTCTGGCGGGCGGCTTAGCATCCCCTCATCGCTTAAGCTTGGCCGGACCTCGCTCCGACTCGCCGAACCGGACCATCCGCAGTAGAATTCAGATGCTCGGATACTAGTAGCGGTAGAAGCCCTCGCCGGCGTTGATGCCGGTTTTGCCCTCGTCTATCTTGGCCTTCAGCAGCGCGGCGATGCGGGCAGCGGTGGAGCCCTCTTCTTTGGCCGCCGGGCTTGCCGCCACGATGTTGTAGGCGGTGGTCAGCCCCACGATATCCAAGATGCGGAAGGGGCCCAGCGGGGCCCCGGTGCCCAGCGTCCAGGCCTTGTCGATGGTCTCCACATCTGCAACGCCATTGGCCAAAAGCGCCTCGGCAGAGTTCAGGAACGGCACCAGCATGCTGTTCAGCAGATATCCGGGCTGCTCTTTTTTCAGCTCTAGCGGAATCATGCCAATAGCCTTGGCAAATGCCACTACTTCCTGGTAAGACTCGGGACTGGTTTTGGCGGTGCCCATTACCTCTGCGGTATTGTTCTTCCAGATGTTGTTGGCGAAATGAAGCGCCAGAAAGCGGTCGGGGCGTCCGGTGAAGCCCATCATGGCGCTGGGGAGCAACGTAGAGGAGTTGGTGCACAGGATAGCGTGCTGCGGCAGGATGTCTTCTAGCGTGGTATAGAACGCTTCTTTCTCGTCTATCACCTCGGCGATGGCCTCGATCACCAGGTCAGCGTTGCCGAAGGCCTTCTGCTCGCTGGTAGTGAGAATGATGTTGTTGAAGGCATCGTCCACCTTGGCAATCAGGATATCGATTTGCTCGGGCGGTACATCCGGCGAGTCCGCCAGGCCGCGGCAATAGGCGCTGGGGTCGGTTTTCATGGCCTGCAGCGTTTGCCTGTAGATGCCCCGCAGCCGTTCCAGCTTCGGGCGTGCTCGATCGATAGAGCCCTCGCTGCGCAGCCACATGGTAACGTCGAAGCCTTTGTAGGCGCTCTGAAGGGCGATCTGGCTGCCCAGTACGCCACCACCGGCCACGGCCACGTTTTTTATTTCCATTGCGAATCCTCCTTTTAGCTCGAAGACACTCAAAAACAAGTAAAGCAAAGACGAGCCGGGAAATGGAGGGGGTTCAGCAACCTGTTGCCGTGTCAATACCAGAACAGCATCGTACTTCCAGGACGAAACCCCAGAAGCCAGAAAGCTGCTGCAACGCTCGTTGGAAAGAAAAAGGCCGGAGCAAAAGCCCCGGCCTGCAAATTCTTGGTAGCTCCGACCGGATTCGAACCGGCGACCTCCGCCTTGAGAGGGCGGCGTCCTAAACCGCTAGACGACGGAGCCACGTTTTAGCGCCAAGCTATTATACACAAACCTTCTGCTGTTGCAAGAATGGCTGGGGTGGAAGGAGTCGAACCCTCACATACGGCACCAGAAACCGCTGTCCTGCCATTAGACGACACCCCAAAAGCATCTTCTTGCAACTTGCAATAGCTGCAAGCGCGACTAAATATACTACTTAAGGCGTTGACGCCCGTCAAGAGTAAATTCTATGAGTGCTCAAATTTCGGTGTTTCGGACGAGCGGTCGCGAAACATGCCATTGATATGATTGCTTTAGCCAAAAAAGCGTACAATTGCGAGGTTACGAAAAGTTGCGATGTATTCGTAGGCTTAATCGGAGTGTTGTTTGCCGGACCTTTGTTGACAGGAGTGGTTAGTGGACGAAGTCCTGAAGAACAGCAAGATCATTTTCGATCGTTCAACGCGCCCCTTC
>CANSTH010000022.1 GCA_947649875.1 uncultured Parvibacter sp. | reverse complement strand
GGCAGATGCTGGCCCCTTCCAAACCTTCAAGGTGCACGGGCGCCGCAACCATACCGATTTCCCCATCGACTCCATGGCCATAAACCGCCAGATTGGCGAAGTGCTGTGCCTGGCGCATCCCGACAAGCAGGTGCGCATGAAGGACCCAGACGTCACGGTGAATGTGGAAGTGGTGCAAAACGCCGCCTACGTGTACGCCCGATCGCTTCGAGGCATCGGCGGTCTTCCGGTGGGCAGCTCTGGCAAGGCCATGTGCCTTTTGTCTTCCGGCATCGACTCTCCGGTGGCTCTGTGGCGTACCGCGCGGCGCGGCGCCACCTGCGTGGCCGTCACCTTCTCGGGTCGTCCCCAAACTTCCGATGCCGCCGAGTACCTGGTAGATGAAATCTGCCAAATACTCCAGAAAAACGGATGCGTGGGTCGCCTCTACGTGGTGCCCTTCGGCGACTACCAGCGCGAGATTTCCCTCATGGCGCCCCCGGCGCTGCGCATCATCTTGTACCGGCGCCTCATGGTGCGGGTGGCGCAGGCGCTGGCGCAGCGGGAAGGAGCCGGCGCGCTGGTCACCGGCGAAAGCCTGGGTCAGGTGGCCTCCCAGACCATGGACAACATCGCCTGCACCGACGCCGTGGCCGACCTGCCGGTGTTTCGGCCGCTCATAGGCATGGACAAGCTGGAGATCATAGCAGACGCACAGCGGTTGGGCACCTTCGAGATCTCGTCGCAGGACGCCCCCGACTGCTGCACTCTGTTCATGCCCCGCTCGCCTGAGACCCACGCCAAGATTCCGGTGGTGGAAGAGGCGGAGCGCGCATTTCCCATTCAGCAATGGGTGGAAGAGCTGGTGGTCGCCGCCGAGCCCCACGACTACGCCTGCCCCTCCTATAAACCGCCAAAGCGATAGAGTTGAAGATTTCTTGATGGAGCGGTGCCGACGGGGCGCCGCTTATTTTGTTGCGTTGTTGTGGTTGACCGGTGCGGGGACGCGGCACTTGTCGGTTGATGCGGCGGGTGGGGAGCGGTTTTCCTGCTAGCCTGCTGATGGACGCTTGGCGCCGAGTTGGCGATTGGGGCCGCTATCCTCCCTTCTCGAGAGTGCGAGAAGGGAAGGGCCATGTCTTTCATCGATGAAGTGAATGCGGTTGAACTGGGGCAAAGGGCCAAGGCCAAAGCGCCCCTCATAGCGGCAGGGGCGGTGGCGCTGCTGTTGGCGGGAGGCGTTGCGGCGTTCGCAGCCTTTCAGCCGCCTGTGACGGTGGTAAGTGCCGCGCAGCAAGAGGACAGTGGAGCCACCGCTGACGGAGTCGAACACGGGGATGGAGCCGGTCAAGAAGGCGCCGAGGCTTCGGGGTCGGGCGAAGGCTCTGAAGGGGCGTCTGGCGGCGAGGATTCTGCGCAGGGGAGCGGCCTGTCGGGTAATGCGGGAACAGGAGCGCCAGCTACTGCTGACACTGCGGGTGATTCGGTGCTTTACGTTCATGTCGGAGGATGCGTGGCGGTGCCAGGGCTGTACCGCATGGCGCCGGGCGCTCGGCTGGACGATGCGGTGCGGGCTGCCGGCGGCATAACGGGGGATGCGGCTTCGGACGCGGTAAACCTGGCGGCGCTGTTGGAGGACGGCCAACAGGTGATTGTGCCCAGCAAGCAGCAGGTGGCGGAAGGCCAGTGGGGCCAGGGCGCGGCATCGAGTGCCGGTTCGGCCCCAAGGGAAGGTGGCTCGGCGGCATCGGGCGGCCCCCTCAACGTCAACCAGGCCACTGCCGAGCAACTTGTCCAGCTCAACGGCATTGGAGAGGCGTTGGCGCAGCGCATCGTGGCGGACCGCGAGAAGAACGGCCCCTTCTCTTCCGTGGACGATCTTACTCGCGTCTCCGGCATAGGGGAGAAGAAGCTGGAGGGCTTCCGCGACGATGTGTGCGTGTAGCGCGCTCGTCTCCGCTGCCCGACCGCAGCCGCTGCGTCCGGCACTGCCGCCGTTATTGCAATTGGCGTTGGGGCTGTGGGCGGCAGCTGCCTGGGCCTTTTCCGAGGGGAGGGGGGCCTGTGCCGAGCGGGACGTTCTCGTGCTGGCAGCGGCCCTGTTTGCGACCGTAGCGGCAATCGCTCTCCTGCTTCGCGGCCGGTGCCGGTTGCGGCCGGTTGCCTGGATGGCTTTGGGCACAGGGCTGGGGCTGATGCTGGGAACAATCGGGGCTGCTCAGATGCGCGCCTCAGCAGACGAGCTTTCCAACAGCGTGCGCTCTTGCTCGGTGGAGCTTTTAGGGGACGCTTCCGAGGGCAGCTACGGCTACAGCGCGCCGGCGAGGGCCACGGTGGAGGGGCGCTCGGTGAAGGTGCGGCTCACCGGTTTGGAGGAGCCGCTCTATTGCGGGCAGCGGTTGGAGGGCGCGTTCTCTTTTGCGGCCCCATCAGAAGAGGCGGCATCGTTCTATTGGCAGAACGGCTTTGCCCTGCGAATCGCGGCAAAGAATTTCCGGTTGCAAGAAGTTCCCTTTCCCCGTGGGGCCTTGATGGCTCTTCGCCAGAAAGCGGTGGAGGGGCTGAAGGCCAGCGGCGCTCCCGGGGCGCCCCTCTTGGCGGCGCTGGCCTGTGGATACCGCCCCGGTATAGTGGCGGACGGCTCTTACGACCAGTTCAAATGGTCGGGAACTGCCCATTTGGTGGCGGTGTCGGGGGCCCATTTGGCGCTGGTGGTGTTCGTGCTCGAGGCGCTGGCCAAGTGCACGGGGCTGGGGCGCAAGGGAAGGACGGCGGCGCTGTGCCTCTTGGTGGCCGCCTACGTGGCCTTTTCCGGCATGCCCGTATCGGCTCTCCGTTCCGCCTTCATGGTGGTCAGTGCCCTTTTCGGAGCATTGGCAAAGCGGCGTGGTGCCTCCCTGAACGCGCTGGCCCTGTGCATCGCGTTGTTCGTGGCCGTCGAGCCCGCCTGCGCCCTGTCTGTGTCGTTCGCGCTGTCGGCCGGCTCCACGTTGGGCATCCTCCTGTTCTCCGGGAAAGTCGCTTCCTGGTTCTCGTTCGTGCCGGAGCGCTTCTCGGAGGTGCTGGTGGCGCCGGCGGCGCTCACGCTCTCGTCCCAGCTGGCCACGCTGCCCCTCAGCTGCGCGCTCTTCTCGCAGCTGAGCCTCGTGGCGCTTCCATGCAATGTGCTGGCTGCCCCGCTGTTCGCGCCAGCTGTGCTATGCGCTCTGGCCAGCGCCTGTTTGGTGGCCATTTCCCCTGCGCTGGGCCCCGTGTGCTGGGCGGCTTCCCTTACGAGTGCCCCTTTGCGGTGGGTAGTTGCGCTCTTCTCGAGTATTCCGGGCGCCTGTGTCTCAGTGGAAGTGCCGGTGGTGCCGGCGCTGGCCGCCTCCGTTATGTTGATGGCGCTTCTGTACTGGCAGTGGAAACGCGCCACGGGAGCTGCTGCCCTTTTGTCTGCCTTGGGCGCAGGGGTTGTGCTGCTGGTGACGCTGGCAATGGCGCCTTTGCTCTCGGCCCCGCAGCTGGTAATGTTGGACGTGGGGCAGGGGGACGCGCTGGCGGTCACTAGCCGCGGCAGGGCAGTGCTGGTGGACGCCGGCGAAGAGGACGAGATGCTGCTCTCGGCCCTGGCCAGGCACAACATTCGCCATCTGGATGCCGTGATAGTCACCCACAGCGACAAGGACCACTACGGCTCGCTTCCGGCGCTGCACCCCTACGTGACGGTGGACGCAGTGTACGCCTATGAGGGGGTACACTCCTGCGAATGCGAGAACTGCGACCAGTTCCGCATGGCCGTCGGGCAGCTGGGCTGCGATTTGCGGGGCCTTTCCGCCGGAGACGTGATGCAGGTGGGAGAGGTGCGGCTTGCGGTGGCCGGTCCGGAGCGCCTGAGCGACAAGGGCGGAAACGACGACAGCCTGTGCATTGTGGGTACCGTTGCCGCAAATGGGCGCGCGCCATGGACCTTCCTGCTCACCGGGGATGCCGAGCAAGAGCCCGTGGGGCGGGCGGTACGGGCCGCCAGGCTTGGCGCCATAGACGTGGTAAAGGTGGGCCATCACGGCTCGCAGGGGGCCTTGAGCCCGCAGCTGCTGGAAGCGCTCTCGCCATCGGTTGCGCTCATCAGCGTGGGTGAGGACAACAGCTACGGCCATCCCCATGCGTCCACTTTGCAGCTTTTGGAACAGGCATCCGTGCCGGTGTTTCGCACCGACCTGTCGGGGGATGTGACCGCCAGCTTCGCCCCTTCGGGGATAGAGGTGCGCGTCCAGCGGGAAGGCGGCCCGGAATAGGTTTCCCGGCGCCGATGCGCTCCAGCAGCGCTAAAATATCGCTCATGGCAAACGCAAAGCAAAACAATCCGCTCCTTCCCGCCTACCTCCTTGTGGGGGAGGACGCTCTCAAGCGCCAGGCGGTGCTCAAGCGCCTCACGGTGCGCTGTTCCCAGCTGGGGGACCTCTCGTTCAACTCCGACGAGCTGGACGGCGCCGTGGCGTCGGGCGAGGCCATCGCCGCCTCCTGCAACACGGTGCCCTTCGCCAGCGACGTGCGCATGGTGGTGGTGAAGAACGCCGGCAAGCTGCGCTCGGCCGATGCCGAGAAGGTGGTGGCCTACCTCAAGTCTCCCAATCCCACTACGGTACTGGCCATGGACGCCGAGAAGCTGGCCAAGAACACGAAGCTGTACAAGGCGTTCGCCGCCATCGGCAAGGACGCCGTCATCGACTGCGCCCCTCCCAAGCGCAAGGACCTTCCCGCCAAGGTGCGGGCCATGGCCATGAACCACGGCGCCACCATCACTCCCGGGGCCGCTAACGTGCTGGTGGACCTGGTGGGCGAGGACACGGTGAAAATCGACAGCGAGCTGAAGAAGATCGCACTGGCCCATCGCGGCACCGAGCCCATCAACGAGAACGAGGTGCTGGGGCTGGTGGCGCGCACCTCCGAGGTGAAGCCCTGGGAGTTCGACGGCGCCTTCATGGCGCGCGACCTCAAGCGGGCCATGCTGCTGCTCTCCCGCATGCCCTCCGTTTCCCCGCATGCGCTTCTGCCCCGCTGCGTGAACTGCCTTCGGGAGCTGATGGCAACCCAGGCGGTGATGGGCCGCGGCGGCGCCCAAGCGGTGGCGGCCGCCCTCAAGAAACAGGAGTGGCAGGTGAAAAGCTATCCCCAGTACGCGAGGCGCTTTACTGCCGAAGAGCTGCGGCGAGCGCTCGAGGCGTCCTGTGATGCCGAGCGCAAGATGAAGAGCGGCGCCGACCCCATGGGCGCCTTCACAGAATGGCTAGCCCAAACCCTCGGCCGCTGATCTTATCGGCGATTCCACCCATAAGAAGGGCTAAATAGACGGCTTTGCGTTTGCTTCATGTACCCAACTCCCGATTCTGTCCATCTCGAAGGGTTCTTCGCCGGGAATAACGAAGGCCCGCTCATTGAGCGGGCCCCGTTGCATCTTTGATTTAGCGTGCGTGAGAAGGTTATTCGGCGGCTTCCTCGGTGGCCTCTTCGGCTTCAGCGGCAGCAGCGGCAGCGGCTTCCTTGGCCTTGCGGTCGGCGGCCTTCTTCTCTTCCTTCAGCTGCTTCTCGCGGCGCTTGGCCTTCTCGGCAGAGGCGGCGGCCATGGCGGCCTTGCGCTCGGCCTTGGCAGCGGCCTTCTTCGAGCCGGTCTTTTGGGCCTTGGGCTCGGGCTTCTTGTAGGCGGCGATGTCCTCGGGGGTGACGATGGTGTTGGCCAGGGCCATGATGCCGCTCTTGCGGTTGGCTGCTTGGTTCTTGTGGATGACGCCCTTGGTGGCGGCCTTGTCCATCAGCTTGCAGGCGTAGCAGGCAGCCTCGTAGGCCTTGGCGCCGTCGCCAGCCTCCACCGCTTCGCGCACGCGGCGCACGGCGGTCTTCAGCTCGCTTTTCACAGCGCGGTTGCGCATGCGGCTCTTCTCGTTGGTGATGATGCGCTTCTTCTGGGACTTGATGTTAGCCATTTCTCTTCCTTCTGTTCGAGCCCGGTGGGGCTAAGGGTTCGCCACAAGGGGCGAATGCTTTACCATCGCGATTCTTCGCGAGACGCATGCCCGATGATTTCATGGAAGGAAAAGAGAAAAAGGCTATGAAACCCGAGGCGCAATCGCGCCGTGGCATTTGCACACGTCGCAGGGCCGACAGGCCGAGCGGTTCGGGTGGGAGGCAGCCAGGATTTTCCTGCCTCGCAGAGCGCCTTAAGCTCTTTTCCAGCCGTCACATCTTTCGCGCAGCCTCGTCTGCAGATTAGCGATGAATTCATCGCGCATACGTACCGCTGGAATCACAATGCGATAGAATACCAAAGATTCGCGCCGTTGCGCGGAAAATTTTCCGAACCTCCTCAAACGGGGGCTCGGCTTCGCAAAAGGGAAGGAGCCCTCCGTGGCATTGAGCATGAAGTTTATCGCCGGAGGCGCCGTGTGCGCCTTGACCGCGCTGGTGCTTGCAGGATGCGGCAGCAGCGGACACCAGGTAATATCCGCCAATGAGGATTGCTCAAATTGCCATTCCACTGAAAAGCCCCGCTACGAGCTGGCCAAGCCCACCGCCGGCGAAGTGGTGGAATGCGCGCCGGGCACCAAGGTGAACGTAAGCACCGGCGGCGCCGACGCAGTGCTGTGCAGCGTGGTCTTCACCTCCGAGGACGGCGGCAGCTTCGTGCCCGTTATGTCCTCCAATCTGGGCACGTCCGACACCTCTTTCGAGGCCAAAGAGGGCGTGTGGGCGGTGGTGGCCGACGAGGGCGATGCCTCCCACGGCGTGGTGCTGGTGGTGAATCCGGGCACCGCAACCGACTCTGCCGAAGTCAACATCCAGCTGTAGCATCTCCCAAGGAGTTTCGTTAACCCCCATGACCGACCTTTCCCATATCCGTAACTTCTCCATCATCGCCCATATAGACCACGGCAAGTCCACCATCTCCGACCGCATCCTGGAGCTGACGGGCACTGTGGCCAAACGCGACATGCAGGCGCAGCTTCTAGATTCCATGGACATTGAGCGCGAGCGTGGCATCACCATCAAAAGCCAGGCGGTGCGGGTGAGCTACACTGCCGATGACGGAGAGACCTACCAGTTCAACCTCATCGACACCCCGGGCCACGTGGACTTCACCTACGAGGTGTCCCGCAGCCTTGCCGCTTGCGACGGCGCGGTGCTGGTGGTGGACGCCACCCAAGGGGTGGAGGCGCAGACGGTGGCCAATGCGATGCTGGCCATGAACGCTAACCTGGAGATCATCCCCTTCATCAACAAGATTGACCTGCCGGCCGCCGAGCCTGAGCGCGTTAAGACGGAAATCGAGGACGGCTTGGCCATCCCCGCCGACGATGCGGTGCTGGGGTCGGGCAAGACCGGCGAGGGCATCCACGACCTGCTGGAGGCGGTGGTGTACAACATCCCCGCGCCGGTGGGGGACACCCAGGCTCCCTTGCGAGCCCTCATCTTCGACAGCTACTTCGATGCCTACCGCGGTGTGGTTGCGCTGGTGCGGGTGGTGGACGGCTGCATGAAGAAGGGCGACCGCATCCGCATGATCGCTACCAAAACCGAGACACAGGTGGAGGAAGTTGGCGCTCGGCACCCGCAGGAAACGGCGCTTCCTGCGCTATCCACCGGTGAGGTGGGGTATTTGGTCACGGGACTCAAGGACGTGAGCCAGGTGAAGGTGGGCGACACCATCACGCTGGCGCAAGGGGGCGTGGACGAGCCGCTGCCCGGCTACCGAGAGGCCAAGCCCATGGTGTTCACCGGGCTTTTCCCTATTGAGGGCGACCAGTACGAGCCGCTCAAAGAGGCGCTGGAAAAGCTGTCGCTGAACGATCCGGCCCTGGTGTGGGAGCCGGAAACCTCCCATGCGCTGGGCTTCGGCTTCCGCGTGGGGTTCTTGGGGCTTCTGCACATGGAGGTGATCAAGGAGCGGCTAGAGCGCGAGTTCGGGCTGGATCTTTTGGCTACCGCCCCCTCGGTTGAATACCACGTGTATCTCAAGGGCGGCACCATGGTATCGCTCCACTCGCCGCAGGAGATGCCCGACCCCGGCTCTATCGAGCGGGTGGAAGAGCCCTACCTGAAGGCGAAGGTCCTCATCCCGCCCGATTACGTGGGAGCGGTGATGGACCTCACGGTGGCCCGCCGCGGCACCTTCGTCACCATGAACTACCTTTCCCAGACTACAGTGGAGATGCTGTGGGAGATACCGCTGTCCGAGCTCATCTTGGACTTCTTCGACAAGCTGAAGTCTTCCACCAAAGGCTATGCCAGTCTGGATTACGATTTCTTGGGTTACAAGCCCTCCGACCTGGTGAAGCTGGACATCCTGCTGTCCGGCAAGCCCATCGACGCGCTGTCGTTCATCGTGCACCGCGACAAGGCCTATGACCGAGGGCGCGTGCTGTGCGAGAAGCTGAAGGAGATCATCCCGCGCCAGATGTTCGAGGTGCCCATTCAGGCGGCCATCGGTGGACGCGTGCTGGCGCGCCAAACGGTGAAGGCCAAGCGCAAGGACGTGCTGGCGAAGTGCTACGGCGGCGATATCACCCGTAAGCGCAAGCTTTTGGAGAAGCAAAAGGCGGGCAAGAAGCGCATGAAGGCCATCGGCAACGTAGAGGTGCCGCAGGAGGCCTTTATGGCTATCTTGAAAGTCGATGAGTAGCAGGTCGCCCGAAAGCTCCTTGCGGTGGGGACGGTCGGGCGCAGCCGCATTCGCTCAGACAGTCCTGCTTTGGCGAAAGCGCCACTGGCGCTTTCGCGTCGTGCGGAACTCGCTCGGTGCGACCACGCCCGACCGTCCGAGTACTTGCTTGGCGGGCGACCTACCGCATTCGTCAAACTTGCTTTGCTGGACCTGTTGTTGGAAGAGTTTTAATTAAGGGATAACAGCGAGATGGCTTATGGACGGTTTCCTTGGATATAAAGTGATTCTGGCGCCTATGGCGGGGGTTACTGATGTGGCGTTGCGGACCCTTTGCCGGGAGCAGGGGGCCGACATGTGCTTTACCGAGATGGTGTCCGCCAAGGGGCTCTCTTTCGCCAACGAGAAGACGCGGCATCTGCTGGCGCTGGCGGAAGGGGAGGACAAGGTGGCGGTGCAGCTGTTCGGCCACGAGCCTGCGGTGATGGCCTCGCAGGCAGCGTGGATCGAGCAGGAGATGGGAGATTCCCTGGCCTACCTGGACATCAACATGGGATGTCCGGCCCGTAAGATTGTGACCAAAGGGGACGGCTCGGCGTTGATGAAGACGCCGCATCTTGCGGCGGAGATCGTGAGCGCAGTGAAGGGCGCTGTAGACCATCCGGTAACGGCGAAGTTCCGCCGCGGCTGGGGGCCGGAAGAAGAGACGGCACCGGAGTTCGCTCGCCGTCTGGAGCAGGCGGGCGTCGACGGCGTGACGGTGCACGGCCGCTTTGCCCTGCAGATGTACCACGGCAATGCCGACTGGGATTGTATCCGCCGGGTGAAAGAGGCGGTGTCCGTGTCCGTATGCGGCAACGGCGATATCCGTAGCGGGGCGGATGCAGTGGCGATGCTGCAGCAAACCGACTGCGACGCGGTGATGATAGCCCGTGGCGCCGAAGGAAATCCGTGGCTGTTCTCCCAGGTGAAGACGGCACTTGCGGGAAATCCGGAGCCGCGGAAGCCTTCTGTTGAAGACCGCATAGCCATGGCGCGGCGCCATGCGCGGTTGCTGCAGCAGCGGGAGGGGCGCAACATCGTGCGCATGCGCAAGCACGCCATGTGGTACGTGGCGGGGCTGCCCGGCGCTGCTGCTGCCCGCGGTCGTCTGAACTACTGCACGTCCCTTGCCGACTTCGACGCTGTTTTCGACGAACTCCTGGAGGAAGCCCACCGACATGAGGCCGATGCGTAGGCAGACTGCTCCGTAGAAGCTCCCGTAGCTGTTGTACCATTAGGAAGAGATTCTATCTCTGCCTGGCTCTCAACTGGGAAGGAAGCCCATGCCGCACGATCCCTATAAGGCGCTCTACATCCACATTCCCTTCTGCGTGAAGCGCTGTGGCTATTGTGACTTCTGCACCTCGGCGGTGGCGAAGGACTCGCCCGTCATGGACGAGTACGTGGAAGACCTGGTGATGCAGATTCGCCGTAAGTCGAAAGAGGGGGAGCTGGGGGCCATTGAAACCGTCTACATCGGCGGGGGCACCCCCAGCCATCTGGGTCTGTCCCGGTTATCCAGCCTGCTGTACGCCCTATCGCTCTCCATGCACCTCACGCCAGAGGTGGAGTGCACCATGGAGGCGAACCCGGAAAGCTTAACCGAGCGGATGGTCCGTGACATTTGGGCGATGGGGGTGAACCGCCTTTCCATTGGTGTGCAGTCCTTCGACGATGAGGTGCTGGCCATCCTCGGCCGAGCGCATTCCGCGCGCGATGCCGTCGCCGCGGTGCAGATGGCGAAAGAGCGCTTCGAGAACGTGTCGGTGGACCTTATGGCCGGCATTCCCGGGCAGACGGCGGAGAGCTTCGTCGCATCGGTGCGAACCGCCATCGATCTAGGGGTGAAGCACGTGAGCGTGTACCCCCTGGCCATCGAGCCCGGCACCCCCTTTGACAAAGCTATTTTGAAGGGTTGGATGGAAGAGCCGGACGAAGACGTTGAAGCGGACATGATGGAGATGGCTGGTCGCATCTTGGAGGAAGCGGGCTTCCATCGCTATGAGGTGGCCAACTATGCGCTGCCCGGCTTCGAGTCGCGGCACAACAGCTCCTATTGGAGCGGCGTGCCCTACCTGGGGCTGGGGCGCAGCGCCACCACTATGACCCAAAACGCCCAGCGGCGCATGCGGGTGTGCGACGGCCAGGTGACCGACGACTTGAATCCTGCCCAGATGAGGGCCGAGGACTTGATGCTGGCCATGCGCATGGCGCGGGGAGTGACCGAGGCGCAGGTGGAAGAGGCGGCCCGCCTGCTGCCGGCAGCTCCTTCCGCATTCGCCCAATTGGAAGAGCTGGGGCTGGTGGTATGCGAGGAGGGCCGCTTTAAGCCCACCGAGCGCGGCTGGCTCTGCGGCAACGAGCTGTACGGCCGCATCCTGGATTTGGCCCCCTAGCGGACGGGGCATAAAGATTCTCCATAATAATTAGCACTCTTGGGCTTTGGCTGCTAAAATCGTTTTCGTGCTAGACTGCCGTTGACATTGGCCCTTGTGGCAGAGGGTCCTTCGTAGGGCAGACATTCTATGTCTGCCTGGGTTGCAACCATATGGGGGCCGTCCGTTTAGGTAGAGATAGAATCTCTGCCCTACGAAAATAACGACTGCCGCATCACGCGAGGAGCGTGTCAATGATGCTCTAACACAGGGAAAACTGCTTGATAAATGATTCGTCAAGGAGCTGCCATGCTGTCAGACAGGCGCCAGCGGGTGCTGTGCGCGCTCATAGAGGAGTACATTCGCCATGCGGTGCCGGTGGGCTCGCGCACCCTTACCGAGCGCTACTCGCTGGGGGTAAGCCCCGCCACAGTGCGCAACGACCTATCGGCACTGGAGGACGGGGGCTTCATTTTCCAGCCCCATACCTCGGCCGGCCGCGTGCCCACCGACTACGGCTACCGTGCTTTTGTGGACGAGCTGCTGGAGAGCGATTGGGTGCAGGAGGAGAATCCCCACCCTGACGTGGTGAGCCAGCTGCGGCAGCGGGCCGGCGAGCTGGACGAGCTGATGGAGCAGACCTCCGAGGCACTGATGCGGCTCACCAACTGCCTTTCCATCGTTGTGGCTCCTTCGTTTCTGCAGGCGCGCATCCGCCAAATCTCCCTCATATCCCTCTCGCCTCGGCGGGTGCTGGTGGTGATCGTGGGCCAAGACGGCGAAGTGCTGAACCGCCATATCGCCTTCGAGGAAGAAGTGCCCACCGACCAGTTGGCGGCTGTGCAAGGGCTTATGAACCAGATGTTTGCGGGGAAGAGCCTGGACATGATGGAAGGGGAGGCCCAGGAAGAGGCTGCTGCCCTGATGGGCGACCCCTTGTTCCGGGTGATATTGGAAGAAACGGTGGCTTGCATCCGCGAGTCCGATGATGGGCGCATGCGACGGGTGGGAATGTCGTCGCTGCTCAGTATGCCGGAGTTCCGCTCTTCTTCTTCGGTTCTTCCCTTGGTGAGGTTGCTGGAAGACGAAGAGGTGCTGTGCTCGGTGTTCGATGAGGCGACAGGCGGAAGCCAAGACTGCCTGGTGCGTATCGGCACCGAGAACCCAGTTCCGGAGCTTTCGGACGTGTCGATGGTGGCGGGGCGCTTCGGACGGGGCGACTCCGCCGGCATTGTGGCGGTCATCGGTCCCACCCGCATGGACTACGGCGCGGTCATTCGGGCGGTGCACGCCGCTCAGCAGGCGCTGCGGGAGGGCTAGCTGTCCCGCGCTATAATATCCGGTCGATCGATTATCTGAGCACGAGCAAAAGCGAAAGAGGTTTCGAGGCCCTATGGCTAAAGATCTGTACGAAGTACTGGGAGTGGACAGGAACGCCTCCGAGGCGGACATAAAGAAGGCGTTTCGCCACAAGGCGCGCGAGCTTCACCCCGATGTGAACAAGGCTCCCGATGCGGAAGACCAGTTCAAAGAGCTGAACGAGGCCTATGACGTGCTGTCCGATGCCCAGAAGCGTGCCCAGTACGATCGGTTCGGCACCATTCCCGGTGCAGCATCGGGCCCCGGCGCCGGCGGCTATGGCGGCGGCTATGTGGACTTCGAGGACCTGTTCGGCGGCGGTTTCGGCGGAATGGGGGACATCTTCTCCACCTTCTTCGGGGGCGGCGGCGCTCAGGGGCGCCAGATGCGCAAGAACGGTCGCGATATGAGCATCGGGCTGCGCATCACGCTGGAAGAGGCCGCCTCCGGCATCACCAAAGAAGTGGTGTACGACCGCCTGGCGCCGTGCCCCGATTGTGATGGCACCGGCATGGGCGAGGGCGGCAAAGAAGTCACCTGCAGCCGCTGCAACGGCCAGGGGCGCGTTGTCACGGTGCAGCACACTTTCCTGGGCGACATGCAGTCTGCCTCCACGTGCCCCGAGTGCGGCGGCACCGGCACCACCATCGAGAACCCGTGCCCCGAGTGCAACGGCCAAGGGCGCGTGCCCGACCGTACCAAGCTCTCCGTGGATGTGCCCCAAGGGGTGCGCGACGGCCAGAAGATGCGCTTCTCCGGCTACGGCGAGGCGGGCATTCAGGGCGCCCCGGCCGGCGACTTGCTGGTCACCTTCCGCGTACTGCCCCACGAGTTCTTCGAGCGCGATGGCGACGACCTGCACGCCCGGGTGACCATCGCCATGGTTCAGGCGGCGCTGGGGGCCGAGATCGAGGTGGACGGCATCATGGAGGACGAGACGGTTACGGTGCGCATCCCCGAGGGCTGCCAGCCCGACCAGGTGGTGCGGGTGAAGGGCTTCGGCATGCCCCGCTTCAAGAACGCCAACAGCCGCGGCGACCTCTACGTGCACGTGAGCGTTCAGATTCCGAAGAAGCTGAACAAGAAGGAGCGCGAGATTCTGGAGAAGTTCGCCCGCGAGACCGGCGACGAGGTGAGCGAGGGCCGCACCACCTTCGAGAAGCTCCGTGATATCTTTAATTAGCGGCTGCGGCTACGACGGCGCTCGGAAGGGTCGGATGGACTTCGCTCGACGCTCCGTACGGGTGGAACTAACTCGCCCTTTCGGGCGAGTGGATTTCCGCCCTACTCCGCTTGGCCGGACCTCGCTGCGTCCATCCGACCCTCTGGCGAATTCGCTATCACTATTGTACGGTTTTAGCGTGCAAGGAGCATGTTGTGTCATTGCATAGATTCTTTTTGGACCAGCAGGTGATTGCGGCTGAGGACGAGGCGGTGTTTCCGCTTCGCCTTTCGGCTGATGATGCGCGCCATGCGAAGGTGCTGCGGCTGCAGCCGGGCGAGCATATTGCCGTGGTGGACGCCGACAGCGACTATTTCGAGTGCGAAATCGTGTCCTTCGACGACGTGGTGCCGCTGGTGTCCATCGCCCGCCATTTGGAGGCCCCGGCCGATGGGCCCATGGTGATGCTCTGCCAAGGGCTGGCCAAGGGCGACAAGATGGACGACGTGGTGCGCCATGCCACCGAGGTGGGGGTGAGCTGCTTTCTGCCGCTTCTGTGCGAGCGTTCAGTGGTGAAGCTGGACGAGAAGAAGGCCCGCTCCCGCACCGAGCGCTGGCGATCGATTGCCAAGAGCGCCGCGATGCAGGCGGGGCTTCACCGGGTGCCGGAGGTGTCCGAGCCCATGAGCGTGGGGCAGGCGGCGAAATTCCTGGCGCAGGCCACTGCAGTGCTGGTGTGCTGGGAGGAGGCCCCCTCAACGTGCCGGCTTGCGGACGCCGTCCATTCGGCGCTGCTGGAAACCCGCACGCCGGCCGAGGATGCCCGCATTGCCGTGGTGGTGGGCCCCGAGGGCGGCCTTTCCCAACGGGAGGTGGACCGGCTGTTGGCCGCGAACCCCCGCGCCTCGCTGGTAACCTTAGGGCCCTCCATCCTGCGCACCGAGACTGCCGGCGTAGTGGCCCCGGCCCTGGTCATCTACGAGCTGGGCGGTTTGGGGAATGCCGCAGCCATCGACGATGATGACGAGCAGCCCGCTTTCCCGGAAGACCGGGTGGCGGAGGCGCCCGCCATCGCCAACAGCTTCGCTGCCATGTTCGACACCCCGGCGGCCTACGATGAGTAGCAAAAACAACCCTATGGCCCTCTGCGTCGACGCATGCGAATCGTGCCCAGCCTGGGCTTCTTCCGATGTCCGTCCAATATATGCGCTGGTTAATCTGGGCTGCAAGGTGAACCGGGTGGAGTCGGACGGGTTCGAGGCGCTGTTGCAACGGGAAGGCTTCCGACCGCTGGGCCCGGCGCAAGACCCCGAAGAGGCGGCGCTTGTGGTGGTGAACACCTGCACGGTTACCGGCGAGGCGGAGAAGAAGACCCGCAAGGCGGTGCGCCAGGCACTCAAAGTGCACCCAAGCGCGCAGGTGGTGGTAACCGGCTGCGCTTCGGCCATCAGCCCCGAAACCTTCACTGCGATGGACGGGCGGGTTACCGTGGTGCCGAAAGCCGCCATGGCCCTGCATCTGCAGGAGGCGGCCTCTTCGATGTGTGTGCGGGGGTCAAAGGGTTCCATTCCCGAATCGCCCGAGGGCTCCATGGGAGGCGAGCTTTCGAGTGCGAAAAGAGTTCGTTGCACGCCAGGCGCGGACGGCTTTGCGGCGGCTGTCTCTCCCTCGGCGCCCCATGAAGGGCCGGCTGAGCTGTCCCGAACGCGCCGCGGCGTGAAGGTGCAGGACGGCTGCGACAACACCTGCACCTATTGTATCGTGCATGTGGCGCGGGGAAAGGCCGTCAGCCGCCCGGCTCCGGAAATCGTGCGCGAATCGCTGGCTTTGGCGCAGGCGGGCGTTGGCGAGGTGGTGCTCTCTGGCATCAACTTGGGCTCCTACCGCTTCGAGGGGCTGCACCTCCACCATTTGCTGCAGCAGCTGCTGGAGGCCACCGAGGGGATGGCAGTGCGCTTCCGCGTTTCCTCCATCGAGCCTATGGATGTGGAGGAGGGGCTTATTGATTTGCTGGCGGAAAGTGAAGGGCGCCTGTGCCGCCATCTGCACCTGCCCCTGCAATCTGGCAGCGCCAAAGTGCTGGAGGAGATGGAGCGCCCCTACGGCCGTCGCCAGTTCGAGCAGCTGGTGGAGCGCTTGTACGAGGCGTGCCCGACTCTGGCTCTTTCCACCGACATCATCGCCGGCTTTCCCGGCGAGACGGAGGAGCAGTTCGAGGAGACGCTGGAGGTGGCCCGCGCCTGCCGTTTCGCGAAGATCCATGCTTTCCCGTATTCCAGGCGGGGGGGCACTCCCGCCGCCGCGCGAACCGACCAAGTGTCAACAGAGGAGAAGAGCCGCCGCGCCCGTCATCTACGGCAATTGGCCGCCCAGCTGCGCCGCGAGGATTTCGCCCGCCGCACGGGCACCTGGGAGTGGGCCGTGGTGGAAGAGCCCGGCCGCGCCTGCACGGAAAGCTACTACGAAATAGAAGTTCCCCGCGGCCATCGCCCCGGGGAACTGATCAAGACAACTATCCCGCCAACGTTTATATCCTGATGCCGAACCTCAAGCATGGATTACATTCTGGATAGGCCGATTCCGCAGGTCGGAGCGAGGTCCGGCCAAGCGGAGTAGGGATGAGATCCACTCGCCGTAAGGCGAGTTAGCTCATCCCGTGCGGAGCGTCGAGCGCAGGCCTGTCGAATCGGCCCCACCTCCGAGTGGCCCGCAATCCGGATTAGCGGTCGTTCACCTGCAGCAGCTTCTGCTTCAGCTCTGCCTCCATCTGGCGCAGCTGCACTTCCGCTTCTGCGCGCTTGGCGCGGCCGTCCTCCTGGATCTTCATCACCTCGTCGAAGGTTTGGATAAGGTTCTCGTTGGTGGCCTTCAGGGTTTCGATGTCCACAACGCCCCGCTCGCTCTCGCGGGCCACTTCGATGGTGGACTGCTTCAGCTTCTCGGCGTTCTTCTTCAGAAGCTCGTTGGTCATGTCGGTGACGGCCGACTGCGCTTTTAAGGCTGCCTCGTTGTTGGCCATGCCCAGCGCCAGCACCATCTGGCTCTTCCACAGCGGGATGGTGTTCACCAGGGTGGTCTGAATCTTCTCGATCATCAGCATCTCATTGCTCTGCACCAGGCGAATCTGCGGCGCCATCTGCATGGCGATGGTGCGGGTGAGGTCCAGGTCAGCCAGCTTCTTCTCGAAGCGGTTGCAGGAGGCCTCCAGCTTCTGCACTGCCTCGGCGTCTTCGGTGCGGCCAGTTTCCTTTGCCTTGGCCAGCAGTTCTTTAAGATCGCCGCTGCGCACTTCCTCCAGGCGCTTGCGACCTGCCAGCAGGTACATGGTGAGCTCTTTAAAGTAGGAGAGGTTCAAATCATACAGCTGGTCCAGCATGGCAGCGTCTTTCAGCAGGGTCACCTGATGGCCTTCCAGCGCCTTCACGATCTTGTCCACATTGGCTTCTGCTTTGTCATAGCGGGCCTTCATGGCCGCCAGGTTGTTGGCCTGCTTCTTGAAGAAGCCGAAGATGCCCTTCTCTTCCTCAACGTCGAAGCTCTTCAACTCCATTACCACGCCAGCGATGAGATCGCCCGCCTCGCCCAGGTCCTGGGTGCGCACCTTCTCTAGGGCGGTCTCCGAGAACCCGGCCATCTTCTGCTGTGCGCCGGCGCCGTACTGCAGGATTTGGGTGGTGTTGGTCACGTCGATCTGCTGGGAGAAGGCGTCCACCTGGGCGCGCTCCTCTGCCGATAGCGAGTCTTCCAGTGCAGGGGCCTTCAGTTCTTGGGGCTCGAGGATCACCGCCTCTATACTCTGGGCAGTGGGAGCGGGCTCGGCGGTCAGCTCCAACGTGAGGGTGGGGGCGGGGATGGTGCTCACTTTGGTCTCGTCAGCCATTTGGTTTCCTTTCTTGAGGGGGCTTGAAGACTGTGCAACGTCGTAGGGCGGACAGGTGGTGGGAACGGGCCGCATGGGCAGCCCTGGGAACTAG
Source organism: uncultured Parvibacter sp. (assembly GCA_947649875.1). Classification (GTDB taxonomy): domain Bacteria; phylum Actinomycetota; class Coriobacteriia; order Coriobacteriales; family Eggerthellaceae; genus Parvibacter. The sequence goes on along the minus strand of CANSTH010000022.1, from coordinate 5,645 downwards.
CTGGTCTTGAACGGGCTGTCGGTGAGGCCCTCTTGGGCCAGCATCGCCTTCAGCACCGAGATGTCGGAGGCCACGTCCATCGACATGTCCTGGAACATCTCGTCCAGCTGTTTCTCGTAGGCGGCTTGCAGCACGTCGAGGGTCTGCTCGATGTCCTTGCGGGAGGATGCGATGTTGGCGCCCTGCACCGGCTGCTCTTCAAGGGCGTCGTAGGCGGTCAGCAACTTGACGGTGGTGGGCAGGTAGTAGTTCATGAAGCGGGGCAGGGTGTCGATAAGGGAGGGCTCTTCGGCGGCGCGGTCCAGTATGCGCCCCACGGTGGTCTCGATGGCCACTATTTTGGCGCTCACCTCTGCATCGTTGATAGCCGTGTCCAGATCGCGCATCTGCTGCTGGTAGCGCTTGCCCTCTTCGATGAAGGCCTTTTGCTCGGCGGTCAGCTGCACCGGAGCCGACTTGCCGGCAGCACGGGCCTTCTGGCGCGTCTGCTGCTCGCTCAGGGCCTTCTGGCGCCGCTGCTGTTCTTCCGTTTGTGCCTGGCGATAGTAGTGGTAAGCGTTGTCGGTCACCATAAGGCAGGTGCAGCCGTCGTCCATGTGCCCTTGGGGCAATGCTCCCTTCTTGATGAGCTTGCGGCACTGCTTCACAACAGTTGCCGGATTTTTCTGCATCTGAGCGGCGAGCTCTTGGACAGACACCACCTCGCGACTGCCGGTGATGCGCTTGATGGAGGCCAGCGCATTGCCCAGGCGAATCCTGCCGATGCCGGCGAACAGCAGCCACAGGGAGAGGCCGAAGAGAATTGCGGGGGGAAGGAAGTCTTCGAAGAAGAACAGCCCCATGGGAAGCCATGCCAGCTCTTCGACCACTACCATCGAGAAGCTGGCACTGAAGATGCCGCCCAGCACCGTCATCCAGATGCCGGAGGCCTTCATGTTGCCGCTCTTGTTGCCCTTGAACCGAGCGTTGATGGCCTTGGTGCGGGCCGCTTTGGCCTTCTTGGTGGCAGCTGCCTGCTGCTGTTGGGCCGCCAGCGCCTGTTGCTGGGCCAGCGTGGCCTTTATCTTCTCCGCCTGCTTGGAGGCGTGGCCCTGGTAAGCACCCATCACTTGGCCGATGGCCGTTCCCAGTGCGCTGCCGCCGGCCGCCAGCCCTTTACCCACGCCCTTGGACACTTCCGCCACCGTCTCCCCGATGGAGCGGCACAGTTGCTCGAACTCTTCCGGCGTCATGCCGCCTGCGTTCGCCGGTGCAGCGTGGCTGGTTTTCACATCGGGGCCTGGCTGCTGCGGAAAAGGGGGCACCTCGTAGGTGGGGGCGCTGTTGTGGTTGGATTTGCCGTTGCTGGGAGAAGCCATGGATTCCCTCTTGCCGTTGGTGGGTGGAAAAGCGTTGCCTTGCGCGCGATTGCGCAGTTTTCAATCTTACCATAGCGATGGCGTTGGAAAGCGTGCGGCGCGCACTTAACGTGCGTTTCGATAGAGGCCTTAAGGGGGCCTTAATCGACGCTGGCAGACGGAGGATAGGGGAGGCTCTCTTGTCTTGCCAGCCATGTGCTTCTCTTCATGTAAAAGTTTTGGCCGTTTTGGGCAAGCGGCCATTCCACGCGGTAAAAAGCCCCTGTAGCGGGTAGAATCTTTCCGAAGCTTTTGAGACTTCAACTACTCTTGAATATAAAGGAGGAACCCTGTGAAATACGGAAGCCGGATTGAGGACGATCGTCGGCCGAGGGTACGTGTGCGGGCCCTGTGGTTGGCAGCAGCCGCTATGGCGGCGCTGATGGCCACCGGAATATTGGCTGGCTGTGCGGCTGACGCATCGCAAGAGGCCGCCCCGGCCCAAGAGCAAGGACGCGCCATGAGCCAGCAGGCGCTGCCGGAGGAAGAAGTGGGGGACGTGAGCCAGGCGATGGTGGTCATGGCCGGCGACCAGCCCCTCTTCGTGAACACTGCCACTGAGGCGCCCTATTATCCCACCATTCCCGATGGTGCCCTTACCGATGCTGACGGCAACGCCATCGCCCCTTCCCAACTGGAAGTGGGCAACATCGTGGAGGTGACTGGCAATGGCATCATGCTGGAGAGCTATCCGGGGCAGTATCCGGGCATTACTGCGGTACGGGTGCTGGAAAAAGGTTCGCCGACAGATGCCGCTAAGTATAATGATCTCGTGGAGCAGCTGAGCGCGCAGTCGGACAGCTCCGCGGTGCCCTTCGCCTCGATTGGCTACCGCACCGATCTCGCCGACACCTCGCTCTTGCTGGAGCCTGCGGCCTACACTTGGCAATCGGAGGGCGCCCAGGCTGAGACCAAGGAGCTTGATATCCTGAGCGCCAGCGGACAGCCCAGCGAGTCCCTCAACGATGCGCGCATCTCCGACACCGTCGATGCCGCGGTGCTATTCGATATGGTGCCCACCGGCGTTGCCGTCACCCGTATGCCGCTTGTAGCCACCAGTAATGGCCATGCGGTCGATTCTTCGGTGCAGGAAGAGGCGGTGCAGGTATCCCTCAATGGGCCAGAGGCGCATTTCTCCATGGTGCCCGACAGCCTTTATGTGGTTACGGCCACCTACGATGCCGGCCAGGTAGTATACGCCTTCGTGGCGCTGCCGCCGCGCCAATAGCCTTGTGGTACCATGTATGCATGACTAACTGCGCTCAAATTACCATGACCGTCCCCCCCGAGGCCCCTATGGCGGCTATCGTGGGGGAGGCGGATTGCCTCTTGCACGTATTGCAGGAGGCCTTCAGCGCCCGCATAACGGTGCGGGGCAATGAAATTTCCATCGAGGGCGACGAAGTGGAGCTGCAGCAGCTCACTGCTTTGTTCAGCGAGCTCATCAAGATGGCTCAGTCGGGCGAGCAGCCCACCGAAGAGCATCTTGGCCGATCGATCGATCTCCTGCGCCACGCCGAGTACTCGCCCTCTCTGTTGCGGGAGGACATCCTGCTCACCTATCGCGGACGGGCTATCCGCCCCAAAACAGCTGGGCAGAAGCACTATGTGGATGCCATCCGCAAAAACACCGTCACGTTCGGCATCGGCCCCGCCGGCACTGGCAAGACCTATCTGGCCATGGCCATGGCGGTGGCGGCCCTCAAACGCAAAGAGGTGGGTCGCATCATTCTCACGCGCCCCATCATCGAGGCGGGCGAGAACCTGGGCTTTCTGCCCGGCACCCTCACCGAGAAGGTGGATCCCTACATACGCCCGCTCTACGACGCCCTCTACGACATGACCGACAGCGAGCGGGCCAATCAGATGATCGAGTGCGGCACCATTGAGATAGCTCCGCTTGCCTTCATGCGAGGCCGCACCTTAAATGACAGTTTCATCATCTTGGACGAGGCGCAGAACACCAAGCCGGAGCAGATGAAGATGTTTCTCACCCGCCTGGGTTTCGGCTCGAAGATGGTGATAACGGGCGATGTGTCCCAAACCGATTTAGGGAACGGCCTTTCGGGGCTGGTGCACGTGCGCCCCATCCTGGAGGGCATGGGCGACATCGCCTTCTGCGATTTCACCGGAAAAGACGTGGTGCGCCATTCCCTGGTGGCCCGCATCGTTGCCGCCTACGAGAGTGCCGGCGGAAAGGAGAGAGGCGTATGGACATCCTGATAAGCTACGACTACCGCGAAGAGGACTTAAAGCCCCTGCCCCTGCGCGAGCTCACTCAGTTCGTGCTGGCCAGCGAAGGCAAGCCGTTCAACACCGAGGTGTCGGTGAGTTTTGTGGACAACCCCTCCATCGCCGTGCTGAACGAGCGCTTCCGAGGCATCGCGGGTCCCACCGACGTGCTGTCCTTCGAGTGCGACAACGTGGAGGACGAGTGCTCTTGCCAAGACCGCGAAGACCCCATCTACGAGTTGGGGGATGTGGTGATCGCCGCCGATGTGGCCGAGGCGCAAACTCACGAGTACGGCACCTCTTTCGAAGAAGAAGTTTCGCTCCTTTTGGTGCACGGGCTGTTGCACCTCTGCGGCTATGACCATATCCAGGACGACGAAGCTGCAGTGATGGAGGGGCGTGAGAAGGAGCTTTTAAGCGCTTGGGCCCAGCGGCGCACTGCCGATTCTGACAAGTAGCGGGCACGCGGTGGACAAGCGGCCCGAGGGAAAGATCACCTTGGCACAGGCCTTCCGCTTCGCTTTTTGCGGGATGGGGCGGTGCGTTTCCAGCCAGCGCAACATGCGCATCCACATCGGTGCAGCGGTGCTGGTGGTGATAGCGGGGCTGGTGTGCGGCATCTCGCCTGCGGAGTGGTGCACAGTGGTGCTGTGCATAGGCATGGTGTGCGCGCTGGAGTGCGTGAACACTGCGGTCGAGGCAACGGTTGACCTGGTGACGGAGGAATTTCACCCGCTGGCGAAGGTGGCAAAGGACTGCGCAGCCGGCGCAGTGCTGATAGCGGCGCTGGCCTCGGTGGTGGTGGGACTGCTGGTGTTTGTGCCCGCCATCGCGCGGATGTGCGGGCTGTAAGGCTTCCGTCGAATGGGCGCCCTGAATGCCCCTGGGCGCTATGGCTGTTTTGCGAAGGGCTGCTAGCGGCGCTTCGTTCGCAGGGGCCAGTGCGGCTTCGATGGGCGGGATACAAGGTTTCGGTTGCCCCATGGGCGTGGAAAGGAAGGTGGCCCTCATGGCCGAAGAGTTTCGCTCCGGATTTGTGACCCTGGTGGGGCGTCCCAATGCAGGGAAGTCCACTCTCATAAACGCCATAATGGGCAAGAAAATCGCTATTACTTCGTCCACGGTGCAAACCACTCGTCACCGGTTTCGCGCGGTGTTGAACCGTCCCGACTTCCAGCTGATACTGGTGGACACCCCGGGCTTGCACAAGCCCCAGGACGCGCTGGGGGAGGAGCTCAACACCTCGGCTCTCAAGGCGCTGGAGGATGTGGACGTGGCGGCATTCCTGGTGGACGCTTCCAAGCCCATCGGCAAGGGGGACCGCTGGATTGCCGAACAGGTGCAGCGCTCCCGTGCCAAGAAAATATGCGTGCTGTCGAAGATAGACCTTGCCACCGAACAGCAGATTTCCGCTCAAAGGGAAGCGGCGGAGCAGCTGGGGCAGTGGGACGCCATGGTGGCTCTCTCTGCCGTTACTGGCTACAACGTGGAGGCTTTCGTAGAAGAGGCCGAGCAGCTGCTGCCTCCCGGCCCTGCGTGGTTCCCCCGCGACATGGAAACCGACCAGCCCCTGGAAGTGATGATTGCCGAGTTCATTCGCGAGAAGATCCTGCGCAGCTTCAGCGACGAGATACCCCATGCCATCGGGGTGGCGGTGGACGGCTTCGAGTACGATCGGAAAAAGGACCTGTACCGCATCTTTGCCATCATCTACGTGGAGCGCGACAGCCAGAAGGGCATCATCATTGGCAAGAAGGGGCAGGCCATCAAGGCGGTGGGCATTGAGGCCCGCGAGGACTTGGAGCATTTGCTGGGCTGCCGGGTGTTTTTGGACCTATCGGTTAAGGTGCGCAAGAACTGGCGCCGCGATGCCAACCAAATCCGCCGCTTCGGCTACGGAGATGGCATTGCATAGTTACGATGGCCTGGCGGCCATCGTAACTACCTGTCGTTGCCCTCTCGGAGGTGGGCCGAGCCGACAGGCCTGCGCTCGACGCTCCGTACGGGCGGAGCTAA
>CANSTH010000021.1 GCA_947649875.1 uncultured Parvibacter sp. | reverse complement strand
CGAGCGGCTGGTGCTCAGCTTTGCTCCGGTGGAGGGCACATCTTGGTCGTTTATCATGACGGTGCCTACCAAGGTGTTCGACCGCCGCTTCGCTCCGTTCATCACCCTTACCACCTGCATGCTTGCTACAGTTGTTCTGGTGCTGCTGGCAATGATGCTGGTACTGTTCAAGTTCATGAAAAGGTCGGTGCAGGCCCGCGCCGAGGCCACTGCGCGAGCCGAGTTCCTCTCCAACATGAGCCACGAGATACGCACGCCGCTTAACGGCATCATCGGCTTGAATCACCTTATGGAGCGTCACTTAGATGACCCTGAGGCGATGGAGGGCTATGTGCGCAAGCTTGGCAAGTCGGTGCGCTATCTGCTGTCGCTGGTGAACGATGTCTTGGATGTATCGAAGCTGCAAGCAGGCAAGGTGGAGCTTGCCGAAGCGTCCTTCAGCCTTTCTGCCGTCATTGAAAATGTGTGCGATATGCAGAAAGAGACGATGGACGAGAAGGCGATAGCCTTTTCCCTGAAGGAAGATCTTCCTGCTCCGTGGCTGGTGGGCGATGAGGTGCGCATCAGCCAGATACTCATGAACATCCTCTCGAATGCGGTGAAATTCACTCCGGAAGGGGGATCGATATCCCTCGAGGCCTCGCAGCGACTGCTTTCCGGCTCGGCGGTCATGTGCGATGTGGCCATAACGGATACCGGCTGCGGCATGACCCCCGAATTCCAAAAGCGTATCTTCGATGCGTTCTCGCAGGAGCGGCACCTCACGGCGGACAGCCAAAAGGGCACTGGTTTGGGAATGGCCATCTGCAACTTGCTCACGCACCAGATGGGCGGCACCCTTACGGTGGAGAGCGAGGTGGGGAAGGGCTCTTGCTTCCGGGTGCGCATTCCATTGCCTATGGCATCGGGCGAGGGACTCTCGCTGGACAGCTCGGCGGCGCTGCCGAAGGCAAAACCCGCCGAGGTTGTTCGCGGAGGCTCGGAAAACGGGGCTGCGCATGAAAACGGAAAGCCCTCATGTGGCGGAGCGTCATCGTCAATCGACGAGTCGCATGCATTGCTTGGCGAAGCGCCGGATGTGCAACCCTTGGCGATTCTCGTGGCGGAGGACAATGCGCTCAACACAGAGATACTGGTCAGCATTTTAGGCGAGGAGGGCTTCGAGACGGTAACTGCCGAGAATGGCAAGCGCGCCGTTGAGATCTTCGCCGAATCGCCGGCGGGGTATTTTTCAGCCGTGCTCATGGACATGCAAATGCCCGTGATGGACGGCTATGAGGCAGCGCGCGCCATCCGCGCCCTTCCGCGGCCCGATGCCACGGAGGTGAGGATATTCGCCTGCACCGCTTCGACGTTTGCGGAGGACAGGGCTCGCGCCTTGGAGGCCGGTATGGACGACTTTTTGGGCAAGCCGCTCAACGTACCCGTCATGCTGCAGAAGTTGAACGCGCTGGGAAGGGAGGGCCGTCATGGGTAAGGCGTCGCCGCTTTTGAGCATCATCAGCCGTCGCAGCGCCCTGAAGCTGTTCGGAGCTGCGGCAATGACGGCATTTGGAACTGCGGCGCTGACCGGATGTCGGGCGAATACGCCGACGAGTCACAGCCCTGTGCGGCTGCTGGTGAAGGTGCCTCGCACAGGGCATGATGTTGTGTTCGACGATTCGATAAACGAGGTAAGCCAGGTGATTACCGCCATGGGCGAGGCCTTCGAGGCTGCTTCGGCCCAGCCGGTGAAAGTGGAGGTTGAGGTTTTCGAGCAGAACCAGTACGACAACGCCATTGTGGGCAGCTTCGACACGGACAGGGCGGTATATCTTCTCTACGGCGATTACTTCAACATATCAACCTATATTCATACCGGCCGCGTGGTTCCACTGGACGACATCGTAACTGCGTCTGTGCGCGATGACATCTACGACTTGCTGTGGGACTTGAGCACGATAGAGGGCAAAGTGTACATGATGCCCTATCTTGCCCGGCAGAACGTGCTTGCCTATAACAAGGAGCTGATGGAGCGGGCAGGGCTAGACCGTTTCGTGAGGGCCGGGCAGATACAGTCTTGGAGTGTCCACGAATGGGACGAGGTACTTGACGGGCTGGCAGGCAACTTGCCAGACGGTTGCTATCCCATGATGATGTATGCCGCCAGCTCGCAGGGGGATACCCACATAATGACGCTGCTGCGGTCCCAGGGGTCCTCCTTCTTCGACGAGACGGGGCATTTCTGCCTGTCACGGCCAGAGGGCGTTGCGGCTTTGCGGAAGATACAGGAAGGGGTGGGGCGCGGCTGGTGGCCGCCTCATCCCGAGAACCTCGAGATAGAGGATTGCTCCAGCCTGTTTCGCAACGGGCAGCTGGCCATCTACATGCTCAACAACGCCTCGGTGGGGCGCTATGGCAATGAGGTCGGGCTGGTGAACTTTCCTGGCCACCATGTTTGTCTCGGGCTTCGAGGTGTTTGACAATGGCGATCCTACCAAAGTGCAATTGGCTAAGGATTTCATTTCGTTTGTGTACGGCAGCAGCCAGTGGATGGACTACTCGGCGGGCACGTTGCCGGTTTCCAAGGCTGTGGCGCAGCGTCATGGCAATGCGATACCCTACTATGATTTGTTCCAGTCCAACAGCGGACATGTAGTGGACTTCACTGGCAGCAATCCCGACACGCGGGCCGTGCGCGATGTGTTCCATGTGGTGATTCGCGATTTGCTGAAGGGCAATCTCACCCCCGAAGAGGCGGCGGCTCAGCTGGACGAGCGGTGCAACCAATGCATAGACGAGGGAGTTCGCAATAGCGTGCTTCATCCGTGAGGGGCGGCCGCGCCCAGATCTAAAAGCTGATGCCCGCAATTCGATTCTCCGCATCTATAGCGCAGGAGAATCGAACACCCTCGCGTGAGCCAGTGCCAATGCATTCCTTTTGACTTTTAGTGCTCTTTGGATTGCCGTTGATGCTTCGAGGCCCCTCGCAACAAGGGCGAGGGGCGTTTTGTGGGCTAAGGTCTGTACCGCCTGACGCTCTTGCTACCCGGTGGCTGCGAGGAGGGGTAAAATACAGATCGAGAAAAACCGGCCGCCTGCGCATGCGGTCGCCCGATGGCCCCGAAAGGAATCCCATGAAAGTTCTGCTAGTAAACGGAAGCCCCCGTAAGAATGGCAACACCGACCGTGCCCTGGAGGAATGCGCCGCCATTCTGAACCAGGAGGGCATCGAAACCGAGCTCATCTGGATTGGCGCACAGCCCATCCGCGGATGCACCGCCTGCGGGGCCTGTTCGCGAAACTGCGACAACAAATGCATTTTCGACGACGACATCGTGAATCCGCTCATTCGCAAGGCTTCTGAGGCAGATGGCTATATCTTCGGAAGCCCGGTATATTACGCAGGTCTGAACGGCAGCCTGAAATCGCTCATGGATCGCATGTTCTATGCCGGCGGCAGCGTCATGCGCCAGAAGCCGGCCGCGGGAATAGCTTGCGCACGGCGCGCCGGCACCACCATAACCGCCGACGAGATCAATAAATTCTTCCAGATCAACGGCATGCCCGTAGTGTCCTCCACCTATTGGAGCGTTGTGCACGGCCGTGGTGCCGGCGAGGTGGAGGGCGATGGCGAGGGCCTGCAAACTATGCGCAATCTGGGCCGCTCGATGGCATGGCTCCTGAAGTGCATCCAGGCGGGCGCCGAAGCCGGCATCCAGCCGCCTGCGCTGGAGCGCGGCATCATGACCAACATGGTGCGTGCCGATCTTATCGATGGCCAGAACTAGCCCATGGCCAAGCACGATAAAGACCCGAAGACCAATGCCATGCGCGCCCTGGAAAACGCCGGGGCGCCCTACAGTCATATCACTTTTGAGTGCGAAGGCGCACCCTCCGGAGTTGAGGTGGCCCAGATGCTGGGGCAAAACCCCCAAGAAGTGTTCAAAACGCTGGTCACCCAAGGCAAAAGCGGCCAGCACTATGTGTTCATGGTGCCGGTGGCCGAGGGGCTGGACCTCAAGAAGGCCGCTGCGGCAGCTGGCGAAAAGTCCATTGCGATGATCCCGCAAAAGGAGCTGTTTCCGCTGACCGGCTATGTGCACGGAGGCTGTTCGCCTCTGGCCCAGAAAAAGCAGTTCCCCAGCATAATGGATGAGACAGCGCTGCTGTTCGACCAGGTGATGTTTTCGGGCGGCCGCATTGGGCTGCAAATTCGCATGAACCCGGAGGATCTGGCGAAGGCAATCCCCCTCACGTTTGCCGATATTACTGCATAGCCATCTGGCAACCAGAGGGGGTTGTGCGCGTTGTTTCGTAGGGCAGAGATTCTATCTCTGCCTAGGCTGCAAACGCATGCGGGCTGTCCGTTTAGGCAGAGATAGAATCTCTGCCCTACGATTTTCTGTTCCGGCGTCTTCCGGGACGACTACTCGTGCGTTATGACGGGCAACCCCACCCAGATGAGCTCGTGCAGCTCTTTGGCCTTCTTGGTGGGAAGGTTGATGCAGCCGCGGCTGCCGTTCTTGTGGTAAATCTGGCCGCCGAATTCGGTGCGCCAATCGCAGTCGTGCAGTCCTCCCAAGTTGCCGTCGAAGGGCATCCAGTAATCCACCGGGGCCTCGTAAGTGATCGTCTTGCCGTCTTCCTCGTAGCCCTTCAACACTGAAGCGCCATTGTTGGTTTTGATGTAGAACACTCCAAACGGCGTCTCGTGGCCGTCTTTGCCGCTCACGATGTCGCTTTCCCAGATGATCTCGCCATCCTTGTAGAAGATGGCGTGTTGCTCGGTGATGTCGACGTCGATATAGCTGTCTCCCCAGTCGGGCTTGCCCTTGCCGTTCCACTCGGCCGCTTTGCGGTTGATGGGAGGCTCGATTTGCCCCTGAGTGCCGTTTTTAACCGCTTCGCGCACCATCTCCTTGGTGTCGGAGGTGTGGATGTACCAGCCGTAGTCACCGCCGGACACCGTAATCTTCTTGCCGTCGGGACGGGTGTAGGTGCGCTCGGTGCCCACTGTCTCGCTGTTCTCTACGAAAGCCTCTACCCAGGCGTCCAGCGCCGCGTCATCGAAGCTCACTGTTCCGTCATCGTTCAGGGTAACCCAGTTCTTCAGCTGCTCGGCGCCCAGATGGGCCGCTTCCGTGCCTCCCACCATCAGCGTCAAGTCGGCGGATATCAGCTTGTTGGCCTCATCGGCAGTGGCATGAAGCCCCTCGTCGTTCACCAGCACCGCGGGTTGCAACAACATGCTCTGGTCCAAATTCACTGCGGCCGAGAACTCCGCCACGCCCTGTGCCACCGCGTCCAACACTGCCTGCACATCAAGCGTGTTGCCGGCCACCGAGGGCATCACCTGGTATTCCCCTGCTTCCTCGTTGTAGGCCACATAGGCGTCTTTCGGGGCAGTGGCAGTGGCATTGAAGCTTTCTACCTCGGCGTTCACGGCGGCCGCCAGCGTATCGGCATCCCCCAGCGTGTACACCAGGTTATGGGACAGGTCGTGGCCGCCGAATATCTCCACCGGCCAGGCCCACGGGCTGAACGTGTCGTGCATCTGGCGGGCGATGGCGCCCACGTCCTGGGCGATGCCGGTTTGGCGTCCCGTAAGGGTGAAGTCCACCCCTTCGCCCTTGACCTGGATAGAGTAGTCGTCCAACCGCTGCTGCAACAATTGTTCCACCTGTTGAACCGACATCATGGAAAGGTCTTGCCCTACCATTTTGGTATGGGGGTAGAACAAAGAGGAGAACACCGCCACACCCGCCAAGTAGGCGGCTAACAGCAAGCCAATGATGACGGCCAACACGATAAGCGCAATCTTGCGGCCCTTGCTTTTCTTCGGCGCCATGTCGAACTGACACCCGGCGGGGTTCTGGGCGTAAAGGGTGCCCTCGGGCGACGTGGAGTAGCGGGAGTCGAAAGCCGACACCATGCGCCGGCTCCCATCGGGGGAAACAGTACCGAAGTCGGACGTACGGCCCCCATCAGGGACGTTCCCGTCCATCTTGGCGTGCTTGCTGTGTTTGGGTGGTGTGTTTGCCATTGTCTCTCTCGATATTTCAACGTTCGTGCCAATTGGATGATTTTACCCAATGGCAACGAGCCCATGCGGTTGTTTCCAGTAAAAGGAGAGCCTTCCCTCCAGTCTTGCAAACTTTCTCATATCCGGCCAGCCAGCGGGAGTGCCCTCGCCGTTAATCACAGTCAATCCACGATATTCTTGACAACACTTAAGACTGGCTTACACTGATGTATCTCTGAAAGCGTCCAGGGCAGCCAGCCACAATACCCTGCGCTTTCAACGTTCAGAACGAGGTTCGTCCGGGCTTTGTGACGCTAAACGGTCGAATGCACGGCAACCGCAACAGAAATGGGGGCGACTGGTTTCGACAAGGTAAGTTCGATGTGAGGAGCAGGTCGTGGTCTCCTCGCCACGTTAAACAGGGGTAAAGTCAATTTAATTGGCAAGAAATCTTATCAGAGCGCTCCGGCGCTCGCCATGGCTGCTTAATCGCGCCTGGCTGTCAATCCCGGAACTTCCCCGCCCCGGGTGCGGCATCAACCTCAGGGGAATGCTCCTTGGCATGTAGCTCGTATGGCCAAGGCTAAGACTAAACGAACTCGGGGCGGCAACGCGTGTGCGTGTGCCGAGCCGCCCTTAAACCCCGATCGCGTACTAAGCTTGTAGTGCCTTGCAGAGAATTTAGTTTGGACCGGAGTTCGATTCTCCGCGCCTCCACCATTAGAGCATTGCGCGAACCTCCATTCCGGGGGTTCGCCTCGGCTGGCTTCCGCTATACTGCTTCCTATGAATACTTCTATCGAGAGTTCCTTCAACAATGCCCCCATCGGTATCTTTGATTCCGGTTTGGGGGGCTTCACGGTGGCCCGCGAGATAGTGGCGGCGCTGCCTCATGAGAGCATCGTGTATGCCGGCGATACCGCCCGCTGCCCCTATGGGCCCCGCGATCAGCGGGAAGTGGACGCGTTTGTGCAGCAGATATGCTCGTGGCTGGTTTCCCGGGGCGTGAAGATGATTGTGATAGCCTGCAACACCGCTACTGCTGCCGGCTTGGCCCATGCCCAGCGCACCATGCCGGTGCCGGTGGTGGGGGTGGTAGAGCCAGGGGCACGAGCGGCGGTCATGACCACTCTCACGCGCCGTGTAGGCGTGGTGGCCACCCAGGGCACCATCGATTCGGGGGCCTACGAACGAGGCATCAACAACATAGATGCCGGAATCAAGGTGGTTTCCGCTGCGACGCCTCGTTTCGTGGAGATCGCGGAGAGCGGCCTGAAGGGGGAGGGCGGCCAATTCGCCTCCTTTGACGAGCTGGTGGCCAGCGGCTTCGATTCTGCCGAGTACCGCAAAGTGGCCGAAGGCTACCTTGCGCCCTTCGGTCCCGCCAACGTGGACACGCTGGTGCTGGGGTGCACCCATTTTCCCTTGCTGGCCGGACTTATCCGCCAAGTGATGGGCCCTGGCGTGCAGCTGATATCCTCTGCTACCGAAACCGCCCGGGATGTGGCGGAGATTCTTCGGCGCCGGAGGGCTTTTGCGGCCCCCGGCCATGTGCCGCGGTACGAGTTCTACACGTCTGGCGCCGATTGCGATGAGTTCGCTCGCATTGGATCGCTGGTGCTAGGGGTGGAAGCCGACAGGATACGAACCGTTGATTTTGGCGAGTTGCATCCGATGGATACGCCCGCAGACAAGGAGAGCAAAGTGGAGAAGAAGGTAGTAATCGCCACTAACAATGCCCATAAGGTGTCCGAGATTACCTCGGCACTTGATTTTGAGGGCTGGGACTATTCCACCTTGCGAGATGCGGGGCTTGTTTCCAACCCGGTGGAAGACGCAGACACCTTCGAGGGCAACGCCCGCATCAAGGCGCGTGCAGCCCATGAGCTTTCCGGCGGTTTGGCAGCGCTTGCCGACGACTCGGGGTTGGTTGTAGATGCTCTGGGGGGCGCCCCGGGTGTGTTCTCGTCCCGCTACGCCGGCGAGGACGGCAACGATGCTGCCAACAACGAGAAGCTATTGCGCGAACTGGGGGACTTGCCCTTCGACCAGCGCACGGCACGGTTTGTGTGCACGCTGGTGTTCATCGACGAGGACGGCAGCGAGACGGTGGCGCGGGGCACCATCGAGGGCAAGATTGGCTTTGAGGAGCGGGGCGACGGCGGCTTTGGCTACGATCCGCTGTTCTATCCGGACTTCTACGAAGGGGAACTCACCTTGGCTGAAGTGCCCCAAGAGGCCAAGAACGCCATCTCCCATCGCGGCAATGCATTGCGCCAGCTGAAGGAGATGTTGGGGAAGAAGTAAAACGAGAAAAGCTGGCGCGCCCAGTAGGACTCGAACCTACAACCTACGGATTAGAAGTCCGTTGCTCTATCCATTGAGCCATGGGCGCGCCAGTTTTTCTGAAAAGAGCAGCAGTCATTATAGCGCTTTTTCGTCCGAATCCCGCTTTTTTGCAGAGAGCAGCGGGGTTTCGGCTATAATTGCCAGTGCTTTTTCGGGGCGTGGCGCAGCTTGGTAGCGCGCTTGCTTTGGGAGCAAGATGTCGCAGGTTCAAATCCTGTCGCCCCGACCATGAATCCAATTTGCGAACCCCGTCGACGGCGGGGTTCGCGTGCGTTTGGGCTCGCAGGCTCGCAAAGAAGGAAGCGGACCCGACCATCTCGCACATTGCAAAGGAACTCACGGGCTCCCTGGTTCGTTCGGACGGACTGCCAGCTCCGCCTTTGCTGACGAGTGGCTGGTTGCTCATGAACGCTACAAAAACATCTCGAAGGCGACATTGGCCCGTTCGAAGGGGAATTTCTCCTTGTCGACCGGCATCTCGGTGAAACCGAACTTACGATACAGGTGAATGGCCGCTTCGCAGGCGCTGTTGGTGACGATGATGATGCGCTCTACCCCTTTTTCGCGCGCATGGTTGATGCAGGCCCGCAGGCATGCGCTGCCGGCGCCGGTTCCCGTGTACATGCCCCGGGCTGCGAATTTCATGATCTCCCAATCGCCGTCTTCCCGCGGCCCTATGAGGCAGCAGGCCATCACCGCGCCATCGTCGTCTAGCGCAAAGAACACCTCGCCGCCGCCGTCGAGGTAGCCGTCTATGTTGGCCAGTTCGCGCTCGTCTTCCGGCTCCATTTCGAACATCTCGGAAATCCAGGCGGTGTTCAGCTTGATAAAGTCGTCGCGGTATTGGGGCGAGTAGGGCACTACGTTCATGCCTGCTGTTCTCCTTTGCTCAAGAGCTCGGTCACGGTGTCGAGGGCGTCTTCCAGGCGTTTGCGCTCGGCGGGGGAGAGCGGGGCCAAGATGTCCGCTACCTCCTCGTTCGACAGATCTACGAATTCCTGTGCTCTGGCACGGCCGGTTTCGGTGAGGTGCAGCGAACGGGCGCGGCCATCGCCGGAAGAGACGGTTCTGCGCAGATAGCCTGCTTTTTCGTGGGCGCTGATGATGCGGCTCAGATAGCCTTTGTCGATGTTCATGGCGCGGGCTATGGAGGTAGCGGTGCAGCCGTCGTTCTGCAGCACTTCGAACAGCACGCGCGCCTCTGTGGCGGAATACTCCGACCCCAGGTAATGGTTTCCCAGCAGGTTCATGCGCGGCATGTAGAAGCGGTTGAATGCGCGAATCTTCTGCACAGTAGCGTCTGTCACCGGTCTCCCTCCGTATCCTTTCTGCACATTTGATTATGGCCAATTTAGTTGCATATGCCAACTAAATTTTACACACACATCACTTTGCTGTTACATTATTCTGCATTCTGGAAGGACGTTCCGAAGGCGTAAGAGACTGTAACCTTTGTTCTGGGAGTGATTGTGGTAATATCTTCATGAAAATAAACATGAAAATTGGAGGTGTATAATGAGCGCTATAAGCGTGCCTCTCGACACGATGGTTCCCATTAGCCGTTTCGGCAGAGGAGGGGCAAGCCGCGAGTTTGCCAAAGTGGCGGATGGCGTCCCTGTCACGGTGCTTAAGAACAGCGAACCCGCTTACTTCATTATCAACGAGCATGATTACCGGAGGCTTCGCGAAGCCGAAGAGCGTGTTGCTGACCTGGAGGCTCGGTCGCAGGCCCTATTGGGCGAAGGGGCAGTATTCGACAGCATAGAGGCTCTTATGGAAGATCTCCATGCTTAAGAGCATTTTGCGAACACCCCGCTTCAAAAGGGACTACAAGGCCTTGATGCGCAAGCACTACGACGAGGCCTCTTTCAGGGAGGCTTTGGAGGCTCTCATGAGTGAAAACCATGATCTCCTTAGATCGCGCTTTCGCGACCATGCGCTAAAAGGAGAGTGGGAGGGGTTTCGCGAACTTCACGTTGAGGGTGATTGGCTGCTCATTTACCGTATAGACCGCGATATCCTTCAGCTGGTTCTCACGCGCACCGGTTCTCATGATACCTTGCTCAGGTGAGGGCTTTTGCCCTGCAGGGCTCCTTCGCCAATGTGATCGAATTGGCCATCAACAACGGGCAGCCTCATGCATCCAAACCCTAGTTTTTCACGGTCGAGCCTTTCTCGAAGCAACGAGGCTCGATTGGCGCGAAAGCCAATAAGCCGAAGATAATGCTACCTGTCCGACAGCCGTTTACTAGTCCATTTTGGAATACCTGGTTGGCGGCTTTGGAATTTAAGCTATTCCCGTCATGTATCCCATACTGCTCCGGTCGGCAAAAGCCGAGTATCGCAAAAGGAGGAAAAATGGGAACTACTGAGGACAATCGCGGCATCTCCCGCCGCAACTTCGTAGGAGGGGCACTAGTAGCTGGTACCGCCATGGTGGCGGCCGGGCTGACCGGTTGCGGCTCGCCGCGCAACAGCGGCGATAGCAGCGATGCTCCAACCGCCGCTTCGTCGGTGGATTGGACCCAAGAGGCCGATATCGTAGTAGTGGGTTGCGGCGCCAGCGGCACCATGGCCGCTCTCTCGGCGGCCGAGAACGGCGCTTCGGTCATCGTGTTGGAGTCGTCTCCCGCCATGGGTGGCAGCGGCATCCTGTGCTCGGGGGCCATTTTGGGCGCCGGTACGAAAATGCAGAAAGAGAACGGCATCGAGGATTGCCCCGAAGCGCTGGCCGAGGACGTGCGCTCTTTTGTGGAGGGCATGTTTGGGCCCGGTGAGTTTGAACGCATGGGCGATGACTGGGAACTGATGGAGCTGCATGCCAGCGAGGCCGCTAACACTGTGGACTGGTTGGCCGATCACGGCGTGCAGTTCTACGGTCCCTCGCAACAACCGGGCCAGCCGGTGGCGCGCCTGCACATGCTGCATCCAAATGCTGCCGCATGGCCGCCTGTCATCAAGCCGCTCGTCGAAGATGCGGGTGTCGACATCAAATTCCAGACCAAAGCCGCAGAGCTGATTCTTGAAGGCGATCGCGTGGTTGGTGTCAAGACCATCGACCAGATGACCCAGGAGGAGCACTGCTACAAGGGCAATAAAGGCGTCATTATGGCCACCGGCTCCATCGAGGGCTCGAAAGACTGGCGCCAGAAAATCTACACGCTGGAGCAAGCCAATGTCCAATGCGCCAACAGCTTCAACGATGGCTCTGGCATTAGGATGATGTGCAAAATTGGCGGCGATACCACCGAGTACACCGCCGGAGCCGCAATGCCTATGCTCTATTGCGATGACCCGGCACCGCATGTGGGCTGGTATACGGCGCTTATGAGCGGGGGCGCCATTATGGTAGATCCTTCGGGCAAGCGCTTTATTTCCGAGAATGCGCCGGAAATGGAGATGCTGCTTGCCATCGATGCCCTTCCAGAGCGCAAGGCATTTGCTCTCTACGACGAGACCATTGCGCAGCTACCCAGCGTAAGCGTGGACAAGGTAGAGACCATTCCCGGCTTCGGCTATGCCTCTATCAGGGAATTCGAGGAAAGGGGCGGCATATTTACCGGCAACACCATTGAAGAAGTTGCCGAAAAGGCTGGCGTTGATGCAGCGGGACTTGCTGCTGAAGTTGCTCGTTACAACGAGCTTGCGGCCAGCGGCACCGATGCCGATTTCGGACGTCAGACCCTGGGCTCTGGGTTGCTCACGCCGCCTTATCGCATATTGGGCCCGGCGAAAGCGCAGGTGATTTCGGGGGCGTTTGGCATGCGTGTGACGAACAAACACGAGGTAAAAGATACCTTTGGCAACATTATCCCCGGTTTGTACGCCGTAGGCGAAGGGGCTCACGGCCTTGCCAAGGACTATTCCACCGGGACTGGCGGGAAGATGTCCTGGGCCTTCACTTCCGGTCGTCTTGCGGGCGCTCACGTGGCGTCTTTGTAGTCGACCCTCATCCCGTTACTCGACATATTCGTAAGCAACTTCCATGTTGCATTCCCTCCACGGCAAAAGGACGGCCCTCGTATCGGGCCGTCCTTTTGCTCTCTAGCGAAGCGCTGCTGTCGAGGCGTAATACGTGCGCGCGTGATCGATGAAAATGCGCACGTTGCGGTTCGAGTTCTCGGCAAGATAGAAAAGCGCCGTGGGGGCCTTGAGCGATACGCCATCGACGGAGTCGAACATCACTACGTCGTTGCGTTGGCGGCAAATGGCCTCAAGTGCCGCTTTTTCAAAGAAAAACAGGGAGCTGCCCATATCTATGAAGTTCAAGTTTGCGATATTGCCATCAACGGAGGCGATGGTAAATTCAAGTGCGAGGTCTTCTCCGAGAAGCAGCTGTTGAAAAACGCTTAAATCATCGAAGTACGCACCGCCTAAGATGGTAAAGGACCGCCCCCGAAGGTCTTCATGGACAAGGGAAGGTTTGGCCGCCAACTCGCTTTCTTTGGGAACGAGGATCCCCATCTCAAGGTCAAGGCATGGTGCCACGGCGATGCCGCTATCAGTCATCTTCTTTCCGAATGACGGGTTGATTGAGATGTCGAGATTGAAATCGATGTCGGCCCGACCCTTTTGCAGGGCGGTAATAGTGGATTCGCCGGAAATTGCCTCGATGAAAGTGAATGGTACGTTGTGCAGCGATGCGAGAAATGGCATTAGGAAGTTGCCGTCGCAGCGTAACTTTACTGGCCTTGAATCGTTTCCCTTGATGAGGGCGATTTCGCTGTCGTAGAGCTGCACGACTTTTTGGGCACTGGCCAGCAGTTCCTTTCCTTGCTCGGTGAAGGCTAGCTGGCGACCCCGGGATACAACGTCGAACCCCAGCTCGCCCTCAATGGCGGCGATGTGCTTGCTCAACGTAGACTGGGTCATGTTCAGCTCTGCCGCCGCCCTGCTGAAGTTCAGGTGCTTCGCGAAAACGATGTATTCCATTAGCGACTCAATGTTCAAAGCTTCCCCCGTTTTGCCTCTGCGTCATCCCATGCATTGTATCCCATCAGGCAAGTTGCCAAAGTTGCCATCACGCCCCTTGGCCCAGTTTACGGAATTGCACGGTGCCGTTTTTGAGGGATATCTTCTCCACTTCGTAACCGTAGGAGGGCAGCTCCTTTTTGTACTGAAGGAAGGAATGGTCGATAGGGACGCCCGCAATCTGGCCCGCCTCGTCGAGGGTCAGCGTAAGCTGGGATGCGCCTGTTTGCTGCACGTGCTCCCACAACTTGTCGTATTTGCTCATGGATTCCCTTTCGCCTGGCCGGGCACGGTTGCATGACGGTTTGCCATACGCATGGCCCCGGCGGTTCCTCGAATACTTTCAGATTTTAGAATACCCGATAGGACATACGTCCGCTACGGCAACACAGCCAGGTGTTCTGTCTTGTTGCCTTCTTCCTTGGAAGCGGGTTTTCTGCCGCGCTGCCGTATTGTCTGAAAGGAGGGCGTTTGTGAAGCTGGTTCCCGTGAAGCAGGCCCAGGCCAAGCTGTTCAATGCCATGGCCGACAAGGGCTTGCGCTCGCTAACCTTGTGCACTTTCAAAAAGGACCGCTCCCTCACGCTGGAGCGCTGCGACGACGGCTGGCGCCTTTACGAGGACGGCTTTTCGCGTGATAGGGTGTCGGTTCCTGCGGGCGCCGCGGGGAAGCGCCTGTTGAAAGAGGCGTTCAAGCGGGAGTTTCCCAGAAGCGCCAACGCCTATCTGACGGAAGTGCGCATGGGATAGCGCCGGGAATTCCCTTCGTCGCCGTCACGGGTGGCCTCTACCGTCGTCCCACGAAGGGTACCGCTCTTTAACTGCCCTCTAGCCGCTTGATGGATTATTCATCGGCTTTTTGGCCCAACGGGCTAACCTTGGGTTATAATCCCTTGCGCACTGCGGGCGTAGTTCATTGGTAGAACCTCAGCCTTCCAAGCTGATGAGGCGGGTTCGATTCCCGTCGCCCGCTCCATCCAAACTTCGCGGCCGCTAACAAGCGGCCGTTTCTCTTTCTCCCTTCAACAGGCGCTTAACGAATTGACGGCTCAATGGCTGGGGCGGGTATGCTTGCGTTTCACGATCCCCGTACTTTGAGGAGAGCGGTTCTTATGGCCTATCTGGACAATTGCGTGCTGTACTACAAGAAAACCTGCCCCTATTGCCACAAGGTGCTGGACTATATGGCGGCTGCGGGCATAACCATGGAGACCCGTGACATCCTCCAGCCCGGCAACGAGAACGACCTGGTGCGCATCGGCGGCAAGAAGCAGGTGCCCTGTCTGGTGCACAATGGCCAAGCGCTCTACGAGTCGGACGACATCATAGCCTGGCTTCGCGCCAATGCGGCAAAGTAGCGCCTCGCTCGGCTATTCGGCGATGAAGTAGAGCACCTGCAAGAATATGCGGGTGTCGGCATCATCCAGTGTTTCTCCTAATATGGAGCGGATCTTCTCTAATCGATAGGCGAGGGTGTTGCGGTGCAGGTGCAGGCGCTCGCATACTGCCCCCGCGCGGCACTCTTCCGTTAGGAACACCCGCAATATCTCATAGTCGTTCGTGCCGTGTTCCTCATCGGCGCGCCTCAGCTTCAGCAGGGGGTTCTTTGCAACCGCCATCTGCGCGATCATCTTCGCGCGGTCGGCAAAGGGGTCCATGGCAAAGTAGGGGAAATAGCGCCGGAAGCGAAAAACCGTTTCGGTGCGCTCGGTGCTGGTGGCTCCTATACAGTAGCGACGGAAGTGCTTCTTGCCGTATTCCAGTGCTATCCGCGCCTGTTCAAGCCCGAAAGCGGCGTCTCCCAGATAGCCGAAGCGCTCCGATAGGCTGATGTTCATCTTCAGATTTTCGGTCAACCGGAAAAGGGTTTCCTCCATGGCGTCCAGGCGGTCGGCTTTGCCGGCTCTTACGTGCAGCAAGACAGTGAGGCGATTGCCATCGAAGGTGACCTTTGCCTTGGGCTCAAGCTCGATTACCCGCTTTGCCAGAAGGGACACGCTGCCCGCTTGCCATGTTTTGTCGATAAGGGCAACCTCGAAAATGCCGTCCACGGGCATGCCGTGCAGCGCCGCGCGCTCTTCTAACGACGAGCGCGCGGGAGCATTGCCCTCGAGCAGCTCTTTCAAGAAATATGTGTAGCGCTGCTCGAACGGGTTCTCCCGCGCCCAATGGCGTGTAAGGCACATGTCTATCTTTTTTGCCAGAATCTCGAACAGGAATCGCTGATAGGTGGTGGCCTCGGTGGGGGAGACCATAATCAGCAGCGCCGCAAAGCGGTTGTGGCGGTAGAAGGGGTGGAACAGGGCCGGAAAGCCGAACACGGTTTGATCGGCGCCCCTGGCCGTAGTCCAATCGCGGCGTCGGGCCGATTGGGAAAACCCCAGCTCCTGAATGTGACGGATGGCGGTGGGGCTGAAGTGTTGGTGTTCAACGAAGAACGCACTCTCGTCATCGATGGGGGAATGGCGGGGGGTAGTACATATGTAAGAGAACGTGGCATCGCACAGCGCGATAAACGAATGCAGCAGGGGTTCGCTGGCCCTCAGCAGGTCGACGTTGATGCAGTCTTGGTCCAGAAGGTCGTTCAGATGGTCGTTCCACTGCATGGTGGTCATCAGCTGTTGCTGCAGCTGATCGGCCACATAGGCAGGGGAGAGATCGGTAACTGCCACCATGTCGTCGCTTGCGGCCGCGGCAATTGCCGCTTTCCGGGTTTGGGCATCGCAGGCGGGGGAAACAAGGAAAAGGGAGGGCTGCCCTGCTGGCGAAGTGCCCGGCTCGGGGGCAAGCGCCGTATCGGATCCGTCGAGCACCAGCAGCACTTCGTCCGCCAAGCTGTTCGTTCCGGCGATGAAGGCCGAGACGTAGGAGATGAGGTTTTGGGGGTGCTTCGGCTCCTTTATCACCTCGACGCCTAAGGTGTAAAGTTTATTTGTAATGACATCCAGGGGGAATTTCAAGATAAGACTCCTTCTGTGTCGAACCTGTAAACTGAGAAGTACTTCGTTGTCATCTAGAACAATGTGAAGGGCAAATTTACCGAAAATTTCAAAGATATTTGAGAACTTTGCACATATTAATCTATTTTCTGGCACTCTAGAATACGAATCACGTCGACGCGCGGTTCCCAATCTTCAAAATCCCATAGCGATGCGAGTTTCAAGGGCGTGATTTCGCCCCGGCGGTTCCTTGCGCTTGGAAGGGCAGGGCGCTGATGATTCAATGACCTGCTGCGTCGTGCCGCATTGGTTGCGGTCGCAGATTCCGAGGTTACGCGAGGTTGTCGGCAGCTCCCCAAAACGCAAAAACTTTATCCGAGAAGCCCGTTTTGCCAATCAAGAATGCGAAGGTTGAGATGTGCCCGTCGGGGCAACCTGACAACAGGCATCAAGCGTATAGGAATGCAAGTTTTTAGGAATGGAGGCTTTCAATGGCTGGTGTGAACGTCAAAAGCGAGATCATGCCCCTCAAGAAAGTGCTTTTGCACAGACCTGGAGGAGAGTTGCTCAATTTGACGCCGAATACGTTGGAAGAGCTTCTGTTTGACGACATCCCGTTTTTGCAGGTGGCGCAAGCAGAGCACGACGAATTCGCTCAAATTCTGCGCAACGAGGGCGTAGAGGTTGTCTACCTCGAAGATCTCATGGCGGAGGTGCTGGATCTGTATCCCGAGCTCCGCGAGAAGTTCTTGAAGCAGTTCATCTTTGAGGCCGGAATCCGTACTGATCGCTATCAGAAGATCATTTACGACTACCTTAACGACAACTACGTCACCAACAAAGAGCTGGTAATGAAAACTATGGCAGGTGTGAACCTGCAGGAGCTGCACACCGATAAGAGCAACTCCCTGGTGGACTTGGTGAGCGATGCCAGCAAGCTGGTAATTGCCCCGATGCCGAACCTGTACTTCACCCGCGACCCGTTCGCGATGATCGGTAACGGCGTGTCCATCAATCGTATGTACTCCGAGACCCGCAACCGCGAGACCATCTACGGCGAGTACATCTTCAAGTATCATCCGGACTTCCAGAACGTGCCGGAGTACTACAGCCGCTACAACACCTTCCACATCGAGGGCGGCGACATTCTGAACATCAACGACCATGTGCTGGCCATCGGTATCTCCCAGCGCACGGAGCCGGATGCCATTGACCAAATCGCCAAGAACATCTTCCACTCCGACTCGCCCATCGATACCATCCTGGCCTTCAACATCCCGAACTCCCGTGCGTTCATGCACCTGGACACGGTGTTCACCCAGATCGACTACGACAAGTTCACCATCCATCCCGGCATCATGGGCCCGCTGACTGTGTTCGAGATCAAGCCCGAAGGCGATGGCATCAAGGTGCGCGAGATCAACGAGCCGCTGGAGCAGATCCTGACCACCTATGTGGGACGCCCCGTGAAGCTGATTCCCTGCGGCGGCGGCGACCGTATCGCGGCCGAGCGCGAGCAGTGGAACGACGGTTCCAACACCCTGTGCGTGCGCCCCGGCACCGTTATCGTGTACCAGCGCAACGATGTGACCAACGGCGTGCTGCGCGAAGCCGGCATTAACGTGCTGGAGATGTCCTCGGCCGAGCTGTCCCGCGGCCGTGGCGGCCCACGCTGCATGTCCATGCCGCTGTGGCGCGACGACGAATAGCAACTTCATAAATGCTGAATGGCAAGGCTCGCCCTATGGCGGGCCCTGCCCTTTGAAAATCGCATGGCCCCAATTGCCATGCTCCCGTGAAAGGACCTGACAAAATGCCAGTTAATTTGAGCGGTCGCAGCTTCACCAAGCTGCTCGACTTCACTCCCGACGAGATCAACTACCTGATTGACCTCTCCCAGAACTTCAAGGACATGAAGCGCGCCGGCGTGCCCCATCGTTACCTTGAGGGCAAGAACATCGTTCTGCTGTTCCAGAAGACCTCTACCCGTACCCGCTGCTCCTTCGAGGTTGCCGGCATGGATCTTGGCATGGGCGTTACCTACCTCGACCCCGGCAGCTCCCAGATGGGCAACAAGGAGTCCATCGAGGACACCGCTCGCGTGCTCGGTCGCTTCTACGACGGCATCGAGTTCCGTGGCTTTAAGCAGTCCGATGTGGAAGAGCTTGCCGCCAAGTCCGGCGTTCCGGTATGGAACGGCCTGACCAATGAGTTCCATCCCACCCAGATGATCGCCGACATGTTGACGGTGAAGGAGAATTTCCCCACCGGCATCAAGGGCCTGAAGTTTGTGTTCTTCGGCGATCTTCGCAACAACATGGGCAACTCGCTGATGGTGGCCTGCTCTAAGCTGGGCCTGAACTTCGTTGGCTGCGGCCCGAAGGACCTCATGCCCGAGCAAGGGCTTGTGGACACCTGCAAGAAGCTCTGCGAAGAGTCCGGCGGCTCCGTTACCTTCACCGACGACCCGAAGGCTGCCGCCGCTGGCGCAAACGTGCTGTACACCGACATTTGGGTGTCCATGGGCGAGCCGGCGGAGCTGTGGGCCAAGCGCATCGAGCTGCTGTCCCCGTTCCGCGTGACCAAGGAGCTCATGGCCCTGGCCGACAAGGACGCCATCTTCATGCACTGCCTGCCCTCCTTCCACGACACCAACACCTCCATCGGCCAGGACATTGCCGACAAGTTCGGCATCACCGAGATGGAAGTGGAAGACGACGTGTTCGAGTCCAAGCAGTCCCGCGTGTTCGATGAGGCCGAGAACCGCATGCACTCCATCAAGGCAATCATGTACGCGACCCTGCGTTAATGTTGCTAGCTAACTAATCGCAAAACCGGGGTCCGGCTCGAGCGTCGGGCCGGACCCCTTCACATGTAAGAAAGAGGTGAAAACCATGCCTTATGCAAAGGGATCGGGCAAGAGCGTCGTCATCGCACTGGGCGGCAACGCCCTGGGCAACACGCCGCAGGAGCAGCTCGAGCTGGTGGCGAACACCGCGGTGCACATCGTGGACATGATCGCCGAGGGCATAAACGTGGTGGTATCCCACGGCAACGGCCCGCAGGTGGGCATGATCAACAACGCTTTCGACTACGCGAGCGCCCACGACGGCAAGACCCCCGAGATGCCCTTCCCCGAGTGCGGGGCCATGAGCCAGGGCTACATCGGCTACCAGCTGTCCCAGGCCATCCTGAACGAGATGAAGCGCCGCGGCATCATGCGCTCCACCGCCTCGGTCATCACCCAGACGGTGGTCTACCCCGAGGACCCGGCCTTCCAGAACCCCACCAAGCCCGTGGGCGCCTTCCTCACCGAGGAGGAGGCGGCCCGCCGCGCCGAGGAGACCGGCTACGCCTACAAGGAGGACGCCGGCCGCGGCTGGCGCATGGTGGTAGCCTCCCCGAAGCCCCAGCGCATCGTTGAGATGGACGCCATCAAGGACCTCATGGACGACGGCTACATCGTGATAGCCGCCGGAGGGGGCGGGGTGCCCGTGATCGAGCGGGACGACTCCTACCACGGGGTGCCCGCCGTCATCGACAAGGACCGTTCCAGCGCGAAGATCGCGGCCGACTTCCACGCCGACATGCTGGTGATACTCACCGCCGTGGAGAAGGTGGCCGTGAACTTCAACACCCCCGACCAGCGCGACATCGACGAGATGACCGTGGAGGAGGCCCGCGCCTTCATCGGCGAGGGGCAGTTCGCCCCGGGCTCCATGCTGCCCAAGGTGGAGGCCTGCATCGAGTACCTGGAGGCCTACCCGGAGGGCACCGCGCTGATCACCAGCCTGGAGAAGGCCGCCGCCGGCCTCAAGGGCCTCACCGGCACGAGGATCGTGGCCTAGGAAGCGGCTGCTCCTCTGTATGGAGAGTACAGCGAGGCCCTCATGGCTCGCACGTGGGCCTCGCTGTTTAGATACACCTGCTTTCCCGCTTGCTCGCATCTTCTACGGGAGAGACTCTCAAGAACGTGCGTTTGGTTGAATCGCACATCGAGTGGTTGGTCCTACCCCTGCTCTTTTAGCCACCCGTAGCGTTAGACGAAACGATCCTACCAAGAGATAAGGAGGGGGTATTGATGACTACTGACGACGTCAAGAAAAGTCGCAAGAAGCGCTCGATATCTTCGTTTTCCATTCTTCTGATCATGCTGATCGCATTGGCTGTCATCACCATGATCATGGGTGCCGCCGGCGTTGAGGGCGTCACAGGCGCCACTCTTGCCGATATCACCACCGCCCCTGTGTTGGGCTTCCAAGACGCAATCGGCGTCTGCATTTTCGTGTTCATCCTGGGCGGCTTTCTCGGTATTGTCACCGAGACCGGTGCCTTGGATGCCGGCATTGCGGCGCTCGTGCACAAGCTGCATGGCAAGGAGCTCTGGCTCATCCCCATTTTGATGGCCATCTTCTCCATCGGCGGATCTACTTACGGCATGTGCGAAGAGACGGTTCCCTTCTACCTGCTGCTGGCCGCCACCATGGTTGCCGCTGGCTTCGATAGCCTTACCGGTGCCGCCGTGGTGCTGCTGGGCGCCGGCGTTGGCGTTATGGGCTCCACTGTGAACCCCTTTGCCGTCGGTGTTGCCGTTGACGCCCTGAGCGGCATCGGCGTGTCCGTTAACCAGGGCATCATCATTGCCTTGGGCCTGATCATCTGGATCACCTCGCTTGTGATTTCCATCATCTTCGTCATGCGCTATGCGAAGAAGGTTAAGGCTGACAAGGGCTCTACGTTCCTGTCGCTGCAAGAGCAGCAAGACATGATGGACACGTGGGGCATGACCGAGTCTACCGAAGAGGCCGCCACCAACGACACGGCTCAAGAGCCTGGTATGACTGGTCGCCAGAAGTGGACGCTCGTGGTGTTCGCGCTCACCTTTGTGATTATGATCGTGGGCTTCATCCCCTGGAACGACTTGAACGTCGACGTGTTCAACTTCGATGCGACTTCCGAGGAAATCACTACTGCTGTTAACAGCGAGGACATCGTTGCCACGTATGACGAGGCTACCGAGACCTCCCTTGCCATCCCCGAGGGTGTTGAGGGCGAGGTTACTGAAGAAGTGACCACCAATGCGGGCTGGTCCTCCTTCCTCACCGGCGTGCCGCTGGGCGGATGGTACTTCGACGAGGCTTCCACCTGGTTCTTCCTGATGGCTTTGGTCATCGGCTTGATCGGTGGAGTCGGCGAGAGCCGTTTCGTCAAGACCTTCCTGAACGGCGCTGCTGACATGATGTCCGTTGTGCTGATCATCGCCGTGGCCCGTTCCATCACCATCCTGATGGGCGAGACCGGCCTGGATCTCTGGATCCTCGACAATGCCGCTAATGCCCTTACTGGCATGGCACCGTTCGTGTTCGCCCCGCTGTCCTTCCTGCTCTACATCGTCCTGTCCTTCCTGATTCCCTCCAGCTCCGGCATGGCTACTGTGTCCATGCCCATCCTGGGCGGCCTTGCGGCGAAGCTGAACCTCTCCGTAGAGACGATGGTCATGATTTACAGCGCAGGCAACGGTCTGGTGAACCTGTTCACGCCTACGTCTGGCGCCATCATGGGCGGCCTTGCGCTTGCGAAGGTGGACTACACCACGTGGTTGAAGTTCGGCGCGAAGCTGTTCGTCATCTTGGGCGTGGTCTGTGTGGTCATCCTCACGGCGGCCATGGTGATACTGTCGTAGCCAATGCGACAGAGTGCGCACCTGCCAAGGTTCGGGCTCTCGTCAATGCGAGCAGCGGGATGTACTGACTGGTAGACGCGTGGAAACGAAGAAGGCGGCTCTCTTACGGGCCGCCTTCTTCGTTGTTCCCCAGATAAAGGGAAGCTGTGGTAGAATGCAGCGTTATCTGTGAATACTATCAGGCAGGGGGATTTCGCCCTCTTTTTGTCGGCAGCCAATTGAAAGGAAAAGGAACTGAGAATGGACATTCGCGACTCGCTTGAGCAGCTCATTGACGGCGCTATTGCCGCTGCGGTGGAAGATGGCTCCCTGGCCATGGACGCGGCCCCCGAGGCGGCGCTGGAGCGCCCCCGCGATGAGGCCAATGGCGATTGGGCAAGCACGGTGGCCATGCGCTGCGCCAAAGCAGCCAAGAAGAACCCGCGCGAGATTGCCCAGATCATCGTTGATCACATTCCCGCCAACGATATGATCGCCGAGGTGTCCATCGCCGGTCCCGGTTTCATCAACATCCGCCTCACCGATGCGGTGCTGCAGAACGTGGTGCGCCTGGTGCGCGAGACTCAGGAGGACTTCGGCAAGGGCGAGATTCCGGAGGGGGAGCGCAAGATCAACCTTGAGTACGTGTCCGCCAACCCCACTGGCCCTCTGCATGTTGGCCATGGGCGCTGGGGGGCTTTGGGCGATGCCATGGCCCGCGTCATGCGCCATGCCGGCTACGATGTGTACGAGGAGTTCTACATCAACGACCACGGCACCCAAATGGACGTGTTCGGCAACTCGGTGGCAGTGCGCTACATGCAGCTTCTGGGCTACGACTACGAGATGCCCGAGCAGTGCTACGGCGGCAGCTACGTGGGCGACATCGCCCAAGAGATTATCGACCGCGAGGGCGACAAATATGTGTCCATGAGCGATGAGGAGCGTATGGAGGCGTTCCGCGAGATCGCCTATCTGGAGATGCTGGAGAACCAGCGCACGGTGCTCTCCGAAATGGGCACCAACTTCGACAAGTGGTTCTCGGAGCGCAGCCTTTACGTTGAGGACGAGACAGGGGAGAGCCCGGTGTCCCGCTCGCTGAAGGCCATGGACGAGAAGGGCTACGTTTACGAGAAGGACGGTGCCACCTGGTTCAAGTCTTCTGCCCTTGGCGATGAGAAAGACCGCGTGATGATCAAGGCCAACGGCGAGATGACCTACTTCATGAGCGATGTGGCCTACCATTACAACAAGATGGAGCGCGGCTTCGATCACCTCATCAACATTTGGGGCGCAGACCACCATGGCTACGTGAAGCGCTGCGAGGCCATGCTTGAGGCCTGGGGTTGGCCCGGTGCGCTGGAGATCGTGCTGGGGCAGCTGGTCAACCTCTACCGCGACGGCGAGGCAGTGCGCATGTCGAAGCGCACCGGCGAAATGGTGACTCTGGAAGAGCTGGTGGACGAAGTGGGCGTGGACGCCACTCGCTACCTGATGCTCAGCCGCTCCTCCGATCAGCCCATCGACTTTGATATCGAGGTGGCCAAGAAGAAGGACAACTCCAATCCGGTGTACTACGTGCAGTACGCTCATGCGCGCATCTGCTCGATGCTGCGCCGCGCTGCCGACCCGGCCGATGCCGCGGCCGCCGAGGCGGGGGAGATCACCATGGACCAGCTGGCTGAGAAAGTGCTTCCCGACAACGTGGACCTTTCGCCGCTCACCCATCCCTCCGAGCTGGCGCTGATGCGCAAGATGGACGAGTTCGGCCCGTTGGTGGCCCTGGCCGCCCGCGACCGCGCTCCCTTCCGCCTCACTCATTATTCGCAGGATCTGGCAGCGCTGTTCCACCAGTTCTACACCAACTGCCACGTGCTCAGCGAGGAAGAGCCGCTGCGCTCCGCCCGTTTGGCCCTGGTGGACGCTACCCGCATCGTGCTGGCCCTCTCGCTGTCTCTTCTGGGAGTATCTGCTCCGGCGAAGATGTAATGGCTGAGCCCTGGGCCATGTGGCCTGTTGAGTTGCGCAACCTCACCGCTGCCGAAATTGCCTCTTGGAAATTTCGGCAGTTCTGTTAAACTAGTTGATCGCTGATGCTCAAGGCATCTGATTGACCGGGCGGTTAGCTCAGGGGGAGAGCACTACCTTGACACGGTAGGGGTCACAAGTTCAAATCTTGTACCGCCCACCATGAATTCGAAAGCCGAGGGCCCGTCCTTCGGCTTTTTCATTATTCGGAACATGTGAGAGAACGGGAGCAGGCAGTGGCAGCGCTAACCCTCAGCCTCATGCTTTTGGCGGCGGTGCTGGTGTCCGCTGTGATAGACCAGTTGGTGCCTCGCATCTCGCTTCCGCTCATTCAGATAGCCATCGGCGTGGTGGTGGCCATCTTTGCCGGCCGGGCGGTCAACATCGATCTCGATCCGGAGCTGTTCCTGGTTCTGTTCATCGCGCCGCTTCTGTTCGATGAGGCGAAGCATGCCGACAAGGTATCGCTTTGGGAGTACCGCAAGCCCATATTGAGCCTGGCCATCGGCCTGGTGCTGGTGACTACGCTGGCTATTGGCTTTGCCGTGAACTTCTTCATTCCCTCGATACCTTTGGCGGCGGCCTTTGCCCTGGGGGCCGCGCTTGGCCCCACCGATGCGGTGGCGGTGTCGTCGCTGTCCCACACTACCAACATTCCAGCTCGTCAAAAAGCTATCTTGAAGGGCGAGTTGTTGCT
>CANSTH010000020.1 GCA_947649875.1 uncultured Parvibacter sp. | reverse complement strand
TAGTTCGGCTGCACCCGAGACGCAGATATTCACCGGCGCTTGTCGCTCGCAGTGCGCCAATGGCTGCTACATCAACGTGCATGTGCGCGATGGCCAGGTGGTGCGCACAACCGCGGGCAAGTTCGATGATGGCCCCGAGTTCAACCGCATTTGCCCCAAGGGCCTCTCGCTGCCGGCGCGCGTTTACAGTTCCGAGCGCCTGCAATACCCCATGCGCCGCGTGGGCGAGCGCGGCGAGGGCAAGTTCGAGCGCATCAGCTGGGACGAGGCCATTCAGGAGATTGCCGACAAGTGGAAGGGCTACATTGACGAGTTTGGGCCCACGTCCATTGCGTTCTTCCTTGGTAGCGGCAACACCGCCACCCTGGGCGGAGGGGCGGCCGAAGGGTCGCTCATGGCGCGCCTGACGAACGTTATGGGCGTAAGCCGCGTGCTGCCCGACCGCGATATCGCTACGCCGATGGCCCATACCTACGTGTTCGGTCAGGGCGTTCACGGCAACACTGCCGCCGACACGGTGAACGCCGACCACTTCGTCATTTGGGCGGGCGACACCGCTGTATCCGACAAGCAGCGCACCCATTTCTTCCTTGAGGCCCGCGACCGGGGCGCCGAATTGGTGGTCATCGACATCGCGTACCGTACCATGGCCGGCAAGGCGGATTGGTTCATCCCCGTTCACCCTGCTACCGACGGCGTGCTTGCTCTGGGCGCCATTCACGAGATTTTCGAGCAGGGTTGGGAGGACACGGAGTTTCTCCGCAAGTGCACCGAGGCTCCCTTCCTTGTCAAAGATGATGGCAAGTTTTTGCGGATGAGCGATTTTGGCGTGGCGCCCACTACTGCCAAGAACGCTCAGGGCCAGGATATCGTGGTTGACCCGCAGGTTGTGTGGGATGAGGACACTCAAACTGCCGTGGCCCACACCAAGGCCACCAAGGCCGCTCTTGGCAACGTGCCCGACATCAATGGCGTGCACGTGCGCACCGAGTTGGAGATGATTCGCGAGAGCGTAGAGCCCTGGACGGTGGAGCGCGCCTCCGAGGTGACCGGCGTAAGCGTTGAGGACATCAAGCGACTCGCCCACATGTACACCCAAGAGGGAAATGTGCTCACGGATACGAAATACGGCCTCAACCACTACAACAACGGCATGTACAGCTCTAAGTGCATCGACGTGCTGCTGCTGGTGTCCGGCCAGATGGGCGCTCCCGGCCGCGGGCTCTACACCGGCGAGCCTAACTTCGGCGAGGGCAACGTCCAAGCGGCCATCACGATGCCAAGTGCCTCGGGCGAAGTTCCGCAGGGGGTTGGCGCCAAGATCAACTGGACCGATTTCTGCGGCATCGTGCAAACGGGAAAGAAGATGGGCAAAGACTTCCCCATCAAGTCGTTCTACGCCTCCTGCACCAATGTCGTGTCCAATCAGACCGAGCAAAATGAGACCATCAAGGCGCTCAATGCGGTCGAATTCATCGTGGTTCAGGAAATGACGATGAACGATACCTCTCTCTATGCCGATATCCTGTTGCCTGCGTGCCACTGGTTCGAGACCGCCGACCTGCGTGTGCGCTACTACATGAACCCCTATCTGCTGTGGAACGAGAAGGCCGTCGAGCCGCTGTACGAGAGCAAGCCCGATGCCGAGATCTACCGCCTTATTGCGGATGCCATGGGCTATGGCGATTTCTTCCAGTTCAGCGACGATGAGTACCTCAACGTCCTGCTTGGCACCCCTTGGGGCAAGGCCCATGGGGTTACCATCGACAAGGTGCGCGAGAAGAACTACCTGCGCTGCGAGACCAGCGGGCCCGTTGCCCACGAGGGGGGAACATTCGGCACGGCATCTGGGAAGGCCGTGTTCTATCGCGAGGATCCCAAGCCCGACTACATGATGGGCCAAGAGCTCGACATGGAGAAGGAGAAGCTTGCCACCTACTGGGAGCCGGCGCGCGAGGCCGATCTGGACAACCCCATTCGCGAGAAGTACCCCTTCACCATTTGCTGCGAGCACATGCGCACCCGCACCCATACCCAGTGGTACGACGTGGACTACATGAAGGAGTTCGAGAAGCAGCCGGTTTGCCGCATTAATCCCGAGGACGCCGCCGAGCTTGGCATCGAGGAAGGCGACACCATTCGCCTGTACAACGACCGTGGATCGGTAACCTTGCTGGCCACCATCAACCCCGGCCAGCAGCGCAAGGCGCTCCACTGCCCGCGCAGCTTCCTTACCCGCGAGCACATCGACGGCGACCTTGCCAGAACCACTTTCAACGATTACAACCAGGCATGCCGCAACCAGTCTTATTTCGACTGCGCCGTGGCCATCGAGAAGCTCTAAGGAGGATGGGAAAATGACCCGATACGGAATGGCCATCGACCTGAACCGTTGCATCGGCTGCCAGGCATGTGCCGAGGCATGCAAGATCTCCAACAATCTGCCCAAGGACATTAGCTACAACGTGGTCTACACCAAGACCGACCATGATTGGGACGGCTCTTTTGGCACTGCGGTAGTGAAAGGCGCGATAGCCAACGATAATGCTGGAGGCAACTTTCCTAATTGCACTCTTGAATTCATGCCAATCCAATGCCAGCACTGTGAGAATCCCAGTTGCTTGCGCGTATGTCCTACCGGCGCCACGCAGAAGCGCGATGATGGTATCGTCTGGGTCGATCCGGATCTTTGCATCGGTTGTGGTGCTTGCATCATGGCCTGCCCCTACGAGGGCGTGCGCACCATGAACGAGGGCGATCCCGAGTACTACCTTGACGTGGTGGTGGGCGAGCACGATGCTCCTACCCACATGAAGGGTATCGTGGAGAAATGCACGTTCTGCAAGAATCTCATCGACCGTGGCGAAGTGCCTGCCTGCATGGACCTCTGCCCCGGACGTGCCCGCTACTGGGGCGACTTGGACGATCCGGAGTCGGATGTGTCCAAGGCCATCCAGGGCCGCACATACCACAAGCTGCGCGAGAGCGCTGGCACGGCCCCCAATGTGTATTACCTGCTGCCGCCCGAGCGTAAGTAGCGCGCGGTAACAACCGAGTGCGTTCGGCTTGCGTGTTTCCCCTTGGGGTGCAAGCCTGCTTTGCAAGAGTTGTCGTCCTGGGCTTGATGCAAAAGCTCAGGACGGCTTGTTTCATAGGAGATGGCATGGTGGATGAAAACCAGCTAAGGAAAGTCATCGGGCTGGCGGATGCTTGTGAGCTTCTTGCGAGCGCTACTCCCTTTCCGGGTGAGGACCTTGCGAGTGCGCTGATGGACGGCGGTTTGGCGGAAGATGCGCGAGCGTGCCTTGAAGACTGCGGCATGGCGCCCGATGAGGCGGCTGCCGTTTGTGCGCCCTGGAGCAGGCTGGTGGGGCAGAGCGCTGGCTCTATCCTGGCCGACATGAGGCGCACCCATTCGCTGCTGTTTGTGCGCCAAGGAAGCGGCGTCGCCGTGTGGCCGTACGAATCCGCCTACCTCCATGTGGAAGCTGGCAGGGAAGGCGAACCCGCCCTGTTTCGCAGCTCCGTAACGCTGGATGTCGAGAAGGCGATGCGCGAGGCGGGCGTTTTGCCCAAAGACTCGCGTGTGGAGCCGTGCGACAGCGTTTGGGACGAGTTCACGTTTCTGTCGTATCTGCTTGGCAACGAGGCCAGTGCCCTTAATTCGGGCGATGCGGAGGCGGCCGAGCTTCATCGCGGCAGGGCTGCTGCCTTTGCAGAGCGCCACGCAGCACGCTGGCTGCCCGGCTTTTTCAGCGCCGTGGAGCACAGGCTTCCCGATGTCGCAAAGCCCGATAGCGCCTCACAGTTGTTCTTTGGGGGACTGTGCGCCTATGGAAGGTGCGTTATGGGGTTGGTTTCTGGGCGTTAAAGTGCGAGGCGGGCAGCGAGCTTAGCTATAATCGGCTGAGACAAACAGCGGAAAGGCTCATGCCCCATGACCCACGACTTCATATCGCTTGCCCTTGTTGCCCTCATCGCGGCAGCTGCGCCCATTGTGGCCAACCTTATCCCCAAGAAGCCGGTGCCCGAAACAGTGCTCCTGCTGCTGGGCGGCGCGGTGTTGGGCCCGCATTTGGCAAACGTCATATGGCTCGACGACAGCGTGGCGCTTCTTTCCGATTTGGGTTGCGCCATGTTGTTCCTTTTGGCCGGCTACGAGATAAATCCCCAAATCATAACCGGGCGCGAAGGGCGGCGCGGGCTTGCCACGTGGGGCGTCACGCTGGCTTTGGCATTCGCCGCGGTGCACCTGTTCACCGGGGTGTCGGCCAGGGGGCTTGACGGGCTGGCCGTCACCATTGCGCTTACCACCACGGCCATCGGGGCGCTCATGCCTATCTTGAAAGAGCGCGGGCTGTTGGATACGCGCTTGGGCTCATCGATTCTTGCCTACGGGACATGGGGAGAGCTGGGGCCGGTTGTGGCCATGGCCATTTTGCTGTCCACGCGTGCCAAGTGGGCAACCATCGCCATTTTGGCGGCGTTCGTGGCAGCGGCCGTGCTGTTGGCAATCTTCGGGCACCGCTCCACTCGGGCAGGCGGCCGCATCAACGAGATACTGTTTGCCGGGCGGGAGACCACTTCGCAGACGTTTGTGCGCGTTACCATGCTGCTGCTCATTGCGCTGGTGGCGCTGTCGTCGCTGTTCAGCCTCGACATTGTGTTGGGCGCCTTCGCTGCTGGCTTCATCTTGCGCTATGTCGTCCCCGAGAACGACCAGTTTCTTGAGAAGAGGCTCAACGCCATCGGCTATGGCTTCCTCATCCCGCTCTTCTTCGTTATCTCCGGCGCGCGGATTGATTTGACTGCTGTGGCTGCCCAGCCCCTCCTTCTTGTTGGGTTCATAGCCATGTTGGTGCTTATTCGCGCCGTTCCCATTTTCGTGTCGATGGCGCGCGACAAAGATCCCGAGGTGGCCCAGCTGGGGGCGCGCGGGCATGCCACGGTGGCTGTCTACTGCACCACGGCCCTGCCGCTCATTGTGGCTGTCACCTCGGTGGCGGTGAGCGCGGGGGCCATGGACCCTTCCACTGCATCGGTGTTCGTATCGGCGGGGGCGCTGACGGTGCTCATCATGCCGCTGGTGGCCCAGATTACCTATCGAGCCGCTGATACCCGCCCTGTTCGCTGGCTCGAGAAGGACGGACGCCAAAACAGCTAGCGGCCGAACGCAGTCCGAATGCTCCAGCCAAAAAAAGCCGCCTTCCCTTGCGGGAGACGGCTTTTTCATTCCGCGATGAGCTATAAGCTACTTCGCCTGAGCGAGTGCCTGGTTCACAGCATCCTTGATGGCGGTGCTGGTGACGGTGGCGCCGCTGATGGCGTCCACTTCGGTGGACTGCGCCTCGATGATGGCGGCGGGCAGGGCGTCGATGGCCTTGCTGCCAACACCTTGGGTTTCCTGCTGGCTTACGATGTCGATGGCCGCAATCTTGTCGCCGTTCATGGTTACCTTGAGGGCCAGGGCATTGCCCATGCACAGAGTGGAGATGCCCAGGTACTCGTTCTCGCCGAGTGCGGTAGTGGAAAGATCGGGGTCGATATCGCCGCTGCCGGAGGTGTACACGATGTCGGACTGCACGCCGATGGGCAGTTGGGGCAGGGGGTCTTTCGGAGCCGCCGCATTGATGCCGGCCAGACGTCCGAAGATCAGACACTCGGCCATGTTGCCGCCGCCGTTGTACTGGTACGGGGTCATGCCGCCGAACTCACCGGCAGAGTAGAGGTTGGGGATGGGATTGCCGTCGGTGCCCATAACCTCGGCTCGGGCATTGCGGCGGGCGCCACCCTGGGTGTTCAGGAAGGCCTGAATCATCTCGATGGCGTAGAAGGGGCCCTCGCCAAAGGCGCGCATGGTTTCGGCCGAACGGTAGAACGCGGGATCATAGCCGTCGTCGGCCATCTTGTTGAAATCGGCGATGGTCTGCTGCAGCTTACCGGTCGGAATACCGAGGGCGGTTTCCAATTCGGCGATGCTGTTCGCGCTCACCACTTGATCTTCCCACCCGGCAGGAATGCCGTGGTACTCCTCGGTGATGGCCTTGTTTTGCGCCGCGTCCCACACCATGTAGGTGTTGCGGGGGCGCTTGGGGCTGATCCAGTCACCGTTGCTGGGCACATGGCCGTGACGGTTGTACACGTCCTCTCGCAGGTAGCGCTCGCCACCGTTGCCTACAACAATGATGCTGCCGGACAGGTTGCGCAGGTCGTTGAAGGTTTTGGCATGTTGGCCCGGCTCCACCACAAAGGAGATTCCGCCTAGGGCAAAGCAGTTGCCCTCGAAGGCCTCCATGTGCCACAGATCGGCGCCCACGCCCATGGCCATCTTCACGCCATCTCCGGTGTTGAAGGTGGTGCCGGCGGGCGCGCTCTTTGTGAGCCCCAGGTAGTCTTCCACCATCTGGGGATTGTTCTCGAAACCGCCGCAGGTAAGCACTACGCCGTTGTTGGCGCGCACGTTCACGTTGCTGCCCTCGCGCTCGATGACGGCGCCGATAACCGCCTTGCTCACCGGATCTTGATGGAGGCTGATGGCGGGGGAGGCGTACCAAACATCGATGTTCTCGGACATGCTCAGCACCTTGTTGCGGTATACCTTCCACAAAGCCGAGTTGCACACGTTGTCGCTTACGGTCAGCACGTGCAGCTGGTCGCCGCCCTCAAATTCGGGATACTCGGGGGCAAACATGCCGATGAGCGGCTGCTTCGAGGCGTCATACTTCCAATCCAAGAAGTTTTCTTCAGCCACACCGAAGAAATCGCGCAGCAGGTCGCGCGTTTGGGTGAGACCCTCGGCGTAGGTGTTGTACAGCTCTTCATCAACATCGAAGTCGCCTGCCATAGCCTTGTTGTAGGCCAACATGGCGTCTTTGTCCTCCGACCACAGAATAATTTGGCCGCAGAAGCGGGAATTGCCGCCCTCCATGCCGTTGGGGGCCTTGTCAACCAGAAGCACCTTCGCGCCGGCGTCAGCCGCATAGCAGGCGGCCACGGCGCCAGCGGCGCCAAAGCCAATGACGATAACGTCGTACTCGCCGTCCCAGGCGATGGTGTCGGCGAACGTATAGGCGCCGTCCGCGCTTCCGGTGCCCGCCAGTGCAGTGCCGCGCTCTTTAGGCGCACAGCCGGCCAGCGCTCCCATGCCGGCCAAGGCCGCTACTCCTGCAGTGCCTGCCAGGAATTCGCGGCGTGAGAATTTGCCCATTTCTACTCCTTGCATCCGAAAAAACAATCGTAGTGTTGTCAGAGTTCCCCCTCTAACGCAGGCCATCCTATCAACCTAAAGTCGGTTAGCGTGAGAGGTAACATGAGGGTAAAGGGGTGAGGAATTGATTAAACAGCGCACTAACCTAACGCTAACCTATGGGGGGTTATAAAATTGTTCCTGTCCAGCCTTTGCATTCTGTGGTTTTATGAACGCGTGCAAAGGGGGGAAGAATGAGTCGTGTAGGTGCAGCCGTGCAGACGTTCGAGACAAGGTTTGTCCAGCAGTTCGCTGCAAAAGGGTCAGTGAGCCTTTTCGTGGGGCTCGCCTGCAATCTTGCATTCATCGGCCAAGTGTATTTCTGGCCGGCAATGTGGCACACCTCCGTATTCATGATTTCCTATACCGATGCCAGCTACGTTGGCCAGCTGTTGTGCGCCCTTGCGTTGGTGGTGATTTTCGGCAAGGCCAACCGCGTTGCGCCGAATCGCAAGGCGGTATGGGCCAGCGCTCTTTTGGTTCAGCTCACGCTGGTAGCCTATTACTTGCTTTTCCATTACGAGGTGGAGATCCCCGATCCGGTCAACTGGCTTTTCGGGGGATTGTTCGGCATTTATGTGCCCATTGCCCTTGTGGGGTGGATTTCGCTGTTTATCGGATCCAAGCCGTCCCGCGTAATGTGGGACATCATGCTGTCGGCCATTTTCGCCTCGTTCGTCATATGGCTGTTCTCGGGACTTGACGGCTTGAAGATATGCGTGTGCATGGGGATTCTGGTTATTGCTGCCACAATGGTGCTAACCCGCAAGCTCGATGGCGCAGCGGGCAATCCGTTTGCCGGCGATTTGGGCGAGTCAAAATGCGAGTACTCTTATTCGGCCTCTGCGACGTTTCTGTTCAGTTTGGCGTTCGTGATAGCGGTTTCGTTTGCCGGCATTGAAGGCGAACATGCCGCATTTGCCACGGGAGCCTTCTTTGCGCCGATGCTTATCGTGTGCGTGCTCCTGTTGTTTGTTGACAAAGTTGGTTTCCCCCTCTCAAGCGTGGCTGTGCCGGCAATTGTCATGGCCACGATTGCGACATCTTCACTGCATTTCGATCCGGCACTTACATTTGACATTGCGGCATTGGGCATGTTCTTGTTCCTTGCTTTTGCCGTGGTGCTGCTGTGCTCAAGTGCCTTTGGCGAAAAGCAGGAGCAGATTCGCGAGTTCCTCTTTTTGATGGTGGCCTTTGCGGGAGGATGTTTGGTTGGGCGCCTAATCGCTGCGGCATGTACGGCATGGGCGGGCGAATACGCCTCCGACCTGCTCATCCTTATTTCGATCATGGCGGCATTCGCGGCTATGATCATCCTTGTTCGCAAGGGCATAACCCGTCAGAAGACACAGCAATTGTTCAGAGCGGAAGAGGCCGAGACGGTGGAACATGACCGAGCGGCTTTATGTCAGGTGAGAATCGATGATGTTGTAAGCAAGTTCAATATTGGCGAGCGCGAAAAAGAGGTTCTCGTGCTTTTGCTGGAGGGCGACTCTGCAAGTGAGATTTCCCGGAAGCTCGTCATAGCGAATGGAACGGCGAAGTCTCATATTCGCCATCTTTACAAAAAACTTGGTATTCACAATAGAAACGAGCTGTTCGAGATGTTTTCTCTCGATGCTCCCATGAAGCACACAGACTGACGCGGGCTTAGGAATGTTTCCTACGGGGAGGGCGCGGATTGCCGGGCTCTGACTCCTTTGCGCTCAAGACGCCATATTAATTCGTCGACCAAACACGAGATCTTTGCACGGCTGCGCGTAAACGACGGGGGGTGAGATTTCGAGATAGGAGAGCGCAAGCCGGAACGTATTCAGAAAGCGGCGGTTCGGTTTCGGATAAAGACGATTCACGTTGCCGGAAACAGACAATTAAAGGGAAAGACTGAAGGGGTATAGAACAATGAACGATGAGATTAAGATGAACGATGCAAACGATGGTGCCGCTCCGAAGAGAAAGCGGAAGAAGTGGCCCATCACGGTTGGTGTTATCGCGGTTGTCCTGATTGTGGCCGGTGCTGGCTTCTGGGTTTGGCACGAACAGCCCAGCTTCTGCAACGCCATTTGCCACACGCCCATGGATCCGTATAACCAAACATACGACCAAGAGGATAATGCGGCGGGCACGGACAAGTGGGGCAACGAGGTGTCTAACACTCACTCGATGCTGGCGGTTTCCCACAAGTCCGGCGATGCGGGTGCCACTTGCATGTCCTGCCATGTGCCGCAGCTGAGCGAGCAGATTTCCGAAGGCGTCAACTGGCTGACCGGCAATTACTACGCCGATCTGGACGAGCGTACGCTGGAAGACCTCACTGAGGCCCGCGGCATTCCGTCTGAGGAGTTCTGCCTGAATGCCGCTTGCCACAGCAACAGCGATGGCAGCGCCATGACCCGTGCGGACTTGGCCGAGCTTACCTCCGATCTCGAGCACAATCCCCACGTTGCCCAGCACGGCGTGGAGTACAGCTGCGACACGTGCCACAAGGCACATCGCGCTTCTGTGAACCAGTGCACCCAGTGCCACGAGGCCGAGCTGCCTGATGGCTGGATTTCGGTGGACGAAGCCAAGAAGCTGGACAATCCCACCAAGTAGTATTCGCCTCTGGCGGAATGGCGCTTGTGCAACCGGGGTCGCCTCCTTTACCGGCCAGGTGGTAACGGTCGACGGCGGCCTGAACGCCCATGTGCCCACCGTTGCTCAGTTCCGCGCCATGGCCTCGCGCACCTGGTAAGAGCCAACTTGCTTGTTTGAATAGGGGCGTCCCGTTGGGGCGCCCGTTTCGTGGGGGGGGGCGAGGCCTCCGGCGTCCGTTTTCTGCGAATGGGCGGTTGTGCTAGACTGCGGCACCGAAACATGACTGTTTACGTGCAGCAGAGAAGAGACGTATTCATGGCAGAGAAGAAATCCCTTACCGCCCGCAGCTTGCATTATTACTGGCTGGCTACCCGCAAGCACCTGGGCTTATTCATAGCACTGGTGGGCTCCACCATTGGGTTTTGCGGCTTTCTCACCTACGGCAATCCTTACGTGATGAGCCTTATCGTGGACCGCATCAGTGCCTCTCCGGTGGCGGCCGACCAAGTGTTTGCGGTGTTCGGGCCTTACATGTTGGCGCTCATCGGCATCAACTTGGCGGGTCAGGCTTGTAGCAAGCTGCAAGACTACACGCTTTGGAAGCTGCAGATTGCCGTGAACTACGATCTTGCCACTATGTCCTTCGACACCCTATGCCGCCAGTCGCTGTCGTTCCATTCCAATCGCTTCGGTGGCACGCTGGTCAGTCAAACCTCCAAGTTCATGGCCGGCTACACCCAGCTGCTGCAGACCATGAACTTCCCGTTCCTGCCCATCCTGTGCTCCATTGTGTTCACTTGCCTTATCCTATTTCCTTTGGTGCCGCTGTACGCTGGGGTGTTGATGGGGCTGCTGGCGGTGTACGCAACGGTCAGCTACATCATGTACAAGCGCATTATGCACCTGAATGAGAAGGCGGCCGGGGCCCAAAATCAGCTGTCCGGCGAACTGTCCGACGCGGTGACCAATATTCTGGCGGTGAAAACCTACGGTCGCGAGGACTACGAGCGCAGGTTGTTCGACAAGGCCAATCGCGAGGTGGTGGCCCGCGACTCGAAGCGCATGTGGGCGTCGATGGCCCGCGGCATTGTGACGGCGGCCATTACCGTGGTCATTATGGCGGTGGTCACGGTGTTCATGTCCGGCGGCAATGCGTGGTTCGGCATCACGCCGGGCACGGTCATCCTCATGTTCACCTACACCAATACGGTGGCCAACCAGTTCAACTTTATCAACACGGGGCTGCAGCGCATCAATCAGGCGCTGGGGGATGCCAGCGGGCTGACGGCGGTGTTGGACGAGCCTTTGTTGGTGGCGGACAAGCCGCACGCCTTGCCGCTTGAGGTGGAGATGGGGGACATCGACTTTAAGGGCATCAACTTCTGGTACACCGACGGCGATGTGCGCACTCAGGTATTTGAGGACTTCAACTTGCGCATTCCCGCTGGTCAGCGAGTGGGGCTGGTGGGCATGAGCGGCGCGGGGAAGACCACTCTCACGAAGCTTTTGCTGCGGCTGGCCGACATTCAGGAGGGCCAAATTCTGGTGGATGGTCAGAACGTGGCCGACATCACCCAGCAGAGCTTGCGCCGTCAGATTGCTTACGTGCCCCAGGAGGCGCTGCTGTTCCATCGCTCTATTGCCGAGAACATCGCCTACGGGCGTCCCGAGGCGTCCATGGATGAGATCCGGGAAGCGGCACGGGCCGCCAATGCCCTGGAGTTCATCGAGCGGCTGCCGCAGGGCTTCGACACCATTACCGGCGAGCGGGGCGTAAAGCTCTCCGGCGGCCAG
Organism: uncultured Parvibacter sp.; assembly: GCA_947649875.1. Classification (GTDB taxonomy): domain Bacteria; phylum Actinomycetota; class Coriobacteriia; order Coriobacteriales; family Eggerthellaceae; genus Parvibacter. The sequence goes on along the minus strand of CANSTH010000020.1, from coordinate 13,476 downwards.
CGACAGCGCATCGCCATTGCGCGAGCCATGCTGGCAAATTGCCCCATCCTGGTGCTGGACGAGGCCACCAGCGCCCTGGATTCCGAGAGTGAGGCGGCGGTACAGGAGGCGCTAGCTCGGTTGATGGAAGGGCGCACTGCCATCGTGGTGGCCCATCGCCTTTCCACCGTTGCCAGTCTGGACCGCATAGTGGTGCTTTCCCACGGCAAGATCGTGGAAGATGGCCCTCATGCCGAGCTGGTGGCAAAGGGCGGCGAGTACGGTCGCCTCTGGAGCCGCCAAACCGGCGCCTTCGCAGGGGAGTAACGATGAGGGAGAGCCACATGACCGTAACGTTTGGGCCGCGCCGGTAGAGGTGGCACTTCCCTCTTGGTACGTTTAGGCGCACATTCGAGAAAGGGGCCGTTATGAGCCAGTGGGATGCTAAAGATGCGGGTACCGCCAGATCTCAGGGGGTTGCGCCAATCGGGTCGGAAGAGACTGCCGCATCGCATCGAGGCATTGCGCCGGGTAAGCGCATCGCCGTCGTTACGGGGGCGTCTTCCGGGTTGGGGTGCGAGTTCGCCCGGCAGTTGGACGGCCTCCAGGTGGCCGACGAGCTGTGGCTTGTGGCTCGCAACCAGGAGGCTTTGGCGGAAGTGGCTGCCCAGCTGGACACACCGGCCCGTGCTGTGGCAGCCGATCTCACCAGCGAGGTCGACATCGCCAGCATCCGCACTCTACTGGCCGCAGAGCAGCCCCGGGTGACCTTCCTTGTAAATGCTGCCGGGTTCGGCAAGTTTGGCGACTGGCAGACCATATCTGATGCCGCTGTGGATTCCATGATCGACCTGAATTGCCGCGGTTTGGTAGACATGACCCGCGCGGCGCTGCCCTATATGGAGCGCGGCGGCCGCATCATCCAGGTTGCATCGGCGGCTGCCTTCGTGCCGCTGCCCCACATGAACGTCTACGCTGCCACCAAGGCCTTCGTGCTGCGCTACACCCGGGCGCTGCGCTGGGAGCTGCACGAAGCCGGCATCACCGTCACGGCCTTATGCCCCACATGGGTGAAAACCGGCTTCGAAAAGGTTGCCCGCACCTCTGGCGGCGGAAACGATGTAGGGCACCTGTTCGGCGCGCAAACCCCCCAGCAGGTGGTGCGGCGGGCGCTGTGCGCCAACAAGGCCCGCTTCGCCGTGGCCTGTGCAAGCCCGCAGTCGGCTGCGCTACGACTCATAGGCAAGGTGGTGCCCTCCTGCATCACTATGGCCGGCTGGGACGCGCTGCGCCGGCTATGAGGCGGCCCAGGCGGGTTAGGGCGAAGGGCTAACATTGCCGACCACCGTTCCAACATCGGCGTCCCCGAAACCGTGAATCGCTTAACAGAGGGGCTTGCGGAGGCTTTAAATGAGCCGAGCCCGGCCAAGCTTGGCATGTTCCCCGAAAGACGGGCAATTACGGGCCGGAAGCCATAGCTAGAGTAGGCTCAAAGATGGTAAGATTCCACCAATGCTTTTACCGGACAACACAGTGGAGTAGATGGTGGTTGCCCAATGAAAAACACTCAGCCGCAGAATCAGCTGCGCATCCAGGTCCTTGCAGTATTCGCGGCGGTTTTGGTGATAGTTATCGCGCTTATTGCGTTTATGAACGCCAACACCGATCGCATTGTTGCCCAGAACAGCCAATATCTCGAGAGCTCTACCGGGCAGACGGCACGCCGGGTGGACGACCTGTTCACCAGCTCGCTTGAAAGCACGCAGACGGCGGCGAAGATTTACGAAGAGTCTTTGACTAGTGCCGAGGTCGATCCCACCTACGCAGTAACGGTGTTCGACTTCTCGCAGTTTGATCAGGCGTTCTTCGTTATGCCGGACGGGCAGGCTTACAACCGGGATGGCAGGACCGCCATGGCTGCCGATCGCGAGTACTACACGGCCGGCATAAGGGGGGAGAGCGGCATTTGCGCTATAAGCAACACTGTGTTCGACTGGCAGAACGTGGTGGCGTTTTACGCGCCTGTGCGCTACAACAATGAAATTGTGGGCATTTTGGTGTGCGCGTATCGGGAGGACACCCTGGCCCAATTCATGACCACGGGCTTTTTCGGGGAGAACACCCCCACGTTTCTCTGCGAGCCCGATGGGCGCGTGATTGCGAAGTCGGCTTCGGGGGTGGAGGACGCATCGAGCATCGAGGACGTGTTTGCCGGCGAGAGCCTGAACGACATCACCATCGGCCAGATAAAGCAGGACGTTGCCGATGGGACTTCTGCCAGCTTTACCTTCCATAGCGCGGAGGGCATCGGCAATACCTACATGATGCGGTTGCCTTCCTACAATTGGACGCTTGTGCGCCTGTTTCCGGCCAATATCACCAATGGCATGGTGGAGCGGGCCAATCGTTCGGGAGCAATCATTGTCGCGGGCGTGCTGATAGCATCCCTTATCGTGCTTTTGGCGTTCATGATGCAGGCGCGTCGGCGCAATCGGCAGCTGTTGCTGGAACGGCAGGAGGCCACGCGCATCATCGATGCCTCTACGAACTTGTTCAACAGCTTGTTGTCCGTTGATTTTGCTCGCGGAACGTACGAGTATCTGAAGAAAGAAGGCCAATCGCGCAGCACATTGCCCGATCAGGGGCAATACGAGGTGCTGTGCCAGCATTTCAGCGAAGCCAGTGACGCCTATGAAGAGGGAGAAGCGCCTCTTGTATTCATGAGCAGGGAAAAGACGGCAAAAGCCCTGAAAGAGGGGGTGCCGTATGTTCAAGAAGAATGGCGTGCCAAAGGTGATGACCAGCCCCTGTGGTATCAGGTTTCCACCTTGTGCCTTGCTCGCAATGAGGCGGGGGAGCCGCAGGCGGTGCTGGTTGCAGTGCAGGATGTGACCGAGGCGAAGGCGCAAGAACTCGCCTCCCACCAGGCTCTGGAAGACGCGTTCCGGGCGGCCGAACATGCCTCTCAGGCTAAGAGCGACTTCTTGAATTCCATGAGTCACGATATTCGCACGCCCATGAACTCGATTATGGGGCTTACCGCCATTGCCAGCATGCACGTGAACGAGCCCGACCGCGTTCGCGACTGCCTGAACAACATCACCTCTGCCAGCAAGCACCTGTTGGGGATTATCAATGAAGTGCTGGACATGGCCAAGATCGAGTCGGGATCCATTGGGCTTTCGGAAGAGCCCTTCAATCTGCCTGAGACGGTGGGCAACCTGGTGACCATCGTGCACCCGCAAATTGCGGCGAAGAAGCAGAATCTGAAAGTGGACATGGTGGGCATCAAGCACGAGCACGTGCTGGGCGATCCCACCCGCCTACAGCAGGTGTTCGTGAACATCATGGGCAACGCTATCAAGTTCACCCCTGATAGCGGTGACATTACCCTTCGGGTTGCCGAGCTTCCCAGCCGCATCCCCGAGAGCGGTTGCTACGAGTTCACCTTCAGCGACACCGGATGCGGCATGAGCGAAGAGTTCATGAAGACGGTGTTCGACCCCTTCACCCGGGCCAACGATTCCCGTACAACCAAGATCGAGGGCACCGGCCTTGGCATGGCCATTGTGAAGAGTGTAGTGAGCCTCATGAACGGCACGGTGGACGTGGCGTCCAAGGAAGGGGAGGGCACTACTTTCACCGTGACGGTGCATTTGAAGCTGCGTGATGGCGGGGAAGAGGATCTGGCTCCCTTGGAGGGCATTCGCGTGCTGGTGGTTGACGATGATCCGGTGGCCTGCGAGGGCGCTTGCCTTCTGCTGAGCGAGATTGGCATGGTGCCCGACTCGGAGCTTTCGGGTCGCGATGGTGTGTCTGCGGTGGTGCGCGCTGAACAGGAGGGGAATCCCTACCGCGCGGTCATTCTGGACTGGCGCATGCCGGAAATGAGCGGTTTGGAATGCGCCCGCGCCATTCGCGAAGCCGCGAAGAATGTGGTGCCTATCATCATCTTGTCCGCCTACGACTGGTCGATGATCGAGCAAGAGGCGCGCGAAGTGGGGGTGGACGCCTTCATTTCGAAGCCCTTGTATCGCTCGCGACTGGTGCAGGTGATGAAAGAGCTGCTTACGGGCGAAACGGATGCAGGCGTGGATGAGAAGGCGTTGCTGGAAGAGCTGAGCTATGCCGGCAAGCGCGTGCTGCTCACCGAGGACAACCCCATGGCCGCCCTTATTGCCAAGGAGATTGTGGGCATGACGGGCGCCGAGGTGGAGCACGCGGAGAACGGCTCGCTGGCGGTGCAGATGCTGCGCGACCACGAGCCGGGCTACTACGATGTGGTGCTGATGGACATTCAGATGCCGGTGATGAACGGCTACGAGGCGGCCACCGCCATTCGCAAAGAAGGGGAGAATCGTCCCGACTTGGCCGCCATCCCCATCATCGCTCTGTCGGCCGATGCGTTTGCGGAAGACGTGAAGCGCGCCCACGCCTCCGGCATGAACGACCACATGGCCAAGCCGTTGGAGATTGAACCCCTCACCCGCATGCTCAAGAAGTGGATGCCGTAAATTCCGCGTTTCCGCGCCGCCCGACAACTCGCCGCGGTGGAGTCGGGCGGGCACACCCTCAGTCGCTCAGACAGTCCTGCTTTGGCGAAAGCGCCACTGGCGCTTTCGCGTCGTGCGGAACTCGCTTTGTGAGGGCATGCCCGCCCGCCCAGTTCGTTTCTGGCGGGCGGCTTGACATCCTGGATGGGCCGGTTCGGCAGGTCGGAGCGAGGTCCGGCCAAGCGGAGTAGGGCGGAGATCCACTCGGGCGCAGCCCGAGTTAGCTCGGCCCGTACGGAGCGTCGAGCGCAGGCCTGGCGAACCGGCCCACCTCCGGGAGAGTAAAGAGGAGAACAAGAGGGGCGGCCCGCAACGTGGTGGGCCGTCCCTTCGTTGGAGTGAAAAACCGAAGCTGGGAGTTTAGCTGCGGGGCACGGCGTCTTTGATGAGCTCGTTCAGCTCTTCGTCGCTCAGGTTGTAATTGTACATGGTGGAGTAGTACTCGCGGGTCACATCGGCGATGGTGTCGTCGAAGGCGTCGGGGTACAGCAAGCGGGGCAGCCACTGCATGCCCATCAGCTGGTTCACGGTGGGCGGGTTGTTCATCCAACACCAGGGGTTGTTGGGCACCTGGTAATAGTTGTGGTTGTCGATGGCGGCGATGCCGGCCCAGGCGGGGTTGTCGCCTACGGTGTCGTAGATGCTATTGGCCTGGAAGATGATCAGGTCGGGATTCCAGAGGGCAATCTGCTCCAAGCTTACTTCGTTGCCGTTGCCCTTACCGGATACATCGTCTACCACAACCACATTGTTGGCCACCATGTCCATGACGGCGCCCTGGAAGGAGGTCTTGGCGATGGCGTTCAGGCCGTTGCCGCCCAGCAGGTAGGCCATGCGCACGCGCTGATCCTCGGGGATGCCGGCCATGACGCTCTCGGTTTTATCGTAGATGGACTTGCAATAGTCGGATAGCTGCTGGCCGCGCTCCTGCACGCCAAGCAGCTCGCCCAGGCGGGCGTAGGCGGCGCCGTAATCGGACAGCTTCGCCTCAATGAACACTACCGGGATGCCCAGCTGCTCTTGCAGGTTGTCCAGGTCTTCCTTGGCACCCTTTTTGGCCTCGCCAGTGTCGATGATCACTTGCGGCGCGGCAGCGGCCACCGCCTCGCGGTTCAGGTTGTCGGTTGCGCCCAGCACTGCGCCGAACACTGGGCAGTCCTTGAACTTATCGCCAAAGATCTCCAGCTGCTCGTCGTTAAGCTCTTGGGCCAGGCCCACCAGCTTTTCAGGGGCAATGGTGAGCAGCACCTGCTGGGCGGTGAAGCCGGAGGGGCAGATAGCGTCGATTTGCGCTGGCAGCTCTACCGTGCGGCCGAGGTCATCGGTGAAGGAGATGGTCTCGGGAGCGACGGGCTCGGCCGGTTGCTGCAGTTCGGCCGGGGTATTCTTAGAATCGTTGCTGCTGCTGGCATCGTTGCCCGAGCAGCCCGCGAGCGCCAGCGCCAAGCAGCCGCTCAGGGCTACGGTGGCCGCCGCCATAACAATCGAGCGGCCCTTTCTCCTTAGTGTTTTCAACATGGGACTACCTTTCTTCTCAGTCAGGATTTTCTATCTCGCTAACAGGCACGCATACGCGCACCTTGTCGCCAAAAAGGGTGCATACCTCGATGTCTATGCCGTACAGCTCGGAAATGAGCTGCGAGGTGATAACGCTGTGAGGGTTGCCGAAGGCCCGCAGCCGCCCTTCGCTGAGCACCATGGTACGGTCGGAGTAGAGGAAGGCATGGTCGGGGTTGTGGGTGGACTGCACGATGGACAGTCCTTCTCGGGCAAGCTGTCGCACGCAGGAAAGCACTCGTACGGTGTTGCCGTAGTCCAGGGCGCTGGTGGGCTCGTCCATGATGATGGTACGGGCATTCTGGGCCAGCGCTCGGGCAATGAGCACCAGTTGCTGTTCGCCGCCGGAGATTTGGGTATAGGTGCGGTGGGCCAAGTGCCCGATGCCAATGCGCTCCAGTGCCTCGTGGGCGCGCGCCAGCTGGGCGGGCCCGGGGGTGGAAAGCAGCTTCAGGTCGTTGCCGGTGGCCATCAGCACCACGTCCACCACCTCATAGTCGTACACGGGGGCATGGGACTGGGGGATATAGGAGATCTCGCGGGCTCGCTCACGTACCGACAGCCTATTCAGCTCTTTCCCGTTCACCAGGATGGAGCCGCTGTAGCCGGGGTTCAGCCCCAAGATGCAGCGGAACAGGGTGGACTTGCCCACGCCGTTGGGCCCCAGCACGTTCGCCAGGCAGCCGTCCGGGATGGAGAACGTGAGGTCATGCAATATCTCGCGGCTTCCATAAGAGAAGCTCAAGTTGGAAACTTCAATGCTCATATCTTCTTCTTCCGCGTGATGAGGTACAGGAAGAAGGGGGCGCCCACGAAGGCGGTGAGGATGCCGATGGGGATTTCGGCGGTGGTGGCCAGGCGGGCGATATCGTCTACGATCAGCAGAAACGAAGCGCCCATGAGCATGGACGCCGGGATGAGGCGGCGATAATCGGCACCTACCAGCATGCGGCACAGATGGGGAATTACCAGCCCCACCCAGCCGATCATGCCAGTAACGCACACGCTGGCAGCGGTGATGAGGGTGGCGGCGATGATGACTGCGATGCGGGTGCGGCGCGCGTTCACGCCCATGGTGGCCGCTTCGTCATCGCCCATGGTGAGGATGTTGATGCGCCAGCGCAGGAAGAACAGCAGGCCGCAGCCGACAAGCATGAAGGGAAGCACCATCCGTACATCTGCTGTGCTCGCTCCGGTGAGGCTGCCCATCAGCCAGTAAGTGATGTCCGCCAGCTCGTCGGTGGGATCGGCGATCAGCTTCGCGTAAGACACACCCGCCTGGAACAGCGAGCTTACCATGACGCCCGCTAGTACCACGATCATCATGTGGTTGCCCCGTGCTCGGGAACTTATGAGCAATACTAACAGCACGGTGAGCAAGGCAAAAGCGAAAGCGAACACCGAGGTGAGTGCCGAGCCCACGTGCAACAGGATGGCGATGGCTGCGCCGAAGGCGGCACCTTGGCTGGCACCCAGGATGTCGGGGGATACCAGCGGGTTTTGGAAGGTGCCCTGATAGGCGGCGCCTGCTACCGCCAGACAGCAGCCCACTATCATGGCCAGCAAGATGCGAGGCAATCGCACGTTGAAGAAGAGGCTGGCTTGTTGGTCGGTCCAGGTTTGGTCGATGGGCGCTACCAAGCCTGCCAGCATGGATATTGCTTCAAGTGGATTGATGGGGTAGCGCCCTAGCATAAGCGATATGGCGGCAGCTGTTACCAAGAGAATCAGCAGAGCCATCACAACGAGGCGTGCCCGACGGGCGGAAGCCGAGAGAGGACGGGTAATGTCGGTGATCTGCTTCATGGCGATAATTATATGCGCATGCGAATAATTTGCAATATAGAATAATGCACGAACTAGGATAAACGGTTACTATGGTAGGGAGAAAAGAGAAGGAGGAGCATTATGGGATGTGCTGAAAAAGACTGCTGCGCAACGGCGGCGAAGAGTGGAAAGGGGCCGGGCGGGCCGGAGGAAATCTTCTTCCCCGGAACCGACAGGGCCGACACACCTTGGAAGCTGTACAACCACCTGATCGCTGGGATCCCCGAGGATGTTGCGGTGCGCGACTACTGCCTGGGCACCCATTGGTCTTATGTGGAAGCAGACAGCGGTATGGGGGTGAGCTTCACCACCACCGGCGGCGCCCGACGCGGTTACACGGGCGATCTGCGGGGCAAGCCCTTGCGGGAAGTGGCCCAGCTGGCGAAGTCCTGGTGCTTCGAGGAGGCCAGCTTGGGGGTGGCGGCACTCAACGCCTGGTACTCGCAGCATGCATTGCTGGATCCTCTGGGCTGCATCTACGATGCGGCCGTGGAGGTGCCGGACGGCACGCTGCGCAAGATGGATGCTTTCGAGATGTGGCGCCCCGAGATTGCCGCCCAGGGCGATGCCTCCGTTGTGGTGGTGGGGCACTTCCCCCATGTGGAGCGCATCGAGGAGTACGCCCGCCTCACGGTGCTGGAGCGCCGCTGCAGCCAGGCCAACGATGTGCCCGACCCCGCCTGCGAGTACGTCATCCCTGCCGCGGATTACCTGTTCATGACTGGCGTCACGCTCATCAACAAAACCGCCCCGCGTCTGCTGGACTTGGCAAAGGGCGCCAAGACTATCATGGTGGGCCCCAGTGTGATAATGGCCCCCTTCTTGTTCAAATGGGGTGTTGACATGCTGGCGGGCAGTGTGGTGGCCGATCCCGAAAAGGCGGCGTTCGCGGTGAAGAACGGCGCCGGGCAGTTCTTCGGTCAGGCGCTTACCATGGCGGCCTTGAAGAACCCAGAGGCGTAAGCGTCTATGCTGTTTCTGCTCACCGGTGACGTGCAAATAGGGAAAACCCGCTGGCTGGAAGGGCTCATCGCCGAGCTGCAGCAGGCGGGAGTGGGCGTGGCCGGTGTGCTGGCGCCGGGGCAATGGGTGCCCTCGCACAGCCCCGATGCGGACAAGAACGGCTTTGAGAAGCTGGGCATCGACAACGTGCTGCTGCCGGAGGGACGGCGTATCCCGTTCGCCCGCCGGGAAGATCTGGCGCGGGCAGAAGGGGCATTCGACGAGGACAGCCAAGCGGCCCGCTCGCAGTTGGCCTGGCACATTTCCGATGAGGCGATAGCCCAGGTAAATGCCCACTTCGACGGACTGATGGCCGATGGCGTTCCGCTTACGGCCCCAAGCCTTTTGGTGGTGGACGAGCTGGGGCGCCTTGAGCTGTGGTCGGGGGAGGGGCTCACCTCTGCCTTGGAGCTGCTGCGGCAGGGCCCATCGGAGCTATTCCCCCATGCCCTCGTAGTGGTGCGCGACTACCTGTTGGACGCAGCCCAGCAACTGCTTCTCCCCGCCTGGGGAGAAGCAGTGCGCATTGCCCCCAACCACCAGTCGCGCGAACTGGTGGTCGGGGCTTACTCGCAGCCTTCGAATTGGGAGTTGTAGAGCTGGGCGTAGAAGCCGTCTTTCGCCAGAAGCTGTTCGTGGGTTCCCTTCTCCACTATGTCACCGTCCCGTAGCACCAGGATGACGCTGGCCTTCTTGATGGTGGACAGCCGGTGCGCAATCACGAAGCTGGTGCGGTCGGCCATCAAGCGGTCCATGGCGTCTTGGATGAGCGCCTCAGTGCGGGTGTCCACGTTGGAGGTGGCCTCGTCCAGGATGAGCACCGGGCGGTCTGCCAGCACAGCGCGGGCGATGGTGATCAGCTGCCGTTGGCCTTGGCTCACGTTGGAGGCCTCCTCGTTTATCACGAAGTCATAGCCGCCGGGCAGGGTTTCGATGAACTCGGCGCAGCGGGCCACATGGGCTGCCTCTTCCACTTGGGCATCGGTGGCATCCAGCCGCCCGTAGCGGATGTTATCGCGGATGGTGCCCTCGAACAGCCAGGAGTCTTGCAGCACCATGGCGAAGTCCTCCCGCAGCTGCTGGCGGCCCCATTGGCGCACGTCCAGCCCCTCCACCAGGATGGAGCCTTCCTGTACGTCGTAGAAGCGCAGCAGCAGTTTCATCAGCGTGGTCTTGCCCGAGCCGGTGGGGCCCACGATGGCCACGGTAGCGCCCGGTTCTACGTTGCAGGTGAAATCCTTGATAACCGGAACGTCCGGCTCGTAGCCGAAGTGCACGTGGTTGAAACTCACTTGGCCCGTGCGGGCGGCCGGCAGCTGCGGCATCTCGGGGCCTTGCTCTTCGGGGGCGGCCAGGAACTCGAAGATGCGCTCGGCGGCAGCGGCCATGGCCTGCAGAGTGTTGGACACGTTGGCCAGCTGGGTGATGGGCTGGGTGAAGTTCTGCACATACTGCATGAAGGCGGAGATGTCGCCGATTTGTATGCGACCGCTCACCGCCAGGGTAGCGCCCACTACCACGACGCCCACGTAGCCCATGTTGGACACCAGCTTCATCAGCGGCTGCATAAGGCCGGAAAGGAACTGGCTCTTCCAAGCGCTTTCGTAGAGGCGCTCGTTCTCTTCCTGGAAGCGGGTGACTGCGGCATCGGCCTTGTCGAACACCTGGATGACGTTTTGGCCGGAGAAGTCTTCCTCCACGATGCCGTTCACCATGCCCAGTTGCGCCTGCTGGCGCACGAACCACTTTTGCGACAGCTTCACGATGATGGTGACGATGACCAGTGCGGTGGGCACGGTGAGCAGAGTGACCAGCGCCAACTCCCACGAGATGCTGAACATCATGATGGTGACGCCGATGATTTGGGTGATGGAGGTGATGAGCTGGGTGACGCTTTGGTTCAACGACTGGGACAGGGTGTCCACGTCGTTGGTGATGCGGGACAGCACGTCGCCTTTGGCGTGGCTGTCGAAGTAGGACAGCGGCACCCGGGCCATCTTCTGGGCAATCTGGCCGCGCAGTTTAAAGCAAATCTTTTGGGTGACGCCGGTCATGAGGAAGCCCTGGGCCAGTTGGGCGCCGGCGCTGGCGGCATACAATCCCAAAAGCAGCAGCATGATGCGGGCGATGCCCTCGAAATCGATGGCGCCGGTACCCTGCACTTTGGCCACGAGGCCCTCGAATACCTTGGTGATCACCTGGCCCAAAATGTCAGGGCCCACCACGGAGAAGGCTACGGAGGCGATGGCCATCACCACGGCGGCGATAAGGGCCGCCGCATGGGGCTTCAAGTAGCCAACCAGCTGCTTCAACGTGCCTTTGAAGTTTTTGGGTTTCTCGGCGGGCCCGCGATGGCGCCCGGGGCCATGCCCCATAGGGCCGCGGGGCATGGCCGGGCGGGTTGCCTTGGAGGCGGAGGCCGTGGCGGTGCGGGTTGCGGAGCTTCGGCTCGCATCGGAAGTTTCAGGTGCGAAGTTGTCCTGGGAGGGGGTGCGCTTGGCGCTCATCGGCCATCACCCCCTTCCATGGCGTTAGCTTCCACGGCAGCGGCTCCCGCTTTCCCGCACAGGCCGTCCTCGATGCTGGAGGCATCTATCCCCAGCTCGGCGGCGGAAAGCTGCGAGAGGGCTATCTCGCGGTAGGTATCGCAGGTTTCTAGCAGCTGGCGATGGGTGCCGCGCCCCACTACGTTGCCTGCTTCCAGCACCAGTATCTCATCGGCGTGCATGATGGTGGCCACTCGCTGGGCCACTATCACCACCGCCGCGTTGCCAGCCCCTTTCGCCAGTGCTTCCCGCAGCTTGGCGTCGGTGGCGTAGTCCAGCGCCGAGAACGAGTCGTCGAACACCAGAATCTCCGGGTTGGCCGCCAGGGCGCGAGCGATGGAGAGCCGCTGCCGCTGGCCGCCGGAGACGTTGGCCCCTTTCTGGGCGATGGGGGTGAGGTAGCCGTCCGGTTCCTTTTGGATGAACTCGGTGGCCTGGGCCACTTCTGCGGCTGCCTCCATTTGGGCGTCCGGCATGGTTTCATTGGCGAACTTGATGTTCGACTCGATGGTGCCGGAGAACAAAAAACCCTGTTGGGGCACGTAGCCGATGCGGCGGCGCACATCGCTTATGGCCATGGAGCGCACGTCCACGCCATCGATGAGCACTTGGCCCTCGGTGGCGTCGTACAGGCGGGGAATCAGCTTTACCAGAGTGGTTTTTCCCGACCCGGTAGAGCCGATGATCCCCAGCGTTGCGCCGGCAGCGGTGGCGAAGCTCACGTTGTGGACCACTGGCCGTTCAGCATCGGGATAGCGGAAGGTGACGTCCTTGAACTCCACCACGCCGCGGGGCGCATCCGGCGCTGGCGTTTCCGGCTGCTCGGGGCTGGTGATGGAAAGGGGGCAGTCAATGACGGCCGCTACGCGCTCGGCCGCCACCTGGGCGCGGGGCAGCATCACCGCCACCATTCCCAGAATCATGAAGCTCATCACAATCTGCATGGTGTAAGTGATGAAGGCCATCATGGTGCCCACCTGCAAAGTGCCCATGTCCACCCCTTGGGCGCCTATCCACACGATGAGCAGCGCCACCAGGTTCATCACCAGCATGATTACCGGCATCATGAAGGCCATGGCGCGGTTCACGAACAGCTGGGTTTTCATGAGGGCGGTGGAGGCGTCGTCGAAACGGTCCAGCTCGTAGTCTTCCCGGCCGAAGGCGCGGATGGGCATGAGGCCGTCCAGCATGTCGCGGGACACCAGGTTAAGCCGGTCTACCAGCCCCTGCATGCGCTTGAACTTCGGCATGGTGGTGCCCAGCAGAATGCCCAAAACGGCGAAGATGGCCAGCAGTGCCACGCCGATGATCCACTCCATGCCGGAATGGGTGGCGGTTACTTGGATGAAGGCCACGATGCCCATGATGGGGGCCAACATGATCATGCGCAGCAGCATCACGCACACCATCTGTATTTGCTGAAGGTCGTTGGTGGTGCGGGTGATGAGCGATGCCTGGCTGAATTTGCCAACTTCGGCAGGGGAGAACTCCATTACGCGGCCGAACAGGGTTTTGCGGGTGTCGCGGGCTATCTTCGCGGCGGTGCGGGAGGCCACGAACCCCACGGCGATGGTGGTGATCAGCGTGCCCAGGCACAGGCCGAACATGATGAGGGCCATGGTGCCCAAATAGCGGTTCTGCACGTCGGTGAGGCTGATGCCCTGCGCCTTGTACTCTTGCTGCACGAAGCTCACCGCTCGCTGCGCCAGCATCTGGCCCGCCACATCTCCCATGGCATCGTTCATGGCATGGGCGGCGCTCACCAGTTGGTCGCGGGATACCAGGCCGTTGTCGTAGAGGATGCGCACTGCCTCCAGCGTCAGCTTCCCGTCGTGGGCCTGCGTGGCCTCCTGCAGCTGCTGCAGCACCTGGGGCGAGACGGTGGGCCCGGCGGTTGTGGTGTCTGCCGGGGAAGGGGCGGCGCTGCCGGCGGCCGGGTTTGCGGAGTTGCCGCCCTCGGCCACTGAAGCGGCGCCTTGCCCCGCTGCGGCCTGGGTGCCCGATGCGGCCGT
>CANSTH010000019.1 GCA_947649875.1 uncultured Parvibacter sp. | reverse complement strand
CGCACTCGATAAGCAGCCGCGCGTTGCGCTTCACCGCCTCGCGGCACACCTTGGCCAGGGGCACGGTGCGAATAACGTAGTCGTTGGTGAGGGAAGTGGAGCGGGCGTAGTAAAGGGCCTGGTCTATCTGGGCCTTCAAGCGGTCGAGCTGGCGCGTGACCTCGGCTCCTTCCGGCGGTGCCACCCGCTGGGCGATAAGCTGCGCGGCCGAAAGCGGCATCTTAGTCTCATGCACCCACAGCTCAATGTAGTCGCGGTACTCCTGCGAACGCCGTTGCGCCTCCCCCACCCGGGCATTCGACTGCGCTTCCATCAGCTCCAGCAGCTGGTACACCAAGCAGCCATCGGGAAAGTCAGGTTCGCTCACCCAGGTGGACAGCTGCGAGGGCTCTTCCATCATGCGATAGGCCTCCGAAAGCGAGCGGTAGAAATCCCGTTGGCGCAGGTACTCCGCCACCAGCCCGATGGCCAGCAGCAGCGCCGTGGCCCCCACCAGAACCCAGCGGCCGTCATCGGAAACCCCCAGCAGCGCAGCGCTGAACCACATGAGCACCAGCGCCAGCAGCGCCAAACCAATGGACAGCCATCGGCTGCGCACGAACATAGCAAATGAGTACCTCACCTCCACCGCTGCGCCTCCCCTTTCGCTCTTGCTACAAATAGTAGCCCACGCCGCGGCGGGTTTTGATGAAATCCTCCGGTGCGCCGATGGAAGAGAGGGTGCGACGCAGGCGGGTGACATTCACCGTGAGAGTATTGTCGTCAATAAAAGCGTCCGACTCCCAGAGATCGCACATGATTTCCTGACGGGTGAAAATGCGCCCTGGGTCGCTCATCAGCAGCTGAAGGATGCGCTGCTCGTTGCGGGTAAGTTCGGCAGAGCACGGATGAGCGGGGTCGGGAGAAATGGCTTGGGGGGAAGTTGCACCGCACGCGGGCGCCCCCTTGGCGGCGAAGGAAACGGTGCCCCGGGCCACATCCAACGTCACACCGCCGTAGCCGAGGGTGTCGCCAGCCCCGGTTGCACCCGCACGCAGCTGCACTGCCACCCGCGCCAGCAGCGCTGCCGGCCGATAGGGTTTGGTCACATAGTCGTTGGCCCCCAGCCCCAGCGCCAGCACTTCATCGAACTCGCTCTCCGAGGAGGTAACCACGATGATGGGCACGCTGGACTGTTCGCGAATGGAGCGACAGATGGCATGGCCGTCGGCTCCGGGAAGGGAAAGGTCCAGCAGCACGCAATCGGCCCCCGCTGCCAGCGCCCCTTGGGCGGCATGAGGGAAGTTGTCGCACACCAGCGCCTCATAGCCCTGCAGCTTCAGCAACCGCTGCAGCTCGCGGGCCAACGCCTCGTCGTCCTCCACGATGTAAACTACACTCATAAGGTGCTTCCTCCCCACCTACGAGCTTTTAACTACTGTCATCGAACCCATTTTAGCCCCCTTCCCCAAGCTGCAATACTTACAATGCCGTAAGGAGCGGCCCCTCCTCAAACCCAAATTTTCGATCAACCTCATTGATGTTAAAATGATGAGGTTAACAATCGATCGGAGCCAACCTAGATGACCGCACGTAAACGCAACACGGAACAGCAACACAAGGATAAGGCAAACTCCCGGTCGAGTCTTTCAAGACGTACTAAACCCTCCAGCAAAGAAAACCACAGCGCCAACCATACACAATCTAAATCGAAGAGAATCAACAAGCCAACCCCTTCAGAAGAGAGTGCGACTCGCATGTGCCCCTACTCCGACCGGTGCGGCGGGTGCAGCGATGTGGAGATGCCCTACCTGCAGCAACTGGCCCGCAAACAGCGGGAAATGGAGGAGCTGTTCGCCTCCGTTGCGCCGGAGGTGGAGGTCTCCCCTATTCTGGGGATGGAGCAGCCCTTCCACTACCGCGACAAGGTGATTTCCCCCTATGCGCCGGGGCGCTTGCTGAAAGGTGCGACGGTTGGGCGCGAGGACGCCGGGCGAAGCGGCGCTGGGGCAAGGGGCAACGACCGAAGCGGCAAAGGCCCCAAGGGCGCTAAAGGGGCCAAGGGCAGCAAAGCCGCACCGCGCGAAATTCTCACCGGCATGTACGAGCGTGGCAGCCATCGGCTGATTCCCGCCGAAAAGTGCCTAGCAGAGAACGAGACCGCCAAACAAGTGACTTTGGCCATCCGCGACATCATGGCCCGCTGGGACATGGCTCCCTACAGCGAAGACGCCGGCACCGGGTTTGTGCGCCATGCCGTGGTGCGGGTGGGTCACGAAAGCGGCGAGGTGCTGGTAACGCTGGTCACCAACGAGGAGGCCTTCCCCGCCTCCAAATCTTTCTGCCGCGAGCTGGTGCGCCGCGTGCCGGCGGTCACCACCGTGGTGCAAAACATCAACAGCCGCCAGACCAATGTCATCTTGGGCGAGAAGGAGCGGGTGCTCTACGGGCCCGGCTTCATTTTGGACACCCTGTGCGGCCTCTCCTTCCGCATCTCGTCGAAGTCGTTTTACCAGGTGAACTCCACCCAAACGGAGGTGCTGTACAACACCGCCATGGAGATGGCGCAGCTGGGGCCGCGCACCTGGGCCATCGACGCCTATTGCGGCACCGGTACCATCGGACTGGCGGCAGCCGCCCGCGGGGCCGCCCGGGTGATTGGGGTGGACAGCGTGGAAAGCGCCATCGCCGATGCTCGGCAAAACGCCCGCCACAATGGCATCGATAACGCCGAGTTCTTCACCGCCGACGCCACCGCTTTCATGGAGGAGCTGGCGCGAGATGGCGGCCTTGGCACCATCTCGGGTCAGGCAGCCCCCTTGGCACTCGCAACGACAGCGGCAGACATAGGCCCTGATGAGCTGATGATCTTCATGGATCCGCCGCGGGCCGGCTCTACGCCGCAGTTCATCAGTGCCGCCAGCCAGCTGCGCCCGGCGCGCATCGTGTACATCTCCTGCAATCCCGCCACACAAGTGCGCGACTTGGAAGAGTTCGCGAAACACGGCTACCGCGCCACTCGCATCCAACCGGTGGACATGTTCCCCCACACCCCCCACACCGAGTGCATCGCCCTGCTGGAACCCGCTTCGTAGACCTACCAACTCGCGACAGATTAACCCGCGATGGCACCTGGATGGGCCGAGGCGGCAGGTCGAAGCGAGGTCCGACCAAGCGGAGTAGAGGGGAAATCCACTCGCGCTATGCGCGAGTTAGTTCCCCTCGTACGGAGCGTCGAGCGCAGGCCTGTCGAATCGGCCCACCTCCGGGAGAGCGTCGAACGGAACCCTGTCGGGTGCCCCCTTCCTCCAGAAATCTACTCGCTGCGGAGGGCCTCCACGGGGTCTTTGCGGCTGGCGGAGGAGGCGGGCATGAGGCCGGCAATGGTGGTAAGGAACACGCTGATCAGCACCAAGATAACCCCCGCTTGCCAGGGCAGCTGCGCCACATTGGGCACGCCGTTGACGGCGTACACAATAGCGTTGGCGGGAATACAGGCCAGCGCCGTCAGCCCCACGCCCAGCAGGCCCGCCACCAGACCCTCAATGATGGTCTCGGCGTTGAACACCCGCGACACATCGCCCTTCGAGGCGCCGATGGAGCGCAGAATGCCAATCTCCTTCTTCCGCTCCAGCACCGAAATGTAGGTGATAACACCAATCATGATGGAGGACACAATGAGCGAAATGGCCACAAACGCGATAAGCACGTAGCTGATCATGTTCACAATGGTGGTCACCGAGCTCATCAGCGTGCCCACCAGATCGGTGTAGGTGATCTCCTTGTCCTCTTGCCCCTCGGCGGCCATCTGGTCGTTGTAGCCGTCCAGGATGGCAATCACTTCCTCCTTCGACTCGAAGTCTTTGGGATAGATGTCGATGGCGGAGGGTTTGGCAAAGTTGGCGTAGCCCAGTTTGCGCAGGTTGTTGTCGTAGGAGCTTTCCTCCACCCGCATCATGGACATGAACAGCTCGGTAAGCTCTTCCTGGTCCATGTTGAAGTTGAAAGCGTTGGCGAACGCGTCCTCGTCCACCGAGAAAGCATCGCCCATGTTCTCCATCATGCCGCTCATGGCGTCTTCCACCGCCGCCTGGGTCTGCGTTGCCAGCACATCGGCCACCTGCGTCATATAGGTGGTCATGGTGGCCTGCACCTGCTTCTGAATTTGCGGCACCAGCTGCTGCGATATCATCTTGGACATCTGCTGCGACACTTCCGTGGCTATTGCTTGGGTGAGCACCGGCACCATCTGGGTGGAGATGGCCTCTGCCAACTTCGGCGCCAACTGCGTGGCCACTGCTTGGGTGATTTGAGGCACCAGCACCTGCGAGATGGTCTCCCCCAGCTTGGAGGTGTCAATCACCTGCGGCATGTACTGGGCGGCAATGGCCTGCGCCTCGGGAGTGGTCATGTAGTACTGCATCATGAGCTGGGTGCGCTCGTTCGCGGGAAGTCCCGCAGCCTCAGGGTGAGCCTCATTGAAACCTTGCAGGAAATCCGGGTCGCTCATTTTCTCAAAGAACCCTTGCGCCAGCGCCGCCGACATCTCGGTCACCGCAGCGGGGTTCACCGTCACCGCATCGCTCAAGTCGTCGGGGTTCACCTGGATGCCCGAAAGGTCCAGATCGGACATATCTATCTTCGACAGGTCAACGGAGGAGAGATCCACCTTCGACAAATCCACACCGGAGAAATCCATGTTGCTCATGTCCATACCGGAGAGGTCGAAGTTGCCGAAATCCATGTTGCCCATGTCCGGCAGCGCCGAGGACAGGTCCATGTTGGCCAGGCTGCCCATGTCCATCGACAGTTTCGAGGTGTCGAAGGTAAACGCCTTCTCCAGCGCCTCGTTGTCGATAGTGAACAGCGAATCCATGGCGAAGTCGTCGCCGGTGTCCTCGTCCTCGTCGAAGGGCCTGCCGTTGAACACATCGATCTTCGGATCGGCCAGCTGCTCCTTTACGATGGGGGTATCGGCGGCATAGTCCACCAGGTGGGTGATCAGCTCGGGGCTGTAGTAGAGGCCGCTGGAAAGCGCCGTCACCTTGGCGTCGGGGTTCGGCCGCACAATGCCGGCAATCACCAGCTCTTCGCCATTCTCCACCAGCTGCGCCATGAAGGCGTCGTCGTCAGACTTGTCCACCCACACGTCGTACTCACTGTCGTAGCGGTAAAAGTCGGCGGGGTTCACCACCTTCATTTTCACGTTCATGATCTGCTGGTAGGTGACCTGCGTCTCCCCTTCCGGCACCACCACTTCCTCTTCGTTGGCGAACTGGCGGATCATCGCTTCCAGCTCGTTGTAGTCCTTCAACCCCAGCAGGTACAGCAGGTAGTCAGACGAGCGGCCGGTGCCGGACAGCACCAGCACCACTTCGTTGTACTTTTCAGGCCAGTGACCTGCCACTACATCGTACTGCTCTTCCACGATGGAAGCATCGCCCAGAAGCTGGCCGAACTGGTCGGTGGACATGGACATCGACATCAGCGAATTGGAGGACATCGCACTGCCAATGCCAAGGGACGCAAAAGAGGTGTCAGGGTTGATCTGGCGATACCCCAGGTTCTTCTTCGGCTTGTCGGCGCTGCTGGCTGAGTCGTTGGTTGCGTCGTCGGCCGAGGAGTCGGAAGGAGCGGCATCATCAGCGGCTTTAGCCCCATTGCTTGCCGCAGCTCCTTCGCCATCTTTGGCCGTCGCGTTCTCGCTGTCCGTCGCATCGGCATCGCCGTTTCCAGCCGCCTCATCGCCCTCGCCTGCCGCCGTCTTCGCCAGCGCTTCCTCATCGGACACCAGATATATGCGGGGTGTCACATCGTAGGTATAGTCGATGGTCTGCACGTACTTGTCGATGTCGGACTTGCCAGAGTCGAAGTACTCCTTAAGCGCCGCCAGGTCATTGGAACCGATAGAGGCGAACATGCGGGTCATGATGGGCATTTCCCGCACCGTGTCATTCGCGCCGTCGGATTCTCCCCCAGAGGCATCGCCATCGGAGGCGCCGCTTCCCTCCCCCGCTTCACCCGAGTTCGCCAGCGTTGTGCCCCCATCGCCGCCGTTGTCTCCATCGCTGTCGTCCCCCATCCCCATGCCGCTCATCATCATGGAGGTCATGTCCAAACCGGTGGACATGATTTGCAGCGGATACAGGGAAAGGGTGTCCTCCTCCACCGACTTGATGTAGGCGTTCACGCCGTTGGCCAGCGCCAGGATGGCCGCAATGCCGATGATGCCGATGGAGCCGGCGAACGCCGTCATGATGGTGCGGCCCTTTTTGGTCATGAGGTTGTTGAAGGAAAGCGACAGCGCCGTGAGGAAGCTCATGGAGGTGCGCCGCGGCGGCTTGGCCACCAGGGCGGCCATCTCTGCTGCCGTGGGATTGTAGGGGTCGGAGTCGTCGATGATCACGCCATCGGCCAGGTTCACAATTCGGGTGGAGTACTGGTCCGCCAGCTCAGGGTTGTGGGTGACCATGATCACCAACCGATCGTTGGCAATTTCGGTGAGCAGGTCCATGATCTGGATGGAAGTGGCGGAGTCCAACGCGCCGGTGGGCTCGTCCGCCAGCAGAATTTCCGGGTCGTTCACCAAGGCGCGGGCGATGGCCACCCGCTGCATCTGACCTCCGGACAGCTGACTGGGCTTCTTGTGCAGGTGATCCCCCAAACCCACGCGGGTGAGCTCCGCCACCGCCCGCTTGCGCCGCTCGTCGCGGGACACCCCCGAAAGTGTGAGGGCCAGCTCCACGTTGGCCAAAATGGTTTGGTGCGGGATGAGGTTGTAGCTTTGGAATACGAAGCCAATGCGATTGTTGCGATAGGCATCCCAGTCGCGGTCCTTGTACTCCTTGGTGGAAATGCCGTCGATGATAAGGTTGCCGGAATCGTAGTGATCCAGACCGCCGATGATATTCAACAGCGTGGTTTTCCCCGAGCCAGACGGCCCCAAGATGGACACGAACTCGTTGTCGCGAAATGTCAGCGACACATCGTTTAAGGCCACTTGGACGAAGTCGCCGGTCTTATAGGATTTGCGTATGTTCTCAAGCCTCAGCATAAACGTGCCCCGGTTTCCTGCCGTAATGTGCAATCTAGTTTTTAGCCGAAACTATTTTATGCTCCCTTCGGGAAATCCCCCGCCGCACCTCTGAGACATTCCGCATATGTCCAGTAAATTTCCACAGGGTTTAAGGACGAGAAAAGGCCCCGGGGACGGGGCCTTAGAGTTGCGAAAACTTGGAAGCGATGCTGCAAGCAGCTTACTTGCCAGCCAGAGGCGAAGGCACGGTGTAGACGCGGGCGGCGTACTCGGCGTCCAGGGCGTAGAGGCCCTTCGGATCGCTGCCAAACAGCTTCATCTTGGTGATCATGTCCTCGGCGTTGTCCTCTTCTTCCAGCTGCTCGGTAATGAACCACTGCAGGAAAGTCTGGCAACGGAAGTCCTTGGCCTCCAGCGCCGCCGCATAGATGTCGTTGATGAGAGCGGTCACATACTGCTCGTGCTCCAGGGCAATCTCCAGCGGGCCCATAAAGCTGTCCAGCACCTTGTCGGGCTTGGCGATGGCATCCAGCACCACCTTTTCGCCGTTCTCGTGCAGGTAGTTACGGAAGATGAGAGCATGGTCGCGCTCTTCGGCCGCCTGGATCATGTAGTAATTGGCGTAGCCCTTCAGGCCCTCTTCCTCGTAGTAGTCGGCAATGTCCATGTAGAGATAGGCGGAATAGAGTTCCTTGTTGATTTGCTGGTTGATGAGATCGCGTACGCGCGCATCCATGGCGCATCTCCTTTCTGGTTCATGTGCTACAAAATGTGAGCCTGCCCATGATAACCCTTTTGAGTGGGGGCAGGCACGAGAAAGGCCGCCCGGATGGACGACCTTTCCCAACAGAAGCGCTCTAAGCGGAGGCAATGCCCTACAACTGCTCGGGCGAATCCTGCTCTTTCGTCATGGCCTTGTCGGCGGCAAGTTCTTCAGTTTCACCCTCGTTTTCCATCGTGGCAGGAGCGGTGGTCTTCACTTCGAACTCGGCTTCCACTGGAGCCTCATTGGCATCGGCCACGGCTTCGGCGTTATCCTGATAGAAATCGGCAGCGGCCTGGCTCTCTTCGGCGATATGGGCGTCTTCGGCCACGGCGGCAGCCTCGGTTGCAACCGCAGCGGAATCCGCCGCGGGCTCGGCCTCAACGGCCTCAACGGCCACAACGTCCGCCGCATCGGGAGCAGGAGCGTCAACAACGGCCTCAACGGCCGCATCGGCCGCTACAGCATCAGCGGCCGCATCGGCAGCCACGTCTTCAGTCGCGGCAGCGGCGACGGCCTCGTCAACCGCGGTCTGCGCTTCAGCCGTGTCGATCACCGCAGCAGCCTCATCAGCGGTTACGACAGCGGCGGCAGCGGCCTCGTCGGCGATGGCCTCGTTCTCGGCCACGGCCGGGCTCGCCTGCTGGTTCACCGGCGCAACCGGAGCAACGGGGACGGCAACCGGCTGGATGTCATCGCCATAAGAGGCGGCATAAGCCGGGTTTGCCGGCGCAGCGGTTGCGACAGCGGCAGGGGTGGCTGTCGACTGGACCGGAGTGCCGCCTTCAAGTGCCTTGCGGTCCATCTCGGCAAACACGGCAATGATGATCAGCAGCGCCATGGTAAAGAAGCTGCCGGCCAAAAGCGAGCAGATGGCAGCCACCAACGCCCAGATGAATACAGTACGCAGCCCATGGGCAGTGGGCTCCTTCAGCCGCAGCGCCATGATGCCGGCAATCAGCGCCACAACGGCGCAAGCCAGCTTCCAGAACAGCAGCGCATTGGCAACACCGATCGCCACCACAATGCCAGCAACATCGGCATAGGAGCTGCTCATCATGCCATGGTGACCATAGCCGTAGCCAGCGCCCGGGTAGCCGCTTTGCGCATAGGCTCCTAATGCGCTTATGCCCACCATTCCAATCAGGCAACCAAGCAGGGTGAGGCCCGCCAGCACAACGGTGGCAATCCCCAGATACTTGATGGCCTTCGCGTGTGTAGTTTGCATATAATCCCCTTTCAACGGGTTTTGAATCTCCCGACACTATAGGCCTACGCTCAATGGTAGCGCATAAAGGCCACTTCCATTTTTTACTCCGATTACCTTAATGTTTACTGAAGGTGAGCTGAGAGGCACCCGTCACCTGTGTACGACGGCTATTGCAGTTCCGCCCAATCAGCTATGCGCATCTGCCCCTGTAGCCCGCGATCGACAGTCGCTTCCGGACAATTGAGGCGCCCTGAGTGACGATACCCGCTGCCGCCTGATTCGCCCTGTTCGAGCGCATGCATGAGGCCAGGCCTTACGCATCCGCTCCTACAATGGAGTTGACGATGGCGCTCACAATGGATATCACGATAGAGGCCACGAACGCGCTACCGAACGATTCGATGAGGAACCCCACTCCGAACAGCCCGTTTGCCAACCATGCGGCAATATAGAGCAGAAGAGTGTTCACGATTAGATAGAAGATACCCAACGTAAGCACTGTTACCGGCAACGACAGCACTTGCAAGATGGGCTTGATGGAGATGTTTACCAGCGAGAGGATAAGGGCAAAAATGGCTATGCCGGCCCATGCAGCCCCTCCTCCGACGATAGTGAAGCCAGGAACCAGCCAGACGGCGGCGGCAACGGCAACGGCGGTTACGATCCAGCGAACAATGAAGCTCATAGAGTCCCCTTTCAGTACAGGTTTCCGTTCTCCCGGCCCAGGCGTCTCAGCATCCCCGATGTCTCAGCATCCCCGACAAGGCACCTCAAAGCCCTGTTTCGGACACACGAGCCATCCGGAGCGGTTTCTACGCCCTCGACACAGGTTTCCGTTTCGCGTTCCCCATACTAAATAAAGCAACGGCTCCCCTGCCGCAAATGCAAAGGCACCGTTACAAAAGCACTCCTCGCGGGAAACCCGTCGAGGGCGGCCTCGGAGCTATCCCCGAGTGGACAAGATGGCGAGTTCGGTACATGGAGTCAGCGACATGGCTGTTTTTCGGCCCTATTTTGGTCAAGATCGCGAGTTGGGTACATAAACCTAACAGCCTTCGATGGCCTGCAGAGAAACCGAAATCGTGCGCCTTCTCACATTAGGCCTATGACCAGGCGCTTTCCGGACTTGCCACGAATCTTGAACTCGCTCGAACATGATGACGCAACCAAAGACGATTGAACCGCGTACCCAACTCGCGATCTTGACCATATTTGCCCTGAAAACCGATTTCGAGATGATCGCATGTACCCAACTCGCGATCTTGACCAAAGCAATCAAGGGTCAAACGGCTTGAAGCGGCGCAACTATTCGAAATTACAGCCCTATGCTGGGCGCACGGGCACGCAAAGACGGTAGAGCAAGAAGTCGCCGGAGTCGAAGAAGCGTGGGTAACGGCACAGCGATTCGCCGAAGGCATCGCCCGCGATGACCATCTTCTTGTTGTAGGCGTAGTCGCGCATGCGCAAAAGCCGCTCGCTGTCCAGCTCGCGACCATGGTCGTAGGCCTGGTACAGATACAGCGAGAGATACTTCGTGGACTGCTGAATGTCGTAGTAACGGCGTCCCGAGCTTTCGTCCACATAGGCCGGCACCAAGATGCCGTTCTCGTGGTACAACCGCAGCGCCTTCTCGCTCATGCGGTTCATCTTTGCCATTTGCCCGATGGAAAGGCGTTTCATAAGCGCTTCCTCCTCATTTGTTCCCCTGCGAACAGTATAGCGGCTTCCGTGCCGCCGAACGCCCGAAGGAAATGCCCCGGAAACAGGGCTTGTGCTACTCTGAAGAAGATAGTTGCGGAAGAGCCAGGCGGCTCGCAGGGCCCACGGCTTCGCCATGTTCTGAATCGTCGGAGCACATAACGCAGCTTTGAAGCGCACGAGCCTGCAGCAAGCTGCCGGCTTTACGGGCGCTGCAAAGACGGCCCCGCAGCGCCGCACATTACATACTTTCAGGGAGGCTCTCATGATCAACGAGGCAATGTACACTTTGGGCGATGAGCCCAGCGCTATCCGCGAGCTGTTCGCATATGGGCTGGCCCGCAAGGCGGAAATTGGCGAGGACGCGGTGTTCGACTTCTCCATCGGCAACCCCAGCGTACCGGCGCCCGCCGCTGTGAAGGAAGCCATCCTCGAGCTGATGGAGCAAGATCCGGTAGCCCTGCACGGCTATTCGCCCGCTTCCGGCGATCCGCAGGTGAAACAGGTGATTGCTGACTCCATCAGCCGCAAGTTCGGTGTGCATGCCACGCCGGCGCACCTCTACCTCACCGCCGGTGCCGCCGCCGGGCTTGCCAGCAGCATTGCCGCGGTTACACACCCTGGCGACGAGGTGATAGTGATCAGCCCCTACTTTCCGGAGTATAAAACTTGGATTGAGGCGGCAGGCTGCAACATTGTGGAGGTGCCGGCGCAGGTGCCCAGCTTCCAAATTGACGTGGAGGCAGTGACGGCGGCCATCACGGACAAGACGGCGGCAGTCATCATCAACTCGCCCAACAATCCGGTGGGGGCGGTATACACCCGCCAGAATCTGGAGGGGCTAGCAGCAGTTCTCCTGGCGGCGGAGAAGCGGCTGGAACATCCCATCTACCTGATCAGCGATGAGCCTTACCGCGAGATAACCTACGGTGCCGAGGTACCCTATGTGCCTGGCATCTATCCGCGCACCATCGTGTGCTACTCCTACTCAAAGTCGCTTTCACTGCCGGGAGAGCGCATTGGCTACATCTACGCATCTGACACGATGCCCGATGGCGACCAGGTGGCGGTGGCAGTTGCCGGCGCTGGCCGGGCGCTGGGGTATGTGTGTGCGCCGGTGCTACAGCAGAAGGCTATCGCGAAGGTAGTGGACGAGCCGTCCGATGTGGCCGCCTACGCTGAGAATCGCGCGTTGCTCACCGAGGGGCTCTCGGCGTTAGGCTACGAATACGTGCAGCCAGATGGGGCCTTCTACCTGTGGGTGAAGGCTCTGGAAGAGGACGCTCAGGCGTTCTCCGACCGCGCAAAGGAATATGAACTTCTACTGGTGCCCTCCGACAGCTTCGGATGCTCCGGCTGGGTGCGCATCAGCTATTGCGTTTCCGCCGACACCATCAAAAACGCCATGCCCGCCTTCGCCGCCCTGATGGAAAGCTATAAAAAGGAGTAGTTGGGGAAGATTGCTCTTTCCGTTGGCAAGCGTCGATACCCGGAACTTCGCCTGGTCCATCCCTATGTAGCTGCTAGCTCTCCGCAAGAGCGAGCCACACCAAAATAGTGTCCCCTGCCGCAGGATTATCCCTGCGGCAGGGGACACTTCAATGGAGGGGATTAGCGTGTGCAGCCGTTACGCTTGGGCGGTGCCCTCGGTGACGCTCACGTTGGGGAGGTTGCCTTCAGCGCGGCTCTCAAGGCCGGGAGTGGGCGGCGGCGTTTGACGGGTCTCGAACGTGATAGAAGCAACATCGCGTACATAGGCGAACGCCGGCGTAGAGCCCAGCCACAGCTGGTTCACACCGCCCATCGAGTCGGCGATGGGCTGGCCGTTTACCTCCCACACGATGAGGGAGTAGTGATGGCGCACGTAGAACAGCGGCAGAGCTGTCTCGTAGCCGTCGGCCGAGGTGAACACGATGGTGTTGGCCTCAGCATTGGGACGAGCCATTTCCAGGATGGTTTGCACCGAGATGCCCGCCACCTCCGCATTCACGCTGGCGGTGCCACCGGCGGGGTTGCCGCCGCAGGAGCAGCCCATGGTGGCATGGTGCTGGCCTTCGGCGTCCAGTTCTTCCTTGGTGGCGGCGAAAGCGTTCTCCACATCGCCGGAAACAGTGATGGCCCACTGGGACGCATCCCCTTGCCCCACCGAGGGCATCGACTGGCACAGATAGGCGGTCTGGCGCGCCATCTTCGCAATCTTGTCCAGCGAGTCCACGCCGGTTTGGGTGAAGGAGAACGTGCCCAGCACCTCAGCGGCGATGTCGGTGAAGCCGCGCATCTCATGGTGCTTCACGGCGTCCCACAGCTCCATGTCGTTGCCGTTGTTACTGGCGGTGTGGCAGGTCATGCAGTCAGCGTTCTCAACGTCTTTGTGGATGCCGTGGATCATGGCGCCGAAAGACTGCTGGTTGGTGATGGCACCCGAGTCGGTATGGCAGTGGAAGCACTGGTCCACCGTCACCTCGATGCCCAAGTCGTTGGAGATTTTCACGTGGCCGTAGGGGCTGTTGTCCAGCAGCGCGCCCAAGTCTTCGTGGCAGGCGTTGCAGCCGCGCTCGTCGGCCTTGAGGTAATAGGTGTTATAGGGCACGTTCTCCACCGGGTGATGGTACTGGGCGGTGGCGCTGCTAGAGGGGGTGATGTCCTCGCTGGGGGTGCGCTGGATGTACATGCCGTTGGCAGCTTGGCGCACCTCCGGCTCGAAGGAGGCCATCAACGGCTCTTCGGCCTCTTTCGGCTCTTCGGCGCAACCGATAGCCACAAGGCCGGCCACCGCGCAACTTACCGCGAACAGCGCCAACAGCGTGCGCCGGGGGCGGGGCACCTTCCCCGACCATTTTTGGGTCGTTATATCAGACATGACAGTCCTTTCTCTCTTCATTTAAGAAACTACAGCCACGGGAAGGCGATGCCCACTGGCAGCGCCGCCATGATGACCAGGTAGCGAAGGGTGTAGCCGCCTGCCAGGCCACCGGCACGGGTCTCACCGGAGCTTGCGGCGGCGGTTCCCGCAACGGCCAGCGCTCCCACGGAGCACACCGTGGCACCACCCACAGCGGTCATGAAACCACGCCGACTCATCTCGTGAGCTTTACTCATCTTCCCTCCTCTCTCTCTTGTCGGAGAGGGCCTTCTCCCCCTCCCGAGAAGGGATTATTCAACTTCCCCCATGGGCCGAAGCAAGGGGGTTAGCGGATGAGTTTCGCGGATTTCCGTGATACTTCCGAATTGCACACGAGCGAGCCATCAAGGCTGTGAACTGGCGTTATGCCGAGGAGACCACAGCGGTCGCCCAAACCCCTCAGCACCAACTTGCCCCAGGGGCAGAATGGCAAAGCCGCAGTTCGCAGCCTTGCTCCAAAGTTCACACCTCACGCCAACCAACAGTAGGCTCGCTTCCCTATGCGTCCCAGATATAACTTATGCCACAAGGCCGGAGGATTCCACCTTCTCTACGTACCAGTGCATGAACTTCGACAACGGTTTGCGCAGCCCCAGCCCTAGAATGGCGAAGGGGATGATGAACAGCGCAAGCAGCCCCATGGAGTACCAGTAGTCCATGCCGGTGGTGCCCATCATGGCGGCCCGCATGGCATTCACCACATGAGTGGCGGGAAGCCACGGGCTTATCACCTGCACAAACTGGGGCAGTATCTGCAGCGGGAACGAGCCGCCGCAACCGGTTACCTGCACGATGAGTAGCAACACGGCGATGGCCTTGCCCAGGTTGGCGAAGGTGGCCACCAGCGC
Organism: uncultured Parvibacter sp.; assembly: GCA_947649875.1. Taxonomy (GTDB): domain Bacteria; phylum Actinomycetota; class Coriobacteriia; order Coriobacteriales; family Eggerthellaceae; genus Parvibacter. The sequence continues at coordinate 11,285 of CANSTH010000019.1, read as the reverse complement.
GTAGATGATGAAGGTGAACACCAACCCTGCCGCCCAGAATACGAGCATCAACAGCAGCGGGTGCACGTGCTGAACGTCAAGGAAGAAGATATTGCCCAGCCCCATAACGGTGGTTTGGGCCAGCGAGAGAACCGCCAGGCTGCAGAAGCGCCCCAGAAACAGCTGACGCGGCTTGGGGTTCACCAGCCCCTCTTCCTGCTTGCGCGTTAACGCCGGCTTCACCGTAACCAGAAGCAACAGCGAGCCTATGAACAGCCCTAATGATGTGTAGAACGGCGCCATGGCGGAGCCGAAATTCTCTACCGGATAGATGGCCTCCCGTTGAATGGACACCGGGGCCGCCAATGCTTGCGCCAGGGTTTTGGCATCGCCTCCCAGGATCTCGCGCAGCTTGTCCATATCGCCGGACACAAGGGCACTGTCCACTTGGTCGGCCAGCTGGTGCAGTCCATCGGCAGTGGCCTCCAGCTTGGCGCACATCTCCTCGATGCGCTGGGCGCCATCGCCCATAACCGCACTGGCAGAATCGGCCGCAGCGGAAAGCTGGTCCACCGCGCTGGACAAACGACCGTCTTCCGTTTGCAGCTTCTCCACCACAGCAACCGCCTCTGCCGCCAGCTGCTGCAGTTGCGGCTTCATGTTCTGCTCGTAATCGTCTTTCACTTGGGCAAGCGAGTCCTGCGCGTTTGCAATCTGTTCTTTCACCTGGTTGCGGGAAGCGTCTACATCGGAGGCGCCGGATTTAAGCTGCTCGCCCGCCTGCGTGAGCCCCTGTGCGGCCAGGTCCATCTGGTCGGCGGCGTTTTTCATCGACGCAACCGCCGCATCGAAGGCGGGCTGCTGCTCTTCGGGCACCTGATCGCGGAACCCCTCCAGCTGCGAAGCCAAGTCGCGGTAATGGGTGGCGGCATCGCTCACGCGCCCCGCCAGCGCTTGCAGTCCATCGCCCCCCTTGCCCATATCGTCCACCGCCGCGTCAAAGGCGGCATCGGCGGCATCGGCCACTTGGGACATTTGGGAGGAGGTGCTCTCCAGCGCCTTCGACAGCTCTGCGGCGGCGCCCTTCAGCGTGTCGGCCATGCTGCCCGCGGCCTCGCCCGACTGCTGCAAGGGATCCTTCACCTGGCCCGCCGCCCCGCGTGCCTGCTCCAGCAGGTCCACCGAGCCGCCCACGATCTCCTGGGCACTTCCCACCAAGCCACTGTACAGCGCAAGCACCGCTTTGGTGCGAGAAAGCCCATCGCCCACCTCGCGCACGCGATTGGAGATGCGTCCCAAATCGCCGCTCAGATCGTTGTCGTCGGCGTACTGGGAAATCGATTGCGCCACCCCCAGCGCTACTTCGGCCATAGTTTCGGCGAACACCTCGTTCACCTGATACGACACCGTATCGGCCCCCTGATCGGTGATCTTGGGGGCAACGGCCGACTTCTTCTCGTTGGAGTAGTAAATGATTTGAGCGTGTTGGGAGAATAGAACGTCAGCATATCGCGGCTAAAGCTGGGAGGGATCACCACTGCGGCATAGTAATGGCCCGACCGCGCGCCCTCCACCGCATCCTCCTCGCTGGTGAACACCCAATGGATCTGGTCGTTGGCCCGCAGCGCCGACACCACTTTCTCGCCGATATTCATGTCAATGGGCACGATATCGCTCTTGTAGCCCTCATCGCAGTTGGCCACCGCCACCATGAGGTTGCCGGTGTTGTCGAACACGTTCCAGCAGGCAATCACGTTGTACCAGGAGAAGATGGAGGGGATGAGAATGAGCCCCAACGTGATGATGATGCACACGGTATTGGAGAACAACCGCTTCATGTCATCGCGGAAGATGCGCCATATGTTAGCCACGATCGCCCTCCTCTCCATCGTGCGGTTGCGATTGGGAGTCTGCGGCCTGATTTGGGGGCGGTACAGCTGCTTCCGCGTCCCGCTTCCCCTTCGCCTTCTTCCCCTTGCCCACCACTAGCGGCACAAAGCCCGCGGGCGCAGGGGCAGGCGTAGCGGCACCACCGTCAGTTGCCCCTACCGCCTCCATCTGGTTGCGATCAGCATAGAGGCCGATTATGCTGGCATCGCTCATGGAATCAAGCCGCAACTGGCGATCGAGGCTGTAGCGCAGGCTCTCCACTACCACCAAGAAGATGAACTCGATGCACACCCATACCAGCCACAGCGTGAGCAGCACCACTTTCTCTAGCGGCGTAACGGCAAACACCACAGCCAGGGCAACGGGAACCACTACCCCCAGCACGATGGAGCCTCGGATGAGCTTGGGATACCAGCGCTCAAACCGCTCGATGCGATGCATCAGCTCGGCACGATACACTTCCTTGTCCGCCAATGCGCGCACCAGCTGCGACATGCGGTAGCGGCGCCCGGGAATGGACACGCTCTCGCCGTTGAAGATGCCCCCTTCGCGCACCTGCCGCGCCACCATGCGGTTCACGTTGGCCAAATAGGGGCGCACCAACAACCCCAACGCCATAAAGAGGGCGAAGAACAGCGCCAGCATGCCCAGCATCTCCAGATACTGGTTGCCGTAGAAGCCGCAGATGGCCTCGCGCATGGCGTTGATGCCGTAGGTAAACGGTAGAAACGGGAACACCGCCTGGAAAAACGCCGATGTCATCTCCACCGGGTAGATGCCGGTGCCGCCGGGGATTTGGGCGAACACCAGTATCACGCAAATGCCCTTGCCGATATGCTGCAACGTTACCGACAGCGCATAGATGATGGAAAGGTAAGCCAGCGCAGTGACGATGGCCGCCAGGTACAGCGCCGGCACGCTGACCGTCTCCACGCCAATTACCAAAATGCCCGCAATGCAGATAACCGCCTGGAACACCACCATGATGGCTAGCAGCAAGAACCGTCCCAAGTAACGTTGGGCCAGCGTGAGGTTCTTGATGCCTTCGCTGTCCACATCCTGCTTCAACACCACCATCAGCATGAAGGCGCCAATCCAGAAGGTAAGGTTCAAGAATAGCGGCGCCATAGCGGAGCCATAGGCGTTCAACGGGTACAGTTCCTCGGTTTTCAGCTGGGTGGGCGATCCCATGAAGTCGGCGATTTGGGCAGCGTCCACCCCTTCTTCACCGAACAGCTTCACCATGATGTTGGAGCTCAAAATGGCGGCCACATCATCGCGGGCGGAGGTGAGGCTGGACTGCAAATCAGCCAGAAGGCTGTCGGTTTGCTGGATGGCCTCCTTGAACGAATTGATGGTGGAGTCCAGCTGATCCAGCATGAGGAAGGTTTGGTCGATGAGGGTGGTTTGGGCGGTTACCGTGCCGGAAAGCGATGCGGCGGCCGATGAGAGCGTGGCCAAGTTGGCGGAAAGGGCCGGCAGCGTGGTGCCGAACAGCGAGGTGGACAGCTGAGAGGTGGCGTTGGTGGCGCTTTGGGCGGCCTCGTCCATTTGCTCCACCGCAGCGGCTATCGCCTCGGTGGTCTGCCCTGCTTCCTCCTGCGCCTGCCGCAAACCCTCAAGCAGCTCGTCGGCGGCAACGGTTTGCTGGTCCATGCGGTCCACCAGCTGCCCCAAGGGTTCTTTGGCGGGCGAGCTGTCGGGCAGCGCCTCTTGCTGGGCACGCAGGCTTTCCACCAGCGCCTTGTTCTCTTGGTTGATCTGCTGCGCCCGCGTGGTGGCCTCAGCCAAACTGCCCCGGGCATTTCCCAGCGCCTCGCTGGCTGCCGCCATGGCAGCATTGGTGTCGGCCGAGGCCTTTCCGGCTGCCGTTATGGCCTGGCTCACCAGGGGCATGGCCTTGGCGGAGAACAACTGCACTTGCTGCTGCAACTGCCCCGCCAGCGATGCCACCGAATCCAGCGACTTCGCCGCCTCTCGCACATCAGCGCGGGCCTCGTCCAAAGCGCCTCGGGCATCGGCGGTCTTCCCCAATGCCTTGTCGGCGCTTTCACTCAGGTCGCTCAGCGCCACCCGGGTATCGTCCAGCGAGGCCAGCACCGTGGTTATCTTGCTATTCGCCTCGTCTTTAGAGGCCTCAACCTGCGCCTGCGAGTCGTCCAAGAACTTGTCCAGCGTCTCGGAGGCCACGTCGCTTACCGTGGAAATGAAGGTGGAGTTGATAGTGCGATCTAGCGTGCTGGCGCCAGTGTCGGTGATCTTGGGCGCCACCGGCCCCGCCTTCTCGTTTACGTAGTACTCAAGCTGGGGGGCTTCAAAATGTCCGGTGGTCAGGGTGAGCAGGCGCTCGGTAAAATCGGAGGGGATGACGAAGAAGGCGTAAGCCTTCCCTTTCTCCACCTGGGCATAGGCATCATCGTAGGTGGTGAACACCCAATCCAGCTGGTGGTTCTTTTCCAGCTCTTCTACAATCATATCGCCCACGTGCATTTCGCCAGTGAGCTCGCTCGAGCCGCCCGCATCTTCATTCACCACGCACACCTTTAGGTGGCCGGTATTGTCGTAAGGATTCCAGAAGGCCACCACGTTGTACCACGTGTAGGCAGAGGGAAGCACCAACAGGGCCAATACCACCACCAGGGCGGCAGGCGTTTTCAGCAGGCGCAGCACATCGCGCTTCAGCACACGGAAAACGTTGCCCATAGCCCCTTTCGCCTTTCTTGCCTCGCAGCTTCCCATCGTTCAACCGAAGCAACCATTATGGCAGCATCCCATCAAAGCTTTGACTTTAGACAGCAGTTTGTCAACAACTGTCCAGTAATTGTGGCGTAGACGGCATGGCGAACAGTCAACAGCTTGGTAGGAAGGCGCATTCGGCACATTACTTCGGTACGTCAAGCCAATATCATCAGAACAGAGCAAAGAAAGAAGGTACCAATTATGGCTCATTCCGGAAAAGTCCTGCACCAATTGAAGGTGGCGGGCAATTACTCGAAGCTGGCATTCCACAAGGACGGCCCCCACAGCTTCAAGCGCGGCCAAGGGGCCCTCATCAAGGTGGCCTACAAGTTTGGCAAAGATGGCGCCATCAGCTTCCGAAAGCTGTGCGGGATACTTGGCTGGCCCTGCGAAGAAGTGCGCGGCTGCGCCAAGAAAGCCCAGGAAAACGGCTATGTGACGTTCGGCAAAACCAAGAAGGGCAAGTGCGCCTTGAGCCTTACCGAAAAAGGCCGCGAAGTGCTGGCAAAGCGGCTTGAGGCGGAAGACCGCACCGCCGATGAAATACTGCGCGGATTTTCCGAAGAGGAGCTGGAGCAGCTGTCGGCACTGTGCGGCCGCATCGTAGAGAACTGCAAGGGCATGGGCGTCGACTACCGGGTGATTCGCGTAAAGCGCAACGGAGCGCAAGGACGCATTGCCGAATACGGCGACGAGAGCGCCAGTTGCAAGCACGGCCATGACGGCCACAAACATGGGCACGGCTGCAAGCATCACCACGGAAAACAGGTCGACGTTAAATGCGGCCACCAGAAGGCTCATGGCAAGAAAGCGGGCAAAAAGAGCTGCTGCCCCAAGGGGCGCGGCAAAAAATGCGGTGATGAGCCCGTTGCCGACTGGAAAGGCAAAAAGGCCCGCTATTGCAAGAAGGTTTGCAAAGAAGACGCCGAGAAGTGCAAGTGTTATCAGAAGCACCGCCGTGCCCACTGCAAAAAGCACCACGGCCGTAAGTAGGCGCACCGTCTAAGTGAGCGATTCCAAGTGAGCAATCCCGGCCGACGGAACCCCTCGTTCACGTCAGCCGGGATATTCCTTGGTTTCTTTAGTTCTCTTTGATTCCCTTAATCTAGCACCGTCAGCCGATGTAGCTTTCCACGAGGTCGATGAGCTCCTGTTGAGTGTGTACCCCCAACTTGGCGTAGATGTTTCGCAAATGAGCCTTTGCAGTGGAAGGGGCTATAACCAGTGTCTCGGCAATGGTGGCAGCGGTACGACCGCGCGCTAACAACAGCAGTATCTCGGATTCGCGAGCGGTGAGGCCATACACCTGCGACACCTTGGTGCAGGCACCCCGCCACCGGTTCACCTGGCGTTTACGCGCCTCTTCTTCCTGAAGAGATGGCGAAGGCTGCGCAGCGTCGGAAGGGCCCGCGCTGCCGGACGCTTCGCCGTCGACCGGTTGGGAAATATCAGCTGGCGTCGTACCATCGGTCCCGTCGCCAGCATCCGCCGCTCCAGCAGCCCCTTCCCCGCCGCGAACGCCTGCGGCCGCTGGCGCCGTTGTGCTCATCACGTGACGTCCATCGCCTAGCAGTGCCGTGGCCATCGTGCATACGAACAGCACCGCCAACGGCACCACCGACCCCACCATAAACAAGTCGCTGCCCGGATGATTGTTCACCAGCTGGCTCACACCTTTGCCAAACTCGAACGAGAGACAAGTAAGCCACCAGGGCCACAGGTAACGGCTCTTCTCCATCACCAAAAACGGCGAGATCATGATGAGCAGATTCACCAGCTTCTGGGTGATGTTCAGGAAAAGTAGGTAACAGAACACCCACTGCCCCTCGGAAAAAGACGATAGCCACAGCGCCACCAACACAGTGCCCAGAAGCAGCAGCTTCAAAAGCTCGATGCAGCGGCGGTTCCAGAGGAAGCGCACAAACAGCACGGCCATCACCCCCGCCACCGCCGTTCCGGCAGCCGTGCCCATCTGTACCACCAGCGACATGGTGCCGTTGTCTTGCAGCTGCACCCACAGGGTATGGATCTGCCCGAACAACACGGCGAAACAGGCCATGGAAATCATAAGGGTAACCAAGTAGAAGCGTCGGCCCCCCGGTTCGCGATTGGCGGGAACGATGAGGGTGCAATCGGGATAGCTCACGCCGGTCAGCTGGTTGGCAAAGGGAATACCCTCGTCGTTGGGACACGGACTGTTGGCTCGCTGCGCGCTGGAAGCGGCCGGATAGCAGCAGCGTGTGCGCGTGTACTCGCGGAAGTAGGCCAGCAGCGCCACCGACAGCACCGGCATCAGCGCCACGAACATCAGGGCGGCATCGGGCTTCAGCAACGCAGTGAGGGAATTCAGCAGCGCAAGAACCAGCAAGCTGATGCCCCCTATGTAAAACATAGCGGCAGCGCCAAAGGCAAACAGCTCGGCCGCCCAAACGAACATCAGCACTACCGGGAACACATCCATGACCGCTTGCGCCGCAAGCTCCACCAACGGGTACGAGCTGCCCACAACGCTTTGGCCCAGCTCGAGCATGAGGGTTACCGAGTAGAGAATGCCGATGGCCACGATAATTGCCAACGACCATCGCAATGAAAAGCGGGATTGGCGATAGGCGATGGCCACAAGCAATAGCAACCCGATGGACAGTGCCGCCCCCGCCAAGGTGGCAGGAGACGTGTCCACCCCCACCCAGAACACCGACGAAAGGCGAAACCCCTCCATGGCCAAAAGCGTGCATGCAAAGCCCACCGCCGCAATGGGAATGCCGGGCATCGCTCCATAACGAGGGACGAACTTGCCCGAGCGCGCAGCTGCAGCCACTTCGCCATCCGGCTTCGCCGTCACGTCAAACATCTGCTCGGCCAAATCCCTCGCCCCCTCAAATGACAAGTTAATAGGTAATTATAAAGCACGAAACTGCGGTAGCGTCTCCTTATAGTTCACTCAAATCCCTGTTCATGGGGAAGATACCACTCAGAGTAGTAGGCCGCCGCAGCCCCATCTGCCCCTTTTTCGCAAAAATACCACTCCCCCTCCCCACTCGTTTCCCACTAGGGGTGGGTCGCAGCCACCCCGAATTGGCCGCACCATAACAAGTGCTTGAGCCGCAAGGTCAAATGTTGCAACGGCAGAAAGCTGCAAAGCGCAGCTGCAGGGCCGCCCTTTGACAGGCGTTTACGAGGGAGCGCGTTGGCTAAGCGGGGGAACCTATAAGGAAAGAGGAGGAGAGTATGCTTAATTCAAGCAAAAGCATGCAGGCAACCGCAACGGGCGGGCTGGGCCACAAGCTGGACATGTCGCGCCGCAGCTTCATGAAGCTGGCGGCCGCTACCGGCATGGCCGCCGCCGCGTCTACGGCCATCGTGCCGCAGGCGCTGGCAGAAGACCACAACTCTGGCAGCCTGCCGGAGGCGGGGGTGCAGCGCATCCGCACCATGTGCCGCGGCTGCGGCAAGATGGAGTGCGGTGTATGGGTGACTGTAGAGAACGGCCGCGCCGTGAAGATCGAGGGCGATGAGGGATCGTTCGCATCTTCCGGCAACAGCTGCTCGAAGAGCCAGGCGTCATTGCAGGCCTGCTACCACCCCGACCGATTGGCCTACCCGCTGAAGCGCACCAACCCCAAGGGCGACAACGATCCTGGCTGGGTGCGCATTTCCTGGGACGAGGCACTAAAAACCGCCGGCGAAAAGTTCCTGGAGATCGAAGCCCAGCGCGGCCCGAACTCAATGTTCTCCATGTGCGGCACATCTCGCATTTACTGCATGTCCTCAGCCTTGGGCGCCCAGGCCATCCTGAACACCGCCAACACGCACCAGGCCTATCAGATCTGCAAGGGCCCGCGCCACGTGGCCACCGGCATGGTGTCCGCCCGCGCCTACAGCTGGATGGCCACCGTCGACCGCCCGAAGGTATATGTGCAGTGGGGCGGCGCTTCCGAGCTTTCCAACTACGATGACTCCTGCCGCACCACAGTGGACGTGGCAACCAAGGCCGATCACCACATCTTGGTTGACCCGCGCATGACCAATATGGGCAAAGAGGCCGACATCTGGAACCCGCTGCGGCCCGGCACAGACGGCGCCATCGGCCTGGGCTGGCTGAACGTCATCATCAACAACGACCTATACAACGACCTATGGGTGAAGCGCTGGACCAACGCTCCCTTCTTGGTGTGCTACGACATCGAACCCTCTGGCTGGATGCAGATGGGCATGGGCGGCGGCGAGGAAATCAAAACCCGCCTGCTAAAGGAATCTGATCTGGTGGAAGGTGGAAGTCCCAAGAAGTTCATCGTATTCGATCAGCTGAACAATCGCCAAACCTATTTCGATGCCGAAACCGGCTATTGGGAGGGCGAGCAGCCTTGGGAGATAACCGGCAAGGAGGCCCAACAAGAAAATCTCATTCCCGGCATGACCCAAGGCTTCGTCCCCGACATGTCCGGCTTCAACCCCGAGATTGATCCGCAAATCTGGGGTAGCGTTGATGTAGTCTTGAAGGATGGCCGCACCTCCACCTGTCCCACCGTTTGGCAGGAGTTCAACGACTACCTGGCCGACTTCACCCCCGAGAAGGTTGAAGAGATAACCTCGGTACCCGCCTCCGAGATCATCAAGGCCGCTACCACCTATGCCACCCCCATCGACCCCTCCACCGGCTATGGCAACGGTGGCATACAGTACATGCTGGCCGTTGAACATGCCTGCAACTCAGTGCAGAACTCCCGCATCTGCGATCTGATTGTAGGTATCACTAACAACTTCGACACCCCGGCCGGCAACCGCGGCGCCACGGCCGCCACCTTTGGCGAGGAATTAGCCATGATGGGCAGCGGCCTTGGCATGGCCGACGGCAAGCTGTGGGACAGCGTGCTGGGCGTTGAGGACATCCCTCTTTTGAAGCACCACCAGATCTGGGCCGACTCCACCGCCCTTAGGCACGCCTGCAACAACCAGGGCTCACCCTACCCGCTGTACGGCGGCTACTGTCAGTCGGGCGACGTGATGAACATGTCCAACGCCCTGTGGGGCTGGGAGGGCCTGAAGAAGCTGGACTTCTTGCTGGACATCGACTTATGGCACACCCCCACCTCCCAGCTGGCGGACATTTTAGTGCCAGCACGCCATTGGCTGGAAGTGGACTGCCCTCGCCGTTCGCAGGGTTCCGGCGGCATGGAAGGCAGCCACTGCAAGTGCGTTGAGCCCTATGCCGAAAGCTGGTTCGATGTGGACATCATCATCCAGCTGTGCAAAGCTATGAACAAGCCGTGGAGCGCCAACCCCGATAACCCCTGGCCCGACTCCATCGAAGAGCTGAACGCCGCCTCTGCGCCGATGGGACTCACCTGGGAAGAATGGAAGAAGGAATTCCAGGAGAAGGGCTTCCGCGACTGCAAGAAGGAATACCCAGACCAATGGGGCACCTACCGTCGCTTCGAGACCGGCGCCATGAACCGCGGCGTTCCGGGCCTGCAAACGCCCACCCGCAAGCAGGAAATCTGGTCTACTTGGATCGAGAGCTACCACCCAGACGGAGCCCATACGCTGCCCATGTACAACGAGCCGCCGGAGAGCCCCATCTCTCAACCCGATCTGGCCAAAGAATACCCCTACATCATGACCACCGGACGCCGCATTCCCGTGTACTTTCACAGCGAACATCGCCAGCTGCCCTGGTGCCGTGAGCAATGGCCGGTGCCCCGCGTGGAAATCAACCCCGCCGATGCCGAGGAACTGGGCGTCACCCAGGGCGATTGGGTGTGGATCGAAAGCCCGCGCGGCAAGATTCGCCAGGTGGTGGACCTGTACCACGGCATTCGCCCCGGCACCATCAACTGCGAACACCAGTGGTGGCTGCCCGAGTTCAACAGCGCCACCAAGGGCTTCGATTTGGTGTCCATCAACTGCCTGGTAAACAAGGATCTGCGCGACCCACTGTGCGGCAGCTCCTATGCTCGCGCCTATCAGGTGAAGGTGTACAAGGCCACCCCCGAGAACAGCCCGTTTGGCAACCCCATCCCCTGCGATGTGGACGGCACGCCCATGATTTCCACGCCGGACGATCCGCGCCTGAAGGCCTGGCAGCCCAACCACGAGGGCACCGAAGCCCACCGCGGTTACTAGGAGGTAAAAGATGACTCAATACGCAATTGCCACCGACCTCAATCAATGCGTCGGATGCCTGGCCTGCAGCGTTGCATGCAAAGTGGTGAACAACGTGCCGGTGGGCAACTACTGGAACAAGATTCTGCGCGTAGGCCCCAACCCAAAAACGGAAGGCGCCATCTTCCCCGATGTGGAAATGTACTTCCTGCCTGTCACCTGCCAACATTGCGAAAATCCCGCCTGTGTAGCGGTGTGCCCCACCGAAGCCTCCCACAAACTGGCTGACGGCACCGTGCAGGTGGACAAAGCCAAGTGCATCGGTTGCCAGTTCTGCGCCATGGCCTGCCCCTACGGAGTGCGCTACCTCAACGAGGAAGAGAAAGTCGTGGAGAAGTGCACCATGTGCGAGCAGAAGCTGGCCCAGGGCGAGCTTCCCCAGTGCGTGGCCCAGTGCGGCGGACGCGCCCGCTATGTCGGTGACTTGGAGAAGGGCATCGAAAGCTTCGTTGGCCCAGCGCCGGTGAACGTATCCAGCGGCGACAAGTCCGACAACGGCACCGTGCCAAGCCGCA
>CANSTH010000018.1 GCA_947649875.1 uncultured Parvibacter sp. | reverse complement strand
TCGTATCACGGTGCCGGTTTTGGCGCTGGTTGGCAGAGCAATGGTACGGCAACCGCCCGGCAAACGGGTGCGTCCACTACAGGTCCTGCCTCGTTGAACAAAAACTGCGGCAACATCACCATCAATGGTGGTTATCTGCTGTCCCAGGGCTATGCCCACGGCAACGCCTTTGGCGGCGCATGCGGAACGAACCTCAACAACAATAAAATTCGCATTACCGGCGGCACGCTGTTGCCATACTCCCACACCAGCCGCTGCGATATCGGTGGCACGGGTGGCGATGTGATCATCTCCGGCGGTTCTATCCGCCTGTCCGGTACTCAAGCTTCAAAGTTCCAGAGCCGCACCAACAAGGCATACAGCGATGAGGCGCTTACTCAAGAGGTAGTGCCCATCTCGGTGAATATGGTGGCCGAAACCGGGTCTACCGATTATAAGATTACCGAATGGGGTCTCTATATTGACGGAAAGAAGTATGAGTACGGTGCCCCGGCTTCCTTCGACAAAGGTCAGCTGTACTTGTGGTTGCCGCCGGCGGTGAACAGTCAGATTGTTTCTGTGGAGCTTACCTATCATAACGAGGAAACCGGCAAGGATGTTGTAGTAGAGCCGCTATATCGCGACCCGAATGGCGCATCCGACACGAACGTGCGCCGCTATGTGGCGTTCCCGCTGCCAGCCACTCTGTTTACGGAGGGCGCATCCGACACAGTGGCCCTCCCCGAAGGCCTCGACTTGCCCCGCGATTTGTGGGAAGACGGCGTTAAGCCCGAAACCGTTGACGTGATCGTGAAAGATTACGATGGCCTGCCGTTCGCCACATCCGACATCTCTCAGCCGGGCAACGAGATAACCTTCTGGGAGAACGAGACCACGCAGCGTACTTTGAAAGACCCTTCCAAGATCGACTACAAATTCCAAGTGGTGGATTTCGGCACCAACACCTTGGGCGCCGAACAAAGCTCCGGTACGCAGATGCCCGCTGATGAGGGTCTGATGGCTTTCTCCATGACTTCTACCGAGTATGCTACCGGCGCTTGGGCGGCATCCTATTTGGGCCATCGTTCTCGCGGGTGGATTCAGATCAATCCTGTGCCTTCGCGCATCGTGTCCTTGAAGGCGGCGTGGGGCAAAACCGACGGCAACAAGTCGGATGCCTTCGACAAGCTTATTGTTGTGGGTGATGTGACCAGTGGCAAAGGCACGGCGGTTACCTGCAAGGCACCTACGGGGACAATCCAAATTGTGGTGGACGGGGAAGTGGTAGACACCGTGCCTGTTACGTATCCGGCTGCGGGCGTTACCGACAGCAACACCACGGTGGTAACCAGCAAGGCGGATGCCGACAATCTCATTGCCCAGGCCATCGCCAACAACAAGCTTAATAACGCGTCGCTTCTGATGATGGCGCGCAGCTTGCCGCTCCAGGAGGAAGCCGGCATTGCTCCGCTGGCTGATGAGCCTTCCGTTACGTCTTCGGCAGAGCGCGATGCCAGCTACGATGGGCGCGAGCATGGTATCTTCACCTATACCATCGATGTTTCCCAAAACGACTACCTGATGCCTGCCACCCCCAACGGCGACAAGCATACGGTTACCCTGAACTATATTCCCGACAAGAACTACAACGTGTCTCGCGGCTTGGAGGATAACAACCTGCAAGAGGAGATCGAGGTCGAGCAGGTAAAGCCCGATTCTGGCGTGAAGCCCGACTCCGGTAGCGATGTGAAGGAAGACCCCGACGGGCCTACCACTCCTAGCGATCCCGACTCCAAGGAATTCAACAAGTCCTACATTGTCTCGGGCACCTACGGCACTAACGGCGGCAAGATATCTATGATCATAGAGTCGCCCAGCTACGGCCCCTTTGAGATTACCAACAGCAATGGCGCGGTGATTGGCGTAGTGGAGCCAGAACTGGTAACCGATGCGTCCGGCAATCCTGTTAAATCGGGCGACAATTTGCAATACAAAGTGGTGTTCGATATGGCCAGCGCAGGCGAGACGGACATTGTGATGGTGCAGAAAGCCAGCGGTGCCTACGGCAAGTCCACCTTCACTTTCGACGTAACGGTGTATCCCAATCCCGGCGATGCGCCGAAGATTGATGTTTCGGTGGCTCAGGAGAACTTGGGCAACCCCGATACTCCCGATGCCGCTATTGCCCCCGAGGGCATGGCGCAGCCGGGAGATGTGATCCGCTACACGGTTACCGCCTCTAACACGATGGCGGGCTCGGCTTGGCAAACGCCGCAGATCACTGACACGGTTTCCGATGACGTGACCATCGATCCTGATTCCATTGAGGTGGCGGTGAACTATCCCACACCGCCGGATACCCCCGAGGTGGACGAAGAGGGCAATCCCATTCCGGTGCCCGAGCCCACATGGGTGAAGCCCGATCCTGCCGATTATGAGATCAAAGACGGCCAAGTGGTGTTCAAGCCCAGCGCCGTGAGCATTTACGGCGGCCAGTCGATGCTGGTGCGCTTCAACGCAAAGGTGAACGCCGGCACCTCCGACCGCGACAAAGACCAGGCGCCTGTGGAGATTGCCAACGAGGCAACTGGCGAGGGCACCTACGGCGTTAACGAGAATCCGGCCACAATGGGCACGAACCCGGGCACCAAGACCAACATACCCGATGCGAATATCACCGAAGAGAACCCCGATCCTCTGACGGTGATTCCCGACGATGTTGCCCCCGGGCAGCTGGTGGTGGCCAAGACGGTGAAGAACCTCTCGCGCAGCAACACCGATCGTGCGCTGGTGGGCGATGAGCTGGAATTCACTATCAAGGTAACCAACAGCACTCCCGACAGCTGCCTGTACAATGCCTTCGTGTTGGACCCGCTGCCGAAGGGCGTGACCTATGTGGCCGGATCTTTGAAACTGGTGGACAGCCAGGGGGTGAACAGCACGCCTGCCGACTCTGCCTACAACCGCAGTTTGAACGCCATTGGGCTAAACGTGGGTGACCTGTATTACGGCGAAGAGGCCACGGTCACCTTTAAGACCAAGGTGGGCTCGGACGCGCGTGAGGGCGGCGCCGACAACGTGGCGTTCTCCTCGGGCGACCAGCCTACCAAGGAGAAGGATCCCAACAAGGAGGATCCTGGCAATCCTGATAACCCGGACAACCCTGACAACCCCGACAACCCGGATGATCCGGACAAAGACAAGCCCCATTATCCCAACAACCCGGTGGATCCCAACGACCCTGACAAGCAGCCCACGCTGCCCACCGCCCCGGATCTCAACAAGAACGTGCCGGGCAAGGATCCCGACCCCGACCCCACCAAGCCCAGCGTGAATGTGGACATCGACGGTGATGGTATTCCGGACGTGAATATCGACACCGACGGCGATGGCGAGCCGGACGTGAACATCGTGGACAAGGACGGCGACGGCAAGCCCGACTATATTGACCCCACCAATCCGCCCATCGACCCAGCCGACAAGGACACCTGGCCGAAACCGGACGTGAACATCCTGCCGAAGGATCCGTCTGACCCTACCTTCGATCCCGCCAAGGACCTCATCCCCGAGACCAACGTGGACACTGATGGCGATGGCAAGCCGGACGTGAACATCGATGAGGACGGCGATGGCATTCCTGACAAGAATATCGACGAGGACAAGAACGGCACCCCCGATGACAAAGACGTGCCCGATGATCCGGACGGCTTCTGGGGCGACAAGAAGGACATGACCCCCGATGACCTGGACGAGTTCATCGAGAAGCTGCCGGTTACTGGCACCAACGAGGATCCTGCTTCGCCAGGCGCGGTACTTCCGGCCGACCCCAACATGAGCAGCATCACCATCACCAAGACGGCCGAGAACCTCGACCACAACGATGGCTTTACCTACGTGGATGACACGGTGCGCTACACCATTACCGTGGCCAACTCCCAGCGGGATACTGCTTGGATGGCCGTGGTGGTGCGCGACGATGTGCCTGAGGGCATAGAGCCAGTTGACGGCACCTTCAAGGTAATCAAGGCCGATGGCACCGAGGTGGAAGTGCCCAACGATGCCTACGACAAAGCTACGCGCATTCTTGCTGTGAACGTGGGCGATGTGGAGGGTGGAACGAACGTAAAGTTCGTGTTCGATGCCAAGATAAGCGAAGAGGCACTGGACTCCGATGTGGGCAACATTGCCAAGGCTTACGGCTCGCTGCCCAGCGGCATTCCGGGAGACGAGCTGAACAACCGCGCTCAGCCGGGCAGCAAGTTCGTGCCACCCGCCGGATGGCCCGCTTATGAAGCCACCCATCCCGGCATTTCCAACCCCGACAAGGTGTATCCGTCTGCCAAGGTAAGCGCATTGAACAAGGTGCGTCCCTCCCTCAATAAGACCCTGGCCAAGACCGGTGACTTTAATGGTTTTGTGCTTGGCGGTGTGAGCGTGACGGCGCTCATGGCATTGGTGCTTTTGGTTCTGGCTTGGCGAAAGCGTCGACCCACCGCATAGTGAGCCTGGCGTAAGAACCTGAAAGCCATAGGGGGCAGCGATTCCGAACCCGCTGCCCCCCCTCTTTTTATTCGGACCTCTGTCCCGGCAGATCGAACCAGATATTCAGGTCCACATCGGTAGATATGCCGGGCACGGTACCGGTGCAGCTGTACTGCCAGATGCGGAAGTCCAGCGGAGCCGTTGGGGTGGGCACGTTGTATTCCGCTAGCCACACGGTCACGCTGGAGCGCAACTCCTCAGCCAGCTTGAACAGGGTTTCTTCGGAAACCTTAAGGCGAAAAAGGGGTGGTTGGCAAGGGCCGGGCGGTGCGGCAACGGCCGGCCGCCAGGATGCCTTGCGAGCGTTATGCCTGATAGGAAAAGTGCGGTGTCTTATGAAGATAGCATAGGCATAGGGTGGGCGCCTCATGTAAGGGTTGCGAAGGGGCCGTGGAGGATTGGCGCTCATACTGTGAAACGGGCGTACTTTCATAACCGGTTCATAACCGATTGGTAGCTTTTCGCCTCGTTGGTTGCGCGGGGCCGGTTCTGCTTTCGAGAAAGCGAGGTATCGGCCTGGCAAGGGGAAGATTTTGACATGCTCCCCGATATGACGGGCGTCTTCCCTTCCGCGCATGAGCCGTCGGTTGCCTTGCCGGCATTGCGAAAGGATACATTTGAGGTACTCGAACCGCCGTCATGTCTCGCTGCGCTGCCTTGGCGCGGCTGCCGTCCTCTCCGGCGCACTTCTGATGATTCAGCCAGCTGTTGCCCATGCAGACGACGCCCTTGTTTCGGGCGATTCGCTTGTTCCCAATGGTCAGACGCGGACAATTTTAGCCCCAGAAAACCACTCTGTGGTGGAGGAGGAGGGGCGCTCGCCCGTGCAAACAGCGGCCGAGACCACTAAGAATTTCGCAGACGCCATTTCTCACTTCGAGGCTGTGGAGGGCGTGGGCGTTTCCATTGAGAACATAGCTGCCGAACAAGAGCGGCAGAAGATTAAAGAGATAGAGCTGGCTCGTGTGGAGGCTGGCGTTAAAGCGGCCGAAGAAGAGCGAGCTCGCATTGCCGAGGAAGAGCGGCTGGCGGCAGAGGCGGCTCAAGTGCGTCAGGCGTTTGTGGACACCGCACTGGATCAGGTGGGCACCCCGTATGTGAGCGGTGGGGCGGCGCCCGGCGGGTTCGATTGCTCGGGGCTGGTGAAGTACTGCGTGGCCCAGGTGTACGGCTACGAGATGCCCCGCACCGCAGCCGCTCAGTCGGGGGAAGGCGAAAGTGTGTCATTTGGTGACTTGCAAACGGGCGACCTGCTGTTCTGGGGCTCTGGCTCGGGTGTGTATCATGTGGCCATTTACGTCGGCAACGGCCAGTACGTCCACGCTCCGCGTCCCGGCCAGTCGGTGAAGGTGCAAACGCTGGAAAGCTACACCCCCACCTTTGCCAAGCGGCTGAACCTGTAAATCCCTCTGCGCCAGAGCGCCAGAGGGCTGCATCTGGTACCGGAGGATTGCAATCTGGTGTCACGCCTGGCCCAGCAGTCCCCGGCAATTTGAAGGGGTGTCCGCCATTCTTCCCCGTTCTTTTGTAGGCTTACTTGTGCCCCTGAGGCTGCCGTAGCATGGCCTTGTCAATCCACTTCAAAGGAGGTTGTTATGGGTTACTCCATCGATTCAAAAGTCAAGGAACTGAAGAAGAGCCCCGAGGCATGTGCGGTTATTTCTAAGTTCACGCCAGGGTTTGAGACCGATCCGCAAATGAAGCTGGTCGGTGGCCTCACCTTCCGCAAGCTGGCTGCTTTCCCGCAGGCCGGGCTTACTCCGGAGCAGGTGGAGGAAATCGACGCCGCTCTGCGCGCCATCGAAGAGTAGCTTTAAAGCAAAGGCATCAGTTTAAGCGCCCTTTCGAGGGCGCTTTTTCTTTCTCAGCCGTTAATCTGCTCAAAAATCTGACGGCCTTTCAGCAGTATCTCCAGCCGCAATCGATCATCGGGGTTGTGCAAATCCACTCCGAGTTCTCTTTCTATGCGAGAAATGCGGTCCAGCAAGGTGGAGCGGTGGATGAATAGGGCTTGCGAGGTGCGCGTAATTGACAGATTGTTTTGAAGGTAGACTCGCAGCGTTTCCAGGTAACTTACGCTGCCTTTCCTGTCGTGCTCCGCCAGACGCTTCATACCTTCGGAGTAGTACATCTCTGGAGGCAGGTCTCCGAAGGCGTTTGTTACCAGCTTTACCAGTGCGAAATCGTTGAAGTAATAGCAGGGAGATTCCTGTACGCAAAACTGTCCTGCCGACAGTGCCGCAGAGGCTTGGTCGTAGAAAAAGCGGATGTCTTCGAGGTTGTAGAACGGATCGCTGATGCCTACCACGGCTTCGACGTTTTTGACAAACTCCGCCAGCTGTTTTTGCAGGTCAGAGGCTGCTGTATCGGAATCTTTGCCGTCTGGGAGGGCAATGGCTCCTACAACGGCATCGTTGTGCACAAAGGCCATGCTGCCGGGGAAGGCGCTTTCCATGCGATTGCAAAGGTAGGCGTGGGGAAGAGAAGACATGTTGCTGGATAGAATTACCCTTACACAAACATAGCGGCGAGACCCTTGCAGACGGGAGAGCTGCGAGCGAGCGCTGCTGTTTATCGAGATGCAATCCACTAAGTCGGCCAGCACCGAACGCAGCTGGTGGGTTTGGCTGTCCTGGACGAAGGGAAGCCGCCGCAGTGCCGCCACAATAACTTCTGCCACGTAGTTGATGAGGGGAAAGTCGCTCTCGCGGCGATGACGGCCGCTGTAATCGAGGGTGATGCTGCCCAGGTACTCTTCGTTGCTGTAAAGGTTCTTGCAAAGAAGGCTCTTGTCCAAGATGGTCATGGCCATGGGTTCGCGTTCTTGGATGGCAAGCTTCTGATTGGAGAGGAAGGTGCCCAAAAGGGGCAGATCCAAATCGCCGTGATTATCGAATTGGTTGCTGGCTATTACGGAAAAGCTGGGGCCCAGTACAAGCACCGGCGTCTGCAGCAATTCTGCGGCTTCGGCCACAATTGCAGAGACCTTTGCGGTGCTGTGCAGTATTTCGTGAATACGCAGGTCAAACCTGTCAAATCGGTTGAATAATTCTTGCACCTGGTTGAAAACGGTAAAAACATCGGTGGTGCTGGGTGCGTGCAAAATAGTGCATCGGTTTGCCAGGAAGGCCAGCTGCAGGCACGGCCCCACTACTACGAGCACTACGCCCGGCTTGATGTGGGCGGAGGCATTTATCTTGTCTCCGCGCACCACGTACAACTGGTTTTCCTCGAAGGGGGCGCCGTTGCCCAGGTAAAACAGTGGGCGCTCCAAATGCAGTCCCGTGCACTTTCGACCCTTCAGTTCAACGTTCAGCGAATCTTTCAAATAGTCGTAAACGATGTCGGCATTCAGCTTCATGGGCTGGTCTTTCTCTCAAAGCGAAAGATAATCGCGCCACTTAATAGTAGGCCTCTGGTGCGAAAAATGCTGGATGCGTGTAGACAAACCATACAAAAAGAACTATCGAATACGCATATTCTGCCGGACTCGCCACAAAATGGCGGGATTCGGTGCAAACTTAACCGTCGTTTTGTGGCATGGTGACCCGCTATTTCGCTGGATAGAATCGCGTCTTAGGAAGTGTTGGGAAACGAAAGGAGAAGCTCAATGGCTTTGCGTGATCGTCTTGAGTCCCAAAAAGCCCTGCAGACCGCATGGGGTAAGCTCATTCCGGAAAAAGAGGCCTACAAATACGCCACTCGTCAGATGGCGGCATTCTGCGCGAACCTATTTCAGGTGATGCGCATTTTGGAGCCGGATTTCGAGAAGCGAACAGAGGCCATCTGTGAAATTTCTTACGCGCTTAATATGAGCGTATCCGGCGAAGAGTATATGAACGAGTTTTACGACCAATGGAATATCCCGGAATTTTGCGAAAAGTCCGCATGGTTGGGCGCCATCTTTGGTGACTATGGTGACGAGGCTGAGAACATGGCCGGTCGCGTCATTCAGTTCACCAAAGATCGTGTGGAAAAAGAGCTGGACACCTGCCCCTGGGACATTGTGGGTGCCGAGCTGTGCAACATGACCACCGCTATGTTTACCGCCAACTTCGACCTTGCCAACGGCGGCGAGAACGATGTTGCCTTGAACATGTGCGAGGCCCGCGGTTGCGGTGACCGCCATTGCCGTGTGGTGGCAGAGCGCCGCAGCACCTTCGGATTGCCCAAACAGGGTTTTTTGGATCACATGCAGCAACCTGTGATGCCAGTGCACAACACCCCCGAGGAGCGCATGGTGAGCGAAGGGCAAATCCTTCGCAACGGCCAGTACTCCAACGCTTTTGGCGAAGAGCATAGTTTTGAGTACGACTACCGCTGGCTTTGCGAGTTTGGCTGGGCGTGGTGCGTGGCGTTCCCATTGGTGGTTATT
This sequence comes from uncultured Parvibacter sp., assembly GCA_947649875.1. GTDB lineage: Bacteria > Actinomycetota > Coriobacteriia > Coriobacteriales > Eggerthellaceae > Parvibacter. Next base: position 17,499 of record CANSTH010000018.1, on the reverse strand, counting down.
CGCGATATGGCCGAGGACGAAGACGAGTTCTTGCGAATCTTCCGCATAGTGTTCTCTACGGCGGGTAAAAACCTGTTCATCGAGCCTTTCGCAAAAGAAGGGTTGCGCAGTTGGCTGGGCGTGCCCCACACCATCGGCGACAACGACCCCCGTCTTATGGGCGGCTACATCATGTCGGTGCTGGATTCGCAGCTGGTGCCCTATGAGCTGGATGCGTTTACCAAGGATGAGGTGCGCATCAACGTAACCGCTGATGATTTCAATGGTCGCTTTGAAATGGCCCCCATGGACGAACTGGCTATAGGCTACGAAGCTCTGTGGCACAACGCTGTGAAAACCTTGGTCAGCGCCGAGTGGTCCTGCTGGTTTGAGGGCATTGACGAAGAGGACATGACTATTGTGGTCGGTCGCAAAATCGACAAGCGAATGATCTAGGAAGGGGTAGGCAGATGCTGTTTAAGGAAGATGAAGCGGCGCGCGCCGAAGCCATGGCTGTTCGCAATAGCGCCGCCTGGTACCGCTGGACCCATGACTTGGTGGAAGTGACTGGCCCCGATGCAGATAGGTTTGTCGACTATCTTTATGTGAACAACATAGCCAAGGCGCCAGTGGGTAAGTCGAAGTACACCACGATGCTCAATGAAGAGGGCAAAATCATCGACGACACCATTGTTATGCACATGGGGGAGCAATTATTCTGGATTTCCACCCTGTATGCGCCCCAGTTTCTGAAGTGGGCCGCCACTCATTGCGAGGGCTTTGACGTGGAGTGTCGGGACATAACCGCCGAGTGGGATATGGTGGCTATTCAGGGCCCGCAATCGCTGGATTTGGTGAACGCGGTGCTGGACGAGCCAGTGGACGACTTAAAGCGCTTCTCTATTGTTGATCGTTGCGTAGGCGAAGCGCCGGTGAAGGTACATCGAGCTGGTTTCACCGGCGAGTTGGGCTTCGAGTTTTACATCCCCGCAGAACACACCGCCGCTGTGGAAGAGGCGCTGAAAGCCGAAGGGGAGAAGCGGGAAATGCCGGAGCTGCAGATTCTGGAAGTGTACGTGCGCTCGGTACCGGTGGAAAAGGGCTTTGCCTTGCGTCAGGACATGTATGGTCTCACCCCCTTCGAATGCGATTTGGGCTGGTCGGTATGCATGGACAAAGAGTTCGTGGGCAAGGCCGCGCTGGAGAAAGCAATCGAAGAGGGCCCCAAGAAGAAGCTGGTGGGACTGCGGTTCGAGCGTCCCTCGACCGAAGACATTTCTCAGACCGAGATTGTTTATCGCAAGGGCGTGCCCTGTGGCATCGTGCGCACGGCTATTTATGGCTATACGGTTGACGACAACATTGGCTTTGCGGTTATTGAGGCGAAGAAGGCTATTCCTGGCGAGCGAGTGACGGTGGGCATGAATGACTCTCCGGCTGTTATTTGCGACAAAGTGTTCGTTTAGGAAATAAGGGGGAACCATGGAACTTGAAGGTAAGTCAGTTGTGATAACCGGCGCGGTGGCCGGCATCGGCAATGCTACCGCCGAGTTGTTTTTGGCAAATGGTGCCAACGTTGTTGCAGTGGACAACCAAGAAGAGCGCCTGCTGGCTCAGTGCGAGGAATGGGCCAATATGCCCGGTCGTGTGGTGCCTTTTGTGGGGGATGTGGCTGATGCTGCTACTACCGACGGCATGATAGACGCAGCGGTGGAGCATTTCGGCACCTTTGACATCCTGGTCAACAACGCGGGCATTATGGATGACAACACCGCTATTGGTGATATGTCTGAGGCCATGATGGCGGACTTGTTTGCCGTTAACACGTATGGTCCCTTGCGGGCCATGCGCAAAGCGGTCAACACCTTTATGGCACTTAATCCCGATGCAGAGGAAGACGATGAGACCATAGGCAGCATAATCAACATTGTGTCGGTGGGCGCCATGCACCAAACTGCAGGTGTTGCTTACTGTGCTTCCAAGGCGGCGTTGCTGTCTGCCACAAAAAACACTGCGTTCATGTACATCCACAAGGGCATTCGCTGCAATGCCATTTGCCCCGGCGGTATCGTTACTGAAATACCCATGACCATGCCTCCTTCTGATCCTTTTGGGTTCGGGCGTTCCAGCGAGCTTTTGGTGCACTCTTCGCTTTTGGGTATGCCGGAAGACATCGCCAATGCGGTGCTGTTTTTGGCAAAAGATGAATCGCGCTTCATTAACGGGGCCGTGCTTAACGTGGATGGTGCTTGGACTACGTTCTAGCCATGTCTTGAACGGCCGCCTTGTTGCGCGGGGCATGCAGGGTCGTGGCTGATGCAATGCTGCGGCCCTGTTTGAGCCATGAGCTTTAGGCGCCTCTTGTTGTGGAGGCTTCTGCTTTGGGCGGGGATAGTTCGACAGTGCGATACACTTGAGTCGTTGCGCTTGTAGGCGCCTGTCGTTTGTGTTGGCTGCAGCCCACGGGGGTATGTTGAGTACAGGAGAAGTATGGATACTGCATTTATTGATGAGCTGGCCACATCTGCACCTACGCCGGGCGGTGGCGGCGCTTCTGCCTATTGCGGTGCGCTGGCAACAGCGCTGGCCAGTATGGTGGGCAACCTTACGGTGGGAAAAAAGACATATGCCGATGTAGAGCCGCAGGTGCAGGCATCTTTGGAGAGGCTGGCGGCGCTTCGCGCGCGCTTGTTGGAGCTAGTGGACGCCGATGCTCAAGCCTTTGCCCCTCTGGCGGCTGCATATCGTATGCCCAAGGAGACCGAGCAGGAAAAAGCGGCAAAGGAGGCGGCTCTTCAAAGGGCGCTGGTGGGGGCCACTGAGGTTCCTTTGCAAATAATGGACGAGTGCATGACGGCACTCGAGGAGACCAATTTCATGGCTCGTAACGGTAGCCGCATGGCGCGGTCGGATGCCGGCGTTGCGGCCGTGTTTGCCAAGGCGGCGCTGCAAGGGGCAAGTCTTAATGTGCGCATTAACCTGGGTTCTATTGCCGATGAAGCGGCCGCGGCGGATTATCGGGCGAAGATGGATCAGCTGCTTGACGAGGGCTGTGCATTAGCGGATGACATTTACGCCTTTGTGGTGGAATGCTTGTAGGGAAGGAACGCGAATGGCCGATTTGCTTTTGGGAAAACCGGTAGGGGACGCTCTGTCGGAGAAAACCGCGGCGTTGGCGGAGGAGCTGACGGCTAAGGGGATTCAGCCTACGTTGGCTATTGTGCGGGTGGGGGAGCGCCCCGACGACCTGTCCTACGAGCGCGGCGCCTGCAAGCGGGCCGAGGCGCTGGGCATTGCGGTGCGCAAGTTTTTGTTGCCAGAAGACGCTTCCCAGGATGACGTTTTGGCGGCCATCGCTCAGGTTAATGACGATGCGTCCATCCATGGCTGTCTGATGTTTCGCCCCCTGCCCAAGGGAATTGACGAGGCTGCGGTATGCAACGCCTTGGACCCCGCGAAGGACGTCGATGGCATTACCGCTGGCTCGCTTGCGGGTGTGTTCATGGATACCGGGGTGGGCTTTCCCCCCTGCACCGCTCAGGCTTGCGTGGAAATTCTGGACCACTACGGCTTTGACGTGGAAGGGAAGAGCGTGGCGGTGGTGGGGCGCAGCCTGGTGATAGGCAAGCCGGTGGCTATGATGCTGCTGGCCCGCAATGCCACGGTTACCCTGTGCCACTCCCGCAGCCGCGAGCTGCCCACTATCTGTCGCGAGGCGGACATTGTGGTGTACGCCACCGGCCGTCCGCGCGCCTACAGCTTGGAGCATTTTTCTGGTGGTCAGACGGTGCTGGATGTGGGCATTAATGTGGACGAAGAGGGCAACCTATGCGGAGATGTTGACTTTGCTGCTGCCGAGCCGGTGGTAGGGGCCATTACCCCTGTGCCTCGCGGCGTGGGTTCTGTGACCACCGCTGTACTCATGCGCCACGTGGTCGAGGCAGCTGTAGCCTGTAAGTAGCACATGGCGGCCACGCGGGGGCCGCTTAGGAAGGGCCTATCGGACGAACCGGGGCGACGACGCATCTTGAACGCGCCGTTGCCCCGTCTTACGCTCTAGCCGAAGGCCCTTGCGAGCAATTGCTATAATCGTTTTCGTCATCAAAAGACGGGGGGCAATGGCATGGCTACAACTGAAGAGAAGTTCCGCGCGGCTCTCATGACCCTGATGGAGCGTTTCCCCTATGATTCCATCTCGGTGCAGGGCATTTGCGATGAGGCGGGGCTTTCCCGCAAAACCTTCTCTCGCCATTTCGCAAGCAAGGAAGATGTGGTGGCGGCCCAGCTACAAGCTGACATTGCGGCTCCTACCGCCACGGTGCTGTCGGTGTTTTCGGGCGCCCCTTTTCCGGATTCGTCGCGGGTGTTGCTGCGCCATGCCTACAGTGCCTTCTACGATAACCGTGCGTTTTATGAGAATGCAGTGCGATCTCTGGGGTTGATGTGGCTGTCCGAGCATGTGATGGCGGCAGGCAAATCGATCGGCACTGTTCCTTACGAGAAAGACGGCATCAACGACGAGACCGAGATGGACTTTGTGGTTACCCTCTACAGCGGCATTACCGCAACGGCCCTGTGCTGGTGGATGAGGAACCACTTTAGCATTACGCCAGACCGTCTAGTGGAATTGGTGCTGAAGTGGGTTTACGATGCTTCGCCGTCGAAAGAAATGAGCAAATAGGCCATTTTGGACACCTTCTGTCCCGTTTGGCCCGCCGCGAGACAGCGAGGGCCGAATTGGCCGCGCTTGGGCCATGTCAAGATGAAAGCTGCGAAATTAATCAATTGAGATGCGCTGCCCTTCCTTCCTAGGATGCAGGTAGGCCCAACGGGGCCGCTTGTGTTCGCTTGCTGCAAACGCAGCGAGAGAGGAGGGACTATGCAGGAGGAGAAACTGCAGAAATCGAGCGCCGTGCTGAAGGACGCGCCGCGACGGGGGCTCACCCGCCGATCGTTCCTGAAGGCCACAGCCGCCACAGCGGGAGCGGCGGCTGTGGCGGGGGTGGCGCTGGATACGCTGCCGGCTGCGGCCGAAGGACAGAAGCCCCAAGAAGAGGTGTACCAGGGCATCTGCCGCGGCAACTGCGGAGGTGGCTGCCGCATTGCGGTTACGGTGCGTGAGGGCAAAGTGGTGAAAACGGGGCCTATCCTGAACGAAGATCCCATGGAAAACCTCATTTGCGCACGCGGCTACACCCATACTCAGCGCATCTATGCGCCAGAACGCATCCAATACCCTGCGCGTCGCGTGGAAGGCACTCCGCGCGGTGGCGGTGAGTGGGAGCGTTTGAGCTGGGATGATGCCATCAAGTACATTTGCGATCACTGGAAAGAGTACCAAAAGGAGTTCGGCGACTCTTCCATTGCCTATTCCTACGGTGCCGGCACCTATGCGCAAAACTATTACGTGTACATGAGGCTGTTCAACAGCCTGGGAGCTACGAAGATTGCCCAAGAAAACGACATGACCATGCTCAACTATTCCTGGAAGATGTTGGGAATGTCGCTGTACATGGTGGGCAACAGCCGAAAAGACCAGGTGAATGCGCATACGACGTTTATCTGGGGGTGCAATGCCTCCATCGGCACGTTCAACCGCTGGAAGTACCTGATGGCATCTCGCGACAGGGGCGGAAAGCTTGTGGTGATTGATCCCACATACACCGTGGCAGCGCAGAAGGCGGATTTCTGGGCTCCCATTAAGCCGGGCACCGATGCTGCGCTGGCTATGGCCATGATCCGCTATTGGCATGAGAACGGTAAAGACGATAAGCAGTATCTGGCCACCATGACAGTGGCTCCATTCCTGGTGCGGCAGGATACTGGCAAGTTTTTGCGCTCAGATGAGGCGGGTATCGCGGCCGAGCGCGAGGCAGGCGTGGCCACCGGCGGCGGTTTTGGTCTTGGAATGGATCAGGGCGAAGGGAAGTTCCCGCTGGTGGCGGTAGACGAACAGGGTAATCCTGGCCTGTTGAAGGAAATTGCCGCTCCTGCCATCGAAGGGGAATTCGTCATAAACGGCATCCCCGTGAAGACCGCCTACACCATGTTGCTGGATCGCTGCGACGAGTGGACGCTGCCGGCGGCATCGGCGAAATGCGAGCTATCAGAAGACGTAATAACCCAGCTGGCGGAAATGTACCTGGACGGTCCCACCATGTTGCATACCGGTTTTGGCATCGACCATCGCGGCAATGGCGACGGTGCGTCTCATGCCTTGTGCGTGCTTCCCTTGGTGTCGGGCCAGATCGGCAAGAAGGGGGCCGGTGTGAGCGGAAATCTTGCCGGTGCGACCACCGGTTTTGCCGGCGACAACTGGATGACTGTTGTCACCAGCAAGATGAAGCCGGGTGCAACTACCAATATGACGTATATTCCTCAAATCGTCGAAGAGCAGCAGTGGTGTGGCCAGCCCATGCACCTGAAGAGCATATTCTTCTATTGCGGCAATCCCTTGGGCAGCTACTCGGGCACCACTGCATTGCGCCAGGCTTTCGAGAACGTAGATCTGCTGATTACCGCTGATACGGTGTGGTCGGACACGGCGAAGTACTCAGACGTGGTGCTTCCGGTGCCTCACTGGTTTGAGTACGAAACCTACCGCACCTGCCCCAACGACTACCTGGACTTCAACGATGCGGCCATTGAGCCTCAGTTCGAATCAAAATCCGATTGCGACATTATCCGCCTGCTGGGCTTGGGGATGGACTTGGGCCCGGAGTTCGACTACGACAATGCCGGCTTTCATGCCATGTTCCTGGACAGCGATGTGGCCCGCGATCAATATGGCGTAACATGGGAAACTTTGAAGCAGCAAAAGCACATCAAGATGGCGCCGGACGAGTTCATTTACGGTAATCAGTTTATTCCTTTTGCTACCGAGAGCGGCCGTGCGGAATTCTACTTCGAAAACCCGGTGCCGGAGTTTGACAAAAGCCGCCAGCTGGACCAAGAGCTGTACGCGTTGCCCTTCCAGAGCGATCCGCTGGAAACGTACGACACCAATCCGCTTTTGGAGAAGTATCCCATTAACCTGATGACCCACCGCGATAAGTTCAAAGTACACACTGCCTTCGCCAAGTGTCCTTGGCTGTTGGAGATTCAGCCGGAGCCCACAGTTGAGCTGAACCCCATTGATGCCGAGAAATATGGCATTTCCGAGAACGACTACGTACGGTGCTACAACGATCGCGGTTTCTGCGTGTTCAAAGCGCATCTGGACCCATCGCTGCGTCCCGGTACCGCTTGGACCGAACACACCTGGCTGGACGATCAATACAAGGCCGGCCACTATGCCGACCTCACATCGCTGGCTTGCACTCACTTCTTCCCCACTAATACGCCTTTCGACACATTGGTGGCTGTAGAGAAATACGAATTGGAGGCCTAACATGACCCATTACGGAATGGCCATCGACCTGAAGCGCTGTGTTGCTTGCCACGGCTGTACGCTGGCCTGCAAGTCGGCTAACAATCTGCCCGATGGCGTACGCTACAACAACGTACTCACCGATGGCGGTCAGTACATGGATACTGCCCGCGGAACCTACCCCAACGATCTGTACCGCAAGTACTATCCGGTTTCCTGCCAGCACTGCGAGAACCCCGCCTGCGTGAAGGTGTGCCCCGTGGGGGCCACCTACAAAGACCCGGAGACCGGCGTGGTGCGGCAAGACTCCGACAAGTGCATCGGCTGCCGCATGTGCATAAGCGCCTGCCCCTACACCGGTGTGCGCAGCTTCAACTGGGAAGAGCCCAAGTACTCGCTGGACTTCCCCGTGGGCGACTACGATGCGCCCCAGCACGTGAAGCACACGGTGGAGAAGTGCCGTTTCTGCTATCAGCGCCTTGCGAAAGGGCAGACCCCTGCCTGTATGGAAGTATGCGGCGCAATGGCCCGCCATTGGGGCGACCTGGACGACCCGGATTCTGAGATCAGCCAGCTGATTGCCACGCGCGAGTGGGAGCAGCTGCTGCCAGAAATGGGCACCAAGCCCTCCGTCTACTATCTTATCTAGGGGGAAATCATGGTTGAAAACGCTAAGCGTTCACGCGGCCTGGTGATTGCCGGCGCAATTGGAGCTGTGCTGGCAGTAATCGGCATCGTGTTTTGGATGATGCAGCTCTCCGGCGGTATGGTGCAAACCGGCATGCGGAACTTGGATTCGTGGGGCCTCTACATCACTATGTTCATGTTCTTCGTGGGCCTGTCTGCTGGCGGTCTCATCATCTCATCTATTCCCAATGCGTTTGGGATGGAGGGCTTCGGTGGAATCTCGAAGGTGGCCATTTGGACCAGCATCTGCTGCACAGTTGCGGCAATCGGCTTTGTGGTGGTTGACTTGGGTCAGCCGGTGCGTCTGTGGGAGCTGTTTGCGTACTCCAACTTGGGTTCGCCTCTTATGTGGGACATCATCGTGCTGGCGGTGTACCTCATCCTGTCCATTGTGTACCTGGTGTTCTACATGCGCTACGAGCAAGGGAAAACCTCCCATGCCGCCATTCGCGTGATCAGCGTGATTGCGCTGGTGTGCGCAGTGCTGGTGCATAGCGTAACTGCCTGGATCTTTGGCCTGCAGCAGGGGCACGAGTTTTGGTACACGGCGCTATTGGGGCCGTGGTTTGTCAGCTCGGCACTGGTGTGCGGCACTGCGCTGGTGATGGCGCTGTGCATCGGGCTGCGCGCGGCTGGTTATTTGGCGCTTGACCAGGCCTATATTGTGAAAATGGCGAAGATGCTGGCGGCGTTTATCGCGGTGGATCTGTACTTCTTCGGCTGCGACCTGCTTACCAGCGCCTTCCCCGGCGGCAGTGGGGCCGAAGTGGTGGACATGCTGGTATCTGGCCCGTTGGCGCCTTTCTTCTGGTTCGAGGTTATCGGTTGCGTGATTGCGCTGGTGGTGTGCGTTGTCCCGGCCCTGCGCCGCAATGGCCTCCTGGTGGGAGCCTCTGTGCTTGCCATCCTGGGAATCCTGTGCAAGCGCGTGCAGCTGCTGGTGGGCGGCTTCCAAATCCCCAACATTCCGTTTGCCAATGTTGAGGGCCCTTATGCCATCACATTTGGCGGCAATGGGGTTGATGCGGCCTACGGCCAGCTGGTGTATGCGCCCGCGCCCATTGAATGGGTAGTGACGCTAGGGGTTCTAGGTTTGGCAGTGGCGCTGCTGTGCTTTGGCTTGGCATACCTGAACCTCAAGCCCGCTTCATCGGCACAAGCGTAGCAGCGCTTCGAACGCAGAAAAGCCACAAGGCGAATTCGTAGGGCAGAGATTCTATCTCTGCCTGGGCCACGAGAATAAAGGGTCGGCGCCCTGCCGGAGGTGGGCCGGCTCGACAGGCCTGCGCTCGACGCTCCGTACGGGGCGAGCTAACTCGCCTAGCGGCGAGTGGATCTCGCCCCTACTCCGCTTGACCGGATCTCGCTTCGACCTGCCGTGCCGGCCCATCCAGGATGTCCAACCCCTCCGCGGCAAGCCCCCGAGAAAAAGTTTTAAATTCTCGGGGGTTTTCCGTTGACATTTCTGGGGGTTCGGGTAATATATCCTTTGCTGTTGCGCCGTTACCTCAGCTGGATAGAGGGACTGACTACGAATCAGTACGTCGGGGGTTCGAATCCCTCACGGCGCACCACTTGAAACTATGAGCCGCCTTTCGGGCGGCTTTTTTGTTGCTGCTACGAAACTGGGCCGCTACACCCACAAGATGCAGGGCTCTTGGTAGTCGGGGATGAGGGTGTCGTGGGTGAGCAGCATCATCCCGTCGGCTTTGGCCTGGGCGATCATGATGCGGTCGAACGGGTCGTTGTGGGGGCGGGCGTCGGGGGCTCGCCGCAGCTCCTCAAGGGCAACAACATGGCGCGCCTGCACGGGAAGCGCCTCGTAGCCGGCCGCATCGCAAAACCCCAGCAGCTCCTTCGCCCCAACGAGCATCTGGTCCGGCTTCAGGGAGTGCTTGATGGCCACCTCCCATGCCGCTGCCACGCTGAACATGATTTCGTTCGATTCATCCAGAATGAGGGCGCGGGCTGCCATGGGGAGTTTTTCGTCGTCGGCAAGGGCCCAGAGGAGGATGTGGGTATCAAGTAAGAGCTTCATTCGCCCTCCTCGAACAGGGAGGCAACGGCGCCGTTCAGTGCCGGGGAGTCCCATCCATCGGCGTAGAGGTCCGCTGCTTTCGCAATGCCGATGCGATTCGAGGCGGCGGGGGCATCGTAGAGGGTGATCTTCGCCACCGGCTTGTTGTGGCGCGCTATCACGATGCAATCCTCCTTGCCGCTTTCCAAGAAGCGCAGAAATTCCGAGAGGCTGTTCTTCGTTTCCAAAACATTGGCCTGCAGCATAATGGCTCCTAACTTGGCTAACTTAGCCAGATTGTATAGAGCATTATGGAATTGTGCAAGGTTAAGGTAGGGAGTGCTTAAGGTTGTTGTTTCTTTAGATTGTCCTGCACTAGGTCAATGAGCTCTTGTTGAGAATGAATTCCCAGCTTCGCGTAAAGGTTTCTCATGTGGGTGTTAGTGGTGCCACGTGCGATGAACAGTTCGTCGGAAATTCGCTGTGAATTGCGACCCAATGCCAAGAGGTAAAACACCTCGCACTCCCGGGTGGTAAGTCCGTACTGGTGGCCTATGGTATTGCAGCGGACTTCGAGGGAGGTGTTGTTATTACCATCCAGATTGGCGTTCGGCGAAAAAGAGACACGCCACGATTCGAAATCCTTTTCAGTAAGCACGAAAAGAAACGTGAGTACAAGCACAAGGGCCAGTGCGACCGAGAAAATTGTAAGCGATTGCGTGGAGAGATTGATGTTGGCAACGACGATGCTCACAACGGTGAAGCCTATAAGAAGACTCAGGCAACGCACAAGAGCCCAGCCCAAGCCGATGATGCGTAGGGAGGAGCTGGCAACTCGCCAAGATGCGAGAAGGGCAAGGGTGCTCCACACCAAAAGTGAAAAGGCGGCATTGCTTGCCGTGATGAACGAAAAGGAAAAGCTATGCGCGCCGGTTAGCGGGACAAGCAGGTATCCGAAAATTGAGAACAGCAGTGCGAAGCGATAAAGAGTTTCGAGGCGAAACGATTTTGCGAAGAGGCACAAAATAATGATGGGCACTGTAAGGGTGAAGATAGTGCCGAGGGAGAAAGCAGCGTAATCCTGCGTAAGAAGAGCTGGGTTGGCGGGAACAAAAAGCCCGCGCATCACTTCAGCCGACCCACCAAAGCAGATTATTCCTGCTATGGCTTTCAGCATCATGGGGCCTTTGAACCCACCTTTGTCTTTGAGGTTCGCGGCAAGCGATGGGACGGGGGGTCGAGAGGGGTCTGGGATGCGCTTGAAGCCCAGCGCAGCCGTGCCAAGGGGCAGCGCAAGAGCCGCTATAACCTGATTGATCGTAAGACTCAGCAGCGGTAGGAATATAAAAGCTACGGAGGCAACAAGATACCCGAGGGCTGTTTCGAGGGCAACGGAGCGCATCGAGCTTTTGCAAAATTCGCGCCCCATATCTAAAAGCAGAAAGCCCGAGCCAAGCCCGGTAAGGGCAGCGCAGGGGAAGATCAAAAGTGGGCTGGCTTGTTGGTGCAGTGCCAAAGAGCACAGCAGCGTGCCCAGGCCTCCGAGGATGGGGGGAATGGGTCGAAGGGGTGGGCGATCCAACACGAAGCGCGCCATTTGAGGAAACACGCCGCCAGCCAAAAGGGTAAGGGCCAGGCAGAGCGTGGACAGCGAAAACACGCTTGGGACGGGAGAAGCTGCTTCAAGAGCAGCTTGGTCGAAAACCAGCGTGCTCCAAAAGCACAGGTAAATCCAGAGGCGATAACACGCAAAAGAACCGCACCGGCGCAGAGAAAAATCACCGGAAGCTAAGGCGATTTTTTCGTTAAAGCGCGAAATGGTCAACGCTTCTCCCTTCTACACATTGGCTGTGTTTTTACCTGCAACCCCTACAGCAAATTATAGCCCCAAAACCACCGTCGTGCGCGACGCCTGCAGAACGAGCTGAAGAGCACGCGGCCCTCATCAGGGAAAACGCAAAAATAATATCAGCTATATGAGGGGTAAAAGCAGGAAATACGGCTACCTCTGGTATGGGCTTGTTTGGAGGTGCGCTCTATAAATGCCCTGCAGGCGCAACTCCCGAAGGGGGAGGGGCGAGCGAGTAAGGACGAGAGGAGCGTTCATGGGAGTTTTGAATGTAACGCGTCGGCGGTTTGTCGCGCTGTCTGCGGCAACAGTCGCAGCCGCAACGATGAGCGGAACATTGCTGCAGGGAACCGCCTTGGCGGAAGACACCGTACCCCCAGTGGCCGGCAAAACCGGTGTGACGAAAGTGCGCACGTGCTGCCGCGGCTGCGGCAAGATGGAATGCGGCGTATGGGTGACGGTGGAGAATGGCCGCGCCGTTCGCGTTGAAGGCGACGAGAGCGCCTTTCAGTCGATGGGCAACTGCTGCACTAAGTCGCAGTCGTCCATTCAGGCGGCCTATCATCCCGACCGGTTGCGCTATCCGCTGAAGCGCACGAACCCCAAGGAGAGCAGCGATCCTGGTTGGGTGCGCATTTCATGGGACGAAGCTTTTGAGACCGCGGGACAGAAGTTCTTGGAGCTTCAGCAGAAATACGGCGGAGAATCCATGTTCACCATGGGCGGCACCTCGCGCATCTGGCCCATGTATCCATATGCCTCATGGAAGGCGGCGCTCGACACGCCAAACGCGATTCTTGCTTCGCACATCTGCAAGGGACCGCGGCAGTTCGCTACGCGCATCAACAGCGCCCAGGCTTTCAATTGGCTGGAAACTACGGGCCGTCCTTCAGCCTTCGTTGTTTGGGCCGGTGGCTGTGAGATGTCCAACTATGATGATTCGTGCCGTACCGTCGCTGACGTTGTAACCAAGGCAGACACGTTTATCGATGTGGATCCGCGTCTGACCAATCTGGGTAAAGAGGCCGACTTCTGGATGAATTTGCGCCCCGGCACCGATGCCGCGTTAGCGCTCTCCTGGGCTAATGTGATTCTTGAGAACGACCTAATGGATGACTTGTATGTGAAGCGCTGGACCAATGCCCCCTTCTTGGTGTGCGAGGATATCGAGCCCAGTGGTTTTCGCTGTGACACTCAGAGCTGTGACATTAAAACGCGTCTGCTAAAAGAGTCTGACTTGGTGGAGGGCGGCGATCCCCATCGCTTCATGGTCTGGGACACCCTTCGCGAGGCCGAGGGAAAGGCCGGGAACGACTGCCTTACTTGGTGGCAGGCGAACCCCGAAGATGCCCACTGGGAAGGCGAAACCTGGACTAAGCAGACGGAGGGATATGTGCCCGAGCGCAATCTGCTTCCGGGTGTTGACCAAGGGTGGGTGGCCGATCTGTCGCCGTTTAACCCCCTTATCGATCCCGCTCTGTACGGCGAATTCGAGATTACTCTTAAAGATGGCCGCAAGAGCAAGGTGAAACCAGTGTTTCAGCTGTACGCCGACCGCGTGGCGGAATATACGCCGGAAAAGGCCGAAGAGATCACCGGTGTTGCGGCGGACAAGATTCGAGGCGCTGCCCTTGCATGGGCTACCCGCAAAGACCCCAAGCTCCCCAACGGCGGCATTCAAATGCAGTTGGGTATCGAGCATGCCACCAACGCCATCGAGAACGTTCGCGCGTTGGACTGCCTAGTGGGGCTGGTGGGAGCCATGGACACCCCGGGTGGAAACCGCGGCGCCACTGAAGTGCCGTTGGGACAGGCCATGGACGCTGCCGCACCGGCTATTATGAGCCGCGTGGGACAGCCGGAGCATATCCAGAAAAGGCTCGGTCGCGACCAGTGGCCCCTTTTCGACTGGTGGAACGGTTGGGCTGACCCGACGTGCATTTATACCGCTATGCAAACCGGCGAGCCTTATCGTGTGCGCGGTGGCGTCGTGCAGGGCAGCGACTTCATGAACCAATGCAACAGCCTTTTTGCGTGGGACGGCCTGCAGACGCTGGACTTCTTGCTGGTCATTGACCTGTGGGATACCCCAACATGCGGAATGGCGGACATCGTGATGCCTTCATATCACTGGATTGAGAATTCGGGCCACCGCATTTCGCAGGGCGCCCACGGAGCACTGGGTGCCAACATTCCCTGCGTGGCCGCACCGGGCGAATGCCGCAACGACTATGAGGCGGTTATTGGGGTGATGGAAGCAATGGGGTTGCCTTTCTGGCCTGATCCAGAAAACCCATATCCCACCTGGGCTTTCTTGTTGGACGAATATGTTTCGGGGATGGGAATGACCTGGAACGAATACGCGGACCACTTCACCAAGAACGGTTGGTGGGATGTTAAGAAGCTTCAGCCTTGGAACTGGGGCACTTATCGTCGCTTCGAGGTTGGGCAGCTGTATCACAAGCCGCCCCATCAGAAGGCGATGCTTGACCCCAACATTAACATTCCGGGCTATCCTACGCCAACCATGAAGCAAGAATTCTGGTCCACCATCATCGAGACGTATCACCCCGATGACCATTGGGAAATCTGCAACTTCGATGAGCCTATTCATTCGCCGGTTAGGGATCCCGAGGGCTATAAGGAGTATCCGCTTACAGCCATCACGGGTCGCCGCATTCCGGTGTACTTCCATAGCGAGCATCGCCAGCTGCCTTGGTGCCGCGAACTGTGGCCGGCGCCGCGCATGGAGATAAATCCGGATGATGCCGCCGAACTGGGCATCGAGCAAGGCGATTGGGTGTGGATTGAGAACAAATACGGGAAGATTCGCCAAATTGCCGATCTGTATTACGGCATCGACAAGGGCACGGTGAACCTGGAACATCAGTGGTGGTTCCCTGAGCTGCAGCAAGCGGATAAGGGCTTCAAGCTGTGTGGTGCTAACTGCTTGGTGGACAAGGATGCCCACGACAAGATGTCCTCCACCAGCAATCTGCGCTGCTACCCCGTAAAGGTGTACAAGGCAACCCCCGAAAACTCTCCTTTTGGTAATCCCGTGCCGTGTGGCGACGATGGAACCGAGATCATCCACGACGCCTCCGACCCGCGTCTGAATGAGTGGTTGCCGGTTTACGATGGAAGCGAGGCCTAACAATGACCCAATACGCGATTCTCACCGACCTCAACAAATGTACTGGCTGCCTTGCCTGCATGGTGGCATGCAAAGTGGTAAACAACGTGCCCATTGGCAATTACTGGAACAAGGTGTTGCGCGTCGGCCCCAATTTGAAACCCGGTGCTACCCAATATCCCGACCTGGAAATGTATTTTGTGCCCGTGCAGTGCCAGCACTGTCAGAATCCGGCCTGCGTGGAAGTGTGTCCCACTGAAGCTAGTCACAAAACCGCCGACGGCACCATCCAGATTGACAAGCAGAAGTGCATTGGCTGCCAGTTCTGCGCCATGGCCTGCCCCTACGGGGTGCGCTACCTCAATGAAGAGGAGCGTGTGGTGGAGAAGTGCACCTTGTGCGAGCAGAAGGTGGCCCAAGGGGAGCTGCCCCAGTGTGTGGCCCAGTGCGGCGGGGTGGCTCGTTTCTTCGGTGATCTTGATAAGGGCATAGAGTCTTTTGTGGGTCCAGTGGCCAATTTCTGTGGCGAAACCTTCGGCGAACGCGTGGGAGACTCCATTCGCCCCTATCAGCAATCCGAAGTGTTCCACCTGCCCGATGTTGGCAACAGCCCAAGCTTCGTATATATCCTGCGCGACCATGAGTGGAAGGGCGAGAACTAGTATTCTTCTGTTGCCCCGCATCAGGTAGGTGCGGGGCGCCCCTTTCTTCATCTGCGGACTGAAGACGGCTCCGACGGACGCGGCTCGCCCCCCATTCCCCCTTTGCAAATGCGAACCGTGTCCGTCGGGGCCGTCGTGTTTCGTTGGGCATTGGCCTAAGAGTAACCGCGCGGAAACCCCAACGGTGCTGGGATTGGGTATTATGGGTGGATACCTTTTGTCCAAAGCAGTTTTTGAGAGGGGCGTTTGATGACACGAGTTTACGAAGTTTCCGACTCTGCCGAAGCTGGGCGGCTGGCCGCCTACGACGCTGCGCTGGACATCGACTCTCGCGACATCAACGACCCGGTGCCCTATGCCCCCGAGCCGTTGGCGGTGGCGGAGGAGGAGAAACGCAAGGTTTCGCTGTTCGACAGTTTTAGCGAAGTGAACAGCATCCCTCCCGAGCAGTACGCCCGCTTCGATGTGAAGCGCGGCTTACGCAATGCCGATGGCACCGGCGTCATTGTGGGCATGACCAATATCTCCGACGTGCACGGCTATCGGGTGGAAGACGGAAAGAAAATTGCCGACGAGGGGCATCTGCGCCTGCGCGGCTACGACTTGTACGACCTGCTGGGGGACGATTCGCCTCAGCGCCGCTTCGCCTTTGAAGAGGTGGCCTATTTGCTGTTGGTGGGTCATCTGCCCACCGCCGATCAGCTGGCGCAGTTCGTGGAGGTAATCGATTCCCAGCGCGAGCTGCCCGACGGCTTCACCGCCTCCATCATCATGCATGACGTGCCCCCCGATATCATGAACGTGCTGGCCCGCTCGGTGCTGCAGCTCTACACCTACGACCGCTTTGCCGAGGACCGTTCTCCCAAACATGAGGTGCACACGGCGTTGTCGCTGATGAGCCGCCTGCCCCGCATCATGGTGCTCACCTACTATGCCATCCAATCGCGGTTCCACCACGGCTCCATGATCATGCACCGGTTCATCCCCGGCCAGTCCACTGCCGAGACCATCCTATCCATGTTGCGCCCCGACCGCCAGTTCACGCCGGAGGAGGCCCGCATGCTGGACATCATGCTGTGCCTGCACACCGAGCACGGCGGCGGCAACAACTCCACCTTCACCACCCGCGTGCTGTCCTCGTCCGACACCGACCCCTATTCGGCGTATTCGGCCGCCATCGGTTCGCTGAAGGGCCATCGCCACGGCGGCGCCAATCGGCAGGTGCTGGGGATGCAGCAGGAAATCAAGCAAAATGTGGCGAACTGGGAAGATGACGATGAGGTGGCGGCGTACCTGGCCCGCATTGTGAACAAGCAGGCCTACGACAAAACTGGCCTGGTGTACGGCATGGGGCACGCGGTGTACACGCTGTCCGACCCGCGCGCTGTCATCCTGAAGCGCTTCGCTGCCAAGTTGGCCGCCGGCACCCAGTACGAGCGCGAGTTCAACCTGCTGCAGTCCATTGAACGGCTGGCCCCCCAGGTAATCGAGCAGGAAAAGGGCACCAAAAAGGACATGTGCGCCAACGTGGACATGTACTCCGGCTTCGTGTACACCATGATGGGCATCCCGGAAGAGCTGTTCACGCCGCTGTTTGCCTGTGCCCGCACTGCCGGCTGGGCGGCGCACCGCTTCGAGGAAATCGTCTCCGGCAAGCGCATCATCCGCCCCGCCTACAAAACCACCGACGCCCCCCAGCAACCCTACGCGCCCATTGAAGAGCGGTAAGCACTTTCTTCGCATTCCCTCGGAGGTGGGCCGGTTCGCCAGGCCTGCGCTCGACGCTCCGCTCTGTCGGAGCCA
>CANSTH010000017.1 GCA_947649875.1 uncultured Parvibacter sp. | reverse complement strand
GTAAGCCAGCACCACAATGCCCACCACGATGCGGTACACGCCGAAGGCAGTGAAGTCGTTCTTCTTGATGTAGCCCATGAGGAACTTGATAGACACCACCGACACCACGAAAGCGGTGAGAATGCCCGTCACCAGTACCGCTATTTCGGTGCCGGTCATGGCCAGCCCCAGCTCAGCGATATACTTCACGGTTTTCAGCAGGCCCCAGCCAAACATTACCGGAATGGCCAGAAAGAAGGTGAACTCCGCCGCCGCAGTGCGGGAGCAGCCGCACAGCATGCCGCCGATGATGGTGGAGCCAGAACGGCTGGTACCGGGGATGATGGCCAGCATCTGGAAGCAGCCGATCTTCAGCGCCGTCTTCCAATCGATGTCGTCTACCGTCTGCACCTTGAACAAGGCCATCTCGGCATCGTCGCCGTCGAAGCCGGGGCGCGCCTCTTCGGCACCCAGCGCAGTGCGGTGCACCTCCGTTTTGGGCAGGCGCCCCGAAATGGAAGGATCGTTGTAGTAGGAACCGGTATTGCGCACCAGGCCGGCCGCGGCGGCCTCGGCGGTCTGGGGACGTGCGTGACGGCCACGGGGACGCTCGGCTGCGATGCGGCGCGCTTCTCGTCGCTCGAGGTAGGCAGCCTCCCGCTTGCGATTGTGACGCTCAAGCACAATGAACACCACGCCGTACACGATGAGCGCGATAGCCACCGTCCAAGCGTTGTAGAAGTGCTCGTTAAAGAAATCGTCCAGCGTAAATCCGATGATGGCGGCGGGAATGCAGCCGATGACCACCATACCCCATAGCCGCCACGTGCTGCGTTTCTGGGCAGGCGTCTTGCGCGGCGAGAAGGGATTCAGTTTATGGAAGTACAAAATGAGCACCGCACAGATGGCGCCGATCTGAATGACCACCAAGAACAGCTCCAGAAACTCCGGACTCACTGCCAGCTTCACGAACTCGTCCACCAGAATCATATGGCCGGTGGACGAGACGGGGAGCCATTCGGTTATGCCCTCCACCACGCCAATGAGCAGTGCCTTCAGAATTTCGATGATCATATATCCTGCCGCTTCCTCGAAAACAAAGTACCCCTGATGGGGCGCGGAGCACATGGCCGCCCCTAAGCAAGCCCCCGCCACGGGGCCATCCAACATTTCCGCTCCTTTGGGGCGAATCGGCAACAAATGGTACCAGAACCCCCGGGGTGCGCCCTATACTTTCAGAAATGCATCATCAATGTGAAGCGAAAGGCACACGCATCGGCATGGAAACGCTCTACGACATGCACTGCCATCTGGGGTTTGCGAAAAACGCCGCCTCCATCGGCGCCGTGGCAGCGCAGGCGCGCATCGGCGCCCTGTCCTGCACGGTAACACCCGAGGAGTTCGCGCAGTTCGGCACCGATGGCGGCTCAAATGCCGGCCCCATCGTATGGGCACTGGGGCTGCACCCATGGTACGTGACCGAAGATTGGCGCACTCAGGTGGACGCCTTCGAGGAGCTGCTGCCCCGTGCTGCCGCTTTCGGCGAGCTGGGGCTGGACTTCTCAGCCAGACACCGCCCTACCGCCGATGCCCAGGTGGCGGCATTTGAGCAGCTGCTCTCTGCTATCTCCGCGGAGGCCGCACGCCGCCCCACCCCTCCCCTGCTTTCGCTGCATGCCGTCGGCTCCGCCGGCACAGTGCTGGAACTTCTGCGGAAAACCGGGGCGCTGAGCGCGTGCGCCGTGGTGCTCCACTGGTTCTCGGGGTCGGGGGAAAAGCTGGCCGCCGCGCGCGCCGTCGGCTGCTACTTCTCGGTGGGCCCTCATATGTTGGCCTCGCGGCGCGGCCGAGCCTACGGGGCGCAAATCCCCGCGAGGCAGCTGTTGCTGGAAACCGACGAGCCGCCCGAGGGCACCACCATGGACGCCGCCGCCTGGCGCGGCCAACTGGACAGCGCCCTCAACCATCTGGCCCAGCTGCGCAAGGCCGATCCTGACCAGCTGGCGGCCACCATCTCCGCCACCAGCCACCGCTTGCTTCGCCCCTCCCCTTTTACCAAGTTGTAACGCGGCAACGGCGAGGTATTGGTAAGATTTGCGCGACAAATTTGAACGGACGCCGGTTCAAGGGTAGCAATGAACCGGTTCGAAGATTGCAACAAAGGAGTAAGCCATGGATCGCATTCGCATCGGCATTTTGGGATATGGGAACTTGGGACGCGGCGTGGAGCTGGCCTGCGCTGCCAACGACGATATGGAACTGGTGGCGGTGTTCACCCGCCGCGCCCCCGAGTCGCTGACGCTGCTCACCCCCGGCGCTACCGTGGTGGCCGCAGCCGAGCTGGAGCAATGGACCGGCAAGATAGACGTGTTGGTGCTGGCAGGCGGCAGTGCCACCGACTTGCCGGAGCAGACTCCGGCGGCAGCGCGCCTGTTCAATGTGGTGGATTCCTTCGACACCCACGCCAACATTCCGCAGCACTTCGCCGCAGTGGACACTGCCGCCAAGGAAACCGGCCACATCGGCGTCATCTCGGTGGGTTGGGATCCGGGCATGTTCTCGGTGGCGCGCCTGTACGCCAACGCCATCATGCCCAACGGCGCCGACTACACCTTCTGGGGGCGCGGCGTATCCCAGGGCCACTCCGATGCCATCCGTCGCATCCCCGGCGTGAAGGACGCCCGCCAATACACCGTGCCGGTACCCGAGGCGCTGGATGCGGTGCGTGCTGGCACGAACCCGCAGCTTTCCACCCGCGAGAAGCACACCCGCGAGTGCTTTGTGGTGGCGGAAGAAGGGGCCGACAAGGCGGCCATCGAGCAGGCCATCGTTACCATGCCCAACTACTTCGCCGACTACGACACCACCGTTACCTTCATCAGCCAGGAAGAGCTGGATCGCGACCACGCCGGCATTCCCCATGGCGGCTCGGTCATCCGCACCGGCACCACCGGCAAGGACGGCGAGAACACCCACGTCATCGAGTTTTCGCTGAAGCTTGACTCCAACCCCGAGTTCACCGGCAGCGTGCTGGTGGCCGTTGCCCGCGCCGCCCATCGCATGGCTGCCGCCGGCCAAACCGGTTGTCGCACCATCTTCGACATCGCCCCGGCGCTGCTGGCCCCCCAAGCCCCCGACTACCTGCGCGCCCACATGCTGTAACGCGCTTGTAGCGTCAGGCAGAGATAGAATCTCTGCCCTACAAAAAACCTGATATGTTTTCCCATCGCATCAGGTCCATACCAGCAGCTGAGGGTTTCTGCAGCGCCTGTAATTGCCCCGAAGCCCGGCCGAGCGTGCTTCGGCACGTAAAGGTAAGGGCTGAGCGGCAAGGACGGGTGTTGCAGGAAGCCTCAGCGAACGGGGCATTCCGGCTGCCGTCAGGCAGACGGAACTGAGATTACCACCCGCGAGCCACATAGGGCAGGACAATGGTGAACACCGTTTTGCCCGACTCGCTGGCGGCGGTGATGGTGCCGCCGTGAGCCGTCACAATTTCGCGGGTGATGGCCAGCCCCAATCCCGTTCCGCCGGAATCAGAAGAGCGTGCGGTGTCCTCGCGGTAGAACTTCTCGAACACTGTCTTCAGGTGCTCAGGAGAAATCTCGCGTCCGAAGTTAGTCACTGCGATCACCGTTGCCCGGCGCTCGTCCTGCACCGCCTCCAGCGTGATGGGGGTGCCTTCTTCGGCATGGGCCACGGCATTGCGCATGATGTTGCCTATAGCGCGAGCCAGCTTGTCGGGATCGACGAAGAACTGCATCTCGCTTGAGCCCAGTACCCGAATCTCTAGGTTGCGGGATTGCGCCTCCGGGAAGAAGCTCTCAGCCACCTGTTGGCAGAAGAAGCGCACGTTCACCATTTCTCGCTCGATTGGGATGGCGGACAAATTGTACCGGGTGATCTCGAAAAACTCATTGATGAGATCCTCCAACCGCACCGCCTTCGCATAGGCGATGTCGGCATACTTCTGCTGCACCGAACGGGGCAACTCGCGCCCCTCCCGCAGCAAGTCCAAATAACCCAGCACAGAGGTAAGAGGCGTGCGTATATCGTGGGCCAGATAGGCCACCAGCTCGTTCTTGCGAGTCTCGGCCGCCTGTGCGGCGCGTTCGTCAGCAATGGACTGGGCCCGGATAACCGCCAACTCGTTCTGCACGATGGACAGGTCGTCCGGCAACTCTATCTTTGCCTGGCGATTCGACAGCAGCCCCGCCACCGCCTCAGACAGATCGTCGAAGTAGCGCATCGACTTGTTGAGCGCCAGCCAGATGATCACGAACCAGCCCACCACCAGCACCAACAACAGAAACGGAATTTTCAGGCCGCGGATGAAAGAGTAGATGGACACATCGCGAATCTGCACCTGGCCGGTGGCGTCGTTCACCAGCACCTGATACACCGGGTCGGGGGTTACCAGCGAAAGCGACAGCTGTTGGGCCTGCTGCTGCGGGTCTTGAGCGCGCCACGCATCCAGCGCCTGCTTTTGGGAGTCGCGATAGAAGGCTCCCAACACTTGGCCCACGTCCTCTTTCGGGATGCCTATCTCTTGGGCGCACCCGTAAACCGTTCGGGCCAGCGCATCGTCCTCGGTGTGCAAGGCTCCTTTTACGGTATAGAAGCAGTCTTCGCGCGCCTGTTGCTCTTGGGCCTGCTCCCACGTGAGCAAGGTGCCCTCCGCCTCGGCGCCATCGGCCCCATCCGCGCTTGGGGCCGCTGCATCATCGCCCGGCGCAGCCTCTTGGGCCACCCCATCGTCCGCCAGAGCATCGGCTGCTTGCTCGGCCCGGTCCAGCTGCTCTTCCTGGATGTAAGCCAATTCGCGATCGTAGTCTTCACCGGAATAGGGAATGGCCAACGGATCAGCATTAGCCTCGGCATACGCCAAGGCCACCGACGTGTCCATCAACCCGTTGTCGCGCAACACCTGCTGCAGCTGCGCATCGGAGTTCAACGGCACCCAGCGCGAAGTATTGTCGGCCACGAAATCGGCCACGCTGTCGCGCAGAAAAAAGGTGAATCCCACAGCCGCCAAAGCCACCGCCAGCGTGAATACGGCAATGCGTATGAACGTGGAACGCACCACTTTACGACGCAGGATCTTGGCCTGGTCGCTCCTAAGCGCCACGGGATCCTCCGCGACGGCCCAGCAGCGGAATGCGCCCCGTGCCCTTCGAGGAGGTGCGCTTGGCAGGGCCAGCCACCGAAGTGTCGCCGGAGGTCGGCGAGGGGCCCGACTGCTCGGCATCCACCGGCGTCATCTCCCCAGTACGGCCATCAGAGCCGTGGCTAGCTTTCAGCCGGTATCCCACGCCCCACGCCGTCTCAATGAACTGTGTGGACGAATCAATAGCAGCCAGCTTCTTGCGAAGATGGCGTATGTGCACCATGATAGTGTTGCTGGCGGCATCATCGAAAGGCTCTTCCCAAGCGCCCTCGAACAGATCCTTCGCCGACACCGGGCGACCTGCCGACTGGGCTAGCAACGTGAGGATGGCGAATTCCTTGGGAGTGAGCTTCATCTTCTGTCCGTGCAGCGATGCGCTGTGGGCGGCCACGTCCACCTCCAGGGGCCCCACCTCGATAAGCGAGTCGTTCGCCACCGGCGCCGGCGCCTGGGCCCGCCGCAAGCGGGCGCGCACGCGGGCCACCAGCTCGCGCGGACGGAAGGGCTTGGTCACGTAATCGTCTGCCCCCAACGTGAAGCCCACCACTTGATCGGCTTCCTCGTCTTTGGCAGAGAGGAAGATGATGGGGATGTCGCGCATCTTTCTCATGCGGACGCAAAGCTCGAAACCGTCCATCCCGGGCATCATGATGTCAAGGATAGCCAAATCGAATGATTCCTTCTCCAGCGCCTCCAGTGCCTGGGCGCCGCTGTAACAGGCCCGCGCCTGCATCCCCTCGCGCAGAAGGAGGCTCACTACCAAATCGGCAATGGCGCGCTCGTCATCTACGACCAATATACGTTCATTCTCTATCATGAGCCCATTGTAGCGAACTGGGCCCCGTCCCGGCAGGGGCGAAGGCAAGATTCCCTTCCTTTAAGGAAACTTTAAGTGCTTAGCGCAGAAGCAGGAAGGCCACCACGGCCACCAGCACTATTGCTATCGCCACGAGGACAACCACGGCCTTGGAGGGAAAAGAGGAGCGACCATAGTTGGGGCCACTGCTCATCACACCGCCGGAGAATCCGATGTTCGACTTCGAGCGCTGCGGCACAGGGCGCGATGCGATGCGGCGGCCAGCGCCGGCATCGGGCACCGAATCGAAGCCTTGGCCAGCACGAGAGCGCCAACTGGTATGACTTATGGAATCGAGTTCCGCCGAATGGCGATCGCGCGCATCTTTGGTGGTAGAGCTTATCTCGTGAGTCTCGTTAAAGGTGCGCGAATCTATGCTGCCCCGCGCATCTATCACCTCACGGCTGCCGCCGCGTGGACGGACATGAGCACCGCGGGGGCGCTCTGGCACAGCAGCTCGACCGAGCGCAGGACCATCGGTCCGGGCACGACGCGAGGGCGATTCGCCACCGCGAACCGTTCTCTGGAAGCGCTCGTCGTTTTCTCCGTAGACCATCTTGGCAGCTTCATCCTGTTATACGTTTACCGATACGCGCAATTATGCCACAAGCATGGCAAAAGCAAACCACTCATGCGGGACTCTGTGTTAAACCACCATCGACACGATTCCCGCGCAAAGCGGCAATCCCGGTTTTGGCAGGGCAGAAACTCTACCCCTGCCTAGACGGACAGCCGGCACACAGCTGCGACCCAGGCAGACGCGGAATGTCTGCTCCACGAGAGACTGCCTGCCACAATCCCGCTATAGCGTTTCCGCAAGTTCGGCAATTGCATCACAGGAGCGTTGGATCTTCCGGGAGATGCGCTGCACCTCTTCCCCTTCCGCCGGCGTGGGCTGGTAATTGTTTCGGCTTGTCACCGATGAAACCTTGCAAGGGATGAATTTCGCCTCGCCCCGCTCAGTCGTACCGTCGGCAGCCACCGTAAAGGTTTGCTGGAACATCATGCAATCGTAGTCGGGCGGGTTGTGGTTGCCGCCGAAGCAGAAGTTGCCCAGGCTGTACACAATGTGGCGACCATTGTAGATTTCCCACCCCTGGATGACATGGGGATGGCTGCCCACCACCAAATCGGCTCCGGCATCGATGGCGCTGCGGGCCAGTTTCATCTGGCCGGTGTTGGGCACCGTGTCCTTCTCGATGCCCCAGTGCATGTACACCAGCACCAGATCGGCACCGTCATCGCGAGCCGCTTTCACCGATGCCACCAGGTCGTCTTCCACCGCCATGCCATCGTATACCGTGGAATAGCCCACCAGCGCCACTTTCACCCCATTCACCGTCAGCTTGCCAGTGCGATCGTAGCCAAAGGTGGGCACGCCAGCCGCCTCTAGGGCCTCGATGGTGTCGGTGTAGCTTTTAGAGCCGTAATCGCGGGAATGGTTGTTGGCCATCGATGCGGCCTCCACGCTGGAACTGGTAAGAATTTGCGCGTATTCCGCCGGCCCCTTGAAGGTAAACGTCTTATCGGCCCGCACCGTTTCTTCGGTGAGGGTGCCCTCCATGTTAACTATCGTCAGGTCATCCGCTTTGAAGATGGGGGCTACGTTGCGCAAGAAATAGGACGGGTCCGCCTGCTGGTCGTACATCTCGGGAAAGCTGCCTGCCACTCCGAAGTGCTCATCGGTGCCCAGCGTGCAATCGCCGGCGAAGGTGACGGTAACAGTACGCGGCTGGTTTGCCAAGGGGCCCGTCGTCTGCTGAACGCCAAGAGGATCACTGGCAGAAGCATCGGAGAAGCCCACCGCTACTGTTGGGGCCTCCGAAGAAGAACCACCGCCATTGCCGGGGCCAGACCCACCGCCATCGACGGCCATCGAACCGGTGCCATCGGAAAGCTGCTCGGACGCAGCAGTGGAAGGCAACTTTTCATCACCGTTGCCCTTGGGAAGCACCGCCGACACGCCAAAGCCCACCAACGCCAGCGCCAAGGCCGCAGCCGCCAGCTTCAGGGGCAGTGGAAGCCCAACTTTGCGATGCGCTTGATCGGGACGGCCATATACGCCGAACGACGCCGCTCGGCCGCGAGGCGCCGAGCGGGCGCCGGATGCAGAACGCGAACGGGCGCCGGACGCAGTCGAGGCCGTCTTTTCCCTGGTGCCGCGAGGCGCCAAAGGCCGCGCCCCACGGGTGCCCGAAACGGCAGGCGCACTGCGCTCAGAACGCAAAGAGGGGCCAGATCGGGTTGGACGCGCTGCCGACGACTGCCGCGCGGCACTTCGCCCCTGGTTCATGTTGCGGGAATCCGATTGATGCGGCCTCGATGCCCTCCCCCTGCCGGAACCCGATTCCACAAGAAGGCGGTCACGGGAACGCTCCGTCCTGCGGCCGTCGTAAGAGCGCTCGCCGTGACGCCGATCATCAGCAGCAGCGCCCGCAGCAACGGGGCGCCCCGAAGAAGGCGGCCGTGCTTCGCCGCGCAGGGGCCTTCCACGCCCGACCGGTTCTCCGCTCCTGCCCCTCGGTTCCATGGCTTCCCCCTCGCCTCGCACTTGGGCATTTGCCCGGGGCGACACGTACCGTCCAACCGATGCAAGAGCCTTCTCGGCGCCTGCATCGGCCTTTTCCGCCATAATACCAAACCATCGCGCCGAAAACTGGCATCGCGCTCCGCCCTGCCGCCCACTTGCCCGAAAGGAAGCCCCATGTTCATCACGTGCCTGGATCTTGAAGGAGTTCTTGTCCCGGAAATTTGGGTGGAGTTCTCGCGAGCCGCCGGGATACCCGAGCTTGCCCGAACCACCCGCGATGAGCCCGATTACGACAAGCTCATGCAGTTTCGCCTTGATGTGCTGAAGAATCACGGGCTGGGCATCAAGCAGATTCAAGAGGTGATTGCCACGTTGGACCCGCTGCCCGGCGCCCGCGAGTTCCTGGACAAGGTGCGCGACCTGGGGCAGCTCATCATCATCTCCGACACATTCTCGCAGTTCGCAAAGCCCCTGATGGAGAAGCTGGGCATGCCCACTATTTTCTGCAACGAGCTTACCGTCGACGAAAACGGCACCATCACGGGGTGGCACATGCGCTGCACCCCGTCGAAGCTGACCACCGTGCGCGCCTTGCAAAGTTGTGGGTTCGAGACCATAGCGGCCGGCGATTCCTTCAACGACCTGCAGATGATTCAGAACAGCAAGGCTGGGTTCTTGTTCCGCACCACCGACCAGCTGAAGGCCGACTATCCTGACATCCCGGCGCTGGAAACCTACGATCAGCTCTACGATTCAATAGCCGCAGCCGCCGCTGAGTGCTAAAGATTCAGCTCTTTCGTTTGGTAGAGGCCGTTGTCGGTAAAGCCCAAATGGCGATAGTATTCGCGAGTGCCCACGGCGCTTATCACGTTGATGCGCTCGTAGCCCGCCTGGGCTGCAATCGCGCAGGCGCGGGCCACCAGCTTGCGGCCGAGCCCTGTGTGTTGGGCGCTGCTCCCCTCCTGGTGAATCTGAGCCGTCGCCCCGTACACATGCACTTCGCGAATCATGGCGCTGTCGGGCCGAAGGGCGCCGGGCAGCTGGAATTGATCAGCAGCATCCGCCTCCCACTTCGGTAGAGACAGCCGTAGGAAGCCGGCGATTTTCCCCTCCGGTGTCACCCATTGCAGGAAGCGTTCCTGGCTGCCATCGGGGCTGTAGGCCACCGTCTCCAGCGAGAGCGCCCCTAAATCAGGGGGCTGCCCAGCAATTTCTCGAAATCGTATCTCGCGCACGCCATCGCCTTGGCCGCAGTCACGCAGCGCTTGCTCCACCATCTGGCGCAAGTTGGTCTTCTTGCTGCCGGCCAAAATATCGGGGGCGGAAATATCGCGGATCATGCGAGACACACGCAAATATGCTGGAGCCGCCAGCAGGTTGTCCGCCAGCAGCGCCACCAGCTCCTCTTCCGGGTACGGCCGCCACGCCCCCTGTCGATAGCGCTCTTCCAGCGCCGTACCGGCCACCAACACGCAGGGGTACAGCTTTACCTCATCGGGCTGGAAGCGAGGGTCTTCCACCAACATGCGAAAGTCGGCGCGATCGCCTTCGGGAGTGGCCCCTTGGAGGTTGGCCATGAAGTGCACGTGTATCTTGAAGCCGAAGCGGCGCAGCAGCGCGAATGCCCGAGCAATGGCGCGGTTGTCCTGCACCCGATGGTTGGCGGCGGCCACAACCGGGTTCAGCGTCTGGATGCCCATCTGCACTTTGGTGCAGCCGAAGGCCCGCAGCTGCGCAAGGGTTTCCGCCGTCACCAAGGTGGGTCGCGTTTCCACCACCAGTCCCACGCAGCGGCTAACGGCGGTCTCGTTAGCGGTCTGCGCGGCAAAGAGGCGCTCCCACGCAGCTGCCTTCTGCGGTGCCCCTGCGTGACCACTCCCGGTTCCGCCGCCAACACCGCCCACCGCCGCCGCAAGCGCCTCCACAGCGTCAGCCGAATGGCCATCGTCGCAACCGCCGCAGGAAGCGCCCGGCTCCGACACTGGAGAGGGCGAAGAAACCGACGCGCCGTCTTCCGGGCCCGCCCCGTACAGGGCCTCAACCGCCTGGTTGTAGGTAGCCTCCCCTCTGTTCACCTTCGCTTGCAACGGCGCGCAACGGCGACGCAGCTCTTCGCGATCCTCCGTGAAGCCGGCCGCCCGGTACCGGGCGCGCAGCTGCCGGGCCTTCGCCTGGGCCTCTTCCCCATCGCCGTCGTTCAGGGCGCAGAACAGCTGCTCCATGAACCACAGCTGATAGTCCAGCGGATAGTCGCTCCAGGTGCCTCCCAATACGATGAGCTCCACCTTGTCGGTGGGATGCCCCATCTGGTTCAAGGTGTGCAGCCGCGCGTGCACCTGCAGGTAGGGGTCGAAGAAGTTGCGCTCCGCCCGCTGACAGGCGGGCTCGTCGGAGAGGTAGCTTTTGGGCATGCGGATGTCGCTGGGACAGTAGTCGCAGTTCGAAGAGCAGGGCCAGGGCTTGGTAAGCACGGTGATGGTGGCCACCCCCGAGGCAGTGCGCCGCGGCTTCATGCGCAGCAGATCGAACAGATGCTTGCGCACCGCCTCATCTAGCCCCCACTCCTCCAATTGGGCCGGGTTTTCCCTCTCCAACCGCAAGAAGCCGGGCAGCAAGTGCTTTTTGGCGAAGCGGCGGTTGGCCTCCCCCGCGGCGCGGTTGTGGCGCCCCAGCACCTCGTTCACCTGGCGCATCGTGGCCGCCGGATTGTCGCGCACCAGCGCCGCCACATCCGCCAGCACCGCATCCAGCCCTTCCGGCTGCTTATCCCATTGCCCGTTGTTTTCCATACTGGCCATTGTAGTGCATAACCGCGCGCGAACCCCTGCCACGCCCATTTGCGGGCGGGTGGCGAAGGTCGGGGCATTTGCCGCCTTTGCCTCACGCGGGATTTGCGGAACAAGCCCTTTTGCCGTTTCCACTCATTCGAAGCCAGCGGGAGACAACTATGACGAATGGCTCGACCTTCGCCATCTTCGGATACAATGGCGCCATGGATGCACGCACCGCCCATATACTCAACCAGATGACCGCGCAGTTCTACGCGCGCAACGCGGGCTCGTTTTCTGCCACCCGCCAAAACTCGTGGCCAGGGTGGAACGCGATAGCGGGACTGCTCGCCGGTGGCGGAATGCCCGGCGCTGGCCCTGGCACCACGCCGCACAGCACGCCCCAGAGCACCCCCTCCGACACGCGAGACAATGTCCAGAACACCACCTGTGGCGCGTCCGGAGGCGCAACGGGCGAAGCTCCCTTGGCAGTGGCGGATGCGGCATGCGGAAACGGTCGGTTTCTCAAGTTCCTGCGCGAACAGTTCCCCACCCGCCCCATCAGCTACGCGGGATGGGACGGCGGACCTGTACTGTTGGCCGAGGCAAAAGCACTTGCCGCCAGCGAGGGCATTCCCGCCCGGATAACCGAATGCGACATAATCGGACGCCTGCTGGATGGACACGGGCGGTTTCCGGTCGGCACCTTGTTCAGCGAACATGCCGAAGGCCGGATGACTTGCCATTGCTCGACCGCAACAAAGCGTCGAGAAGAATCGCCGAGCACGACAAATGACATGGCGCTCGCAACAGGGATCCACGAAGAGCCGGAAAACGTGACGGATCGCCCGACCTTCGACACATTTGCGCCCATCAGCGCATTCGACATGGTGGCCTGCTTTGGGTTCTTCCACCATGTGCCAGGGCAAGAGGCTCGACAGCAGCTGCTACAGGAGCTACTGGCTCTCGCAAAACCAGGTGGCCTTGTGGCGGTTTCGCTTTGGCGTTTCGCCGACCATCCGCCCCTGCGGGAGAAGGCGCAGCGCTCAACGCAAAAAGCGCTCGAATGGTGGAACCACGAATCCGCGGATGCTCCGCTCGACCTCGACCCCGGCGATTACCTGCTGGGATGGGGGGAGACTGCTACAACGGACAAGGGAGCAACCGCCCCCGCCTTCCGCTATTGCCACAGCTTTTCCGATGACGAGATAGACGCGCTGGTGGCATCTGCAGTGCCCAACGCCTTCCCAGAAGTCCGTTACTTCGCCGACGGCCGCACCAGCCACCTCAACACCTACCTGGTGTTTCGCGCCCGGTAGCAACAGGACATCCGGGCCTATCGCCCAAGACAAGCCGCAACCGCAACCGCAGCTACCCGCCGGCGAAGACGCGCCCTATTCCGCATTGATGCGCGTGCGGGTTATCTTGTCCCAGCGCCGTTCCTTCTTGCGATAGCCCACCAGCGCCAGCATGCGCGTAACCGCCATTACGAACCGCAGCACCGTCACCTCGAACAGCGACAAGAACAGCGCCCGAACCACATCCAGCTTCGACAGGTGCAAGTCCCTTGTCTGTACGCGCGAGAAAAACGCCGTAAGCGACATGATGGCACCGTAAGCTGCATAAATGGCGAAGAACAAGATCATGTAGGGAACGTTCACGAAGTTGAAGGCCACCGCAACGGCCATGGACAGCAGCCCGAACAGCTCGATGAAGGGCGAAAGCAGCTCGTAAATCAAAAAATAGCTGTAGGATAAGACGCCCACTAGTCCATAGCGCAGGTTCGCGAACACGCGCCAGTGCTTGGTCATGCACTCGAACAGCCCCCGATGCCACCGGCGGCGTTGCTTCACCAAATCGCGCAGCGTGGCCGGCGCCTGGCTCCAGCAAATGGCCTCCGGGGCGTATTTGATAAGGTAGTCTCGACCGCTTGTCCGGCAGAACACGTGCAGCTTCGTCACCAGCTCCATGTCCTCCCCCACGGTGTCGCGATCGTAGCCGCCCGCCGCGATAACCACGTCCTTCCGAAAAAGCCCGAAGGCCCCAGAAATGATGAGATTACCGTTGAACTGGTCGAACAGAATGCGCGCCGAGAGGAATGACCGGTCGTACTCAAGCACTTGCATTGCGGGAATCACCTGCTTCGGCAGAGAATAACTGGTGAGCCGGCCGTCCTTCAACTCCACCCCGTTGGAGAGGCGCACCAAACCCCCCACCGCAACCACGTTGTCGTGCTCGATGACCGGCGTCACTATCTCGTGGAGCGAATCGTATTGAAGCACCGAGTCGGCATCGATGCCCACGAAGTAGGGGTAGCGCGACACGTTTATGCCCATGTTCAGGGCATCCGCCTTCCCACCGTTCTCTTTGCGCACCAGCGTTATCGGCACATTGCCCGCCGAGCCGCTCCAGATAGATTTCGCCGGATTGCACGGCAGCTGCCGGCGAATGGGCCGCTCTATTTCGTGAAGGTCGAAGGCGTCTATTACCTGCTGCGCTGTATCGTCTGTAGAGCCGTCGTCGACCACCACGATCTCGTACAGGCTGTACTCAACTTTGAGAAGCGATGACACCGAGCTCACCACTGTCACACTTTCGTTGTACGCCGGAACGATGATGGTCACGGGCACATAGCAGTCGGTCATGATCTGGTTCTTGTAATGAGTCTCCCGCTTGCGGCGGTACAGGAAAGACGACCCCACCGTAACCGAGAAAAACAAGAAGGTAGAGTACCCGATGAGGTAGATCACGAAGAACACGGCAACAAAGCCCAAAAATGCCTGCACAACCGCAGCAGCCGTGATAGTGGTCACCTTAGGCCACCTCCCCTTCCTCGAGCCGCCAGCGATACAAGAGCATCTCCTTTGCGTACCGGTCGTTGCCGGCCATGACATCGGCCAGGTCGTCGTCGATGGAAAGCCCCAGGCTGTAGAGGCTCTTCGCCGCATTGAATCGTACGTACCAGATGGGACTCGACAGCATGCCCTTTAAAACCGCAACAGTCTCTGGTCCCGGATATGAAGCCAAAGCAGACGCGGCAACCGAGGCAAGCTCCCACTCGCCGGGGTTGCGCGAGCCGGCCATCTCCCGCAACGGGGCGGCGGCGGCCTCGAGGGGGTTGGTCATGAAGTAGCGGACGCAAGACAGCCGCACCTCCTGATCGCACCCGGCATCGCACAAAGCGCCGAAGAGCCATTCCCCGTTGCCCCGATGTCGCATACGCAGGAAATTGATGATCGCGGCCTGCGCCGCCGGGGAGAACCCGTCCAAGCAAGCCGCCAGCTCATCGGCCAGCGCGTCCCGTTCCCCGGAAAAGGACAGGATGGTCTCGGTGATGAGTTTGGGATGGTGGAAGGAACCCTGCTCATCAAGAATGCGCACCGCCCGCACCATCAACGATGCGTCCCCGAAACTGGCAACCGCCTCCAATGCATTCTGGCGCAGGAACACCGTGCCCTCCTCCATATAGCGCAACATCTCGTGCACAATATGCGGCGAGGCGGGACGCAGACGGTACCAGCGCTTCACCACGTAGGCGTAATAAGCCTGGTTTAGGGGCTTGCGCTGGCTATAGGCCGTTGCAAGGCCTTCGAATACATCGCTGATCCCCAAAAGATAGCGCTCCGCTTTGCTAGAGTCCAGAACAATGAACTTCTCCATGGTAAGGTCGAACGACTCCATTCCTGCCAGCCGCTTCATGCGCCGCAACAGCACTTTCTTGTGCTCGGGCGTGGGAAATTCGGCATTGCGTTCGATCTCCTCCCCCAGCATCACCGCCATGCGCTGGGTTCTGCGCTTAAAGCTGCGGTCGCGTGTGCTCTCAAAGGCGGCGAAGGCAAGGTCAAACAGCGCCATGGCCACCGACACGCCAATGTAGAAGAAGATCAGCCACTCCACCTGCATAGGCCTATCCCTCCCCCCGCGACGGATCGTCTGCCGCATCGTCCATCGGGCCCTCGTAGGGCAGAGATTCTATCTCCGCCCGGGCCGCAGGCTCGGCGATTCCCGCATCCCCGGCATCTTCGGAGTCTTCCACATCCCACAGCTCTTGGGGGTCGACACCATCGGCCCACAGCTGTTTCATGATGTAGTAGCTGGGCTTCAGGCGCTCGTGGTAAGTCACGGCAGAGCCCCAGCCCTTAAGTGGCACATCGAACAGCCGGATGGTTTCCCGACCCGTTCCAACGCCCAGGGCCATCGAATCGATGGCCATATTCTCTACGCCATAGTGCTCGTAATAGTCATCGTGGATCTGCATCTCAGAAGGGTTGGAGAAGTTCAGCAGCTGCCAGGGAATGCGCACCTCCACAAACCCGTCGCCAAAGCAGAAATCCGCCAACGAGTTGTAGTCGGCATGGTCGGGATTTGCATCGCCATGGGCCAACTTCCCCGTTTCATAGGCCTGGTAGCGATAGCTGTTTCCCGTAGAGGGATCCTGCGCGCCGTTGATTGCCGCCTCCAAATCCGTGTAGTCTTCCAGCGCCTGGAGAAGCAGCCGAATGGGCTTGAACACCGGCGAGGCCTTAGCCGGCACCTCCACATAAGGGTCTTCGCCCGTAATGGCGTTGAGAGACGTGGCCCTCAAAACCTCGTATCGCTCCTGTACGAGAAGGCGGCTGTTGTCTTCCCCGTCAATTACCAACAGGAAATCCGCATCACGGTCGAAGGACAATGCGGGGCTCTCGCATTGCCGCGACCCGCTCTTCTGGGTGGTATCGATGGGGATGTACAGCGGCCGGTCCTCGCCCGTGTCCGCGCCCCGCACCATGAGGTAGACGAATTTCTCGTCGTACTTCATGGACAACTGCTCGCCATCTTGGCTGCCCACCACATCCCCTTCGTTCCACTCCTCGTCATCGCCGTCCACGTAGCTCACGCTGCGATCGGCGCCGGGATCGAAGGCCAGCAGCCCGAAGAACTGCTCGTTGGTCTGGTAGTCGCTCCAATAGGGGGTCTTCAACAGGTCCACGTTGGCCATGGTGTTCCACGTGCGCTTGAACCATTCGTCCTGCCAACTGAACACGATGGCCCCCGCGCATCCCGCGTCCTTGATGTTCTGCCAGCACTGGGCCAGCGCCCTACCCTGGGCCTGCTCGTCCATATTGCCCTGATTGCGATGGGTGTTCGCATCCCGCTGGGCCATGCCGCGCCCGCTGGGCACCCCGAACTCTGCTATCACCACCGGCAGCGTATGGTGATCGACGAGGGTCTTGAGGTAGGTGTAGTAGGTGTTAACATGCCCCTGTGGGTCGGTTTGCGTGTAGTACTCCGGTATATGCCGCAGGTAATCGGGGAAGTAGGGGTAAATGTGGTAGGAGGCGAACATGCCCGACTCCACCGCATCGGTGGCCGTGATGTGCTCCACATCCACTGAGGCGTACTTTGAGAAGAACGCCTCCAGCGCCTCGGGGTAAGAGAAGGGATCGGTGGTGGGCCAATTGCTGAAGGCCAACAGCCGCTGCACACCGTAGCGATCAGTCTCATAGCGCAGCGCCTCGTTGCCCGCTTCCGCCAGCATGGCCTCGAAGGGAGTGGCTTCTGCGGTGGTGCGCAGGTAGGCGCCCTCGAACGACGAGCGGCTCGGCTCCATGAGGTCGGTGTAGGCCACGGTGGGCGCCTCCCATTCCACCCCCAAGATATAGCCTATCACCCACGGGGAAATGTCCTTGGTATAAACGCCGGTACCGGCCACACGGCCCAACTGCACGAACCGCTGGCCATGGATGACGTCCACCACCGTGCGGATATCGTCTTTAAAACGGTCCAAATAGCTGCTGTCGAATGCGTCCATATGGGAATTTTGCGTGTAGTCGTCGATCCACACGCCGTGCAGCAGGTACAGCGGATCGTCGTTTTCGCAGTTGTACTCGTAGAAGGCCTCATAGAAATCGGTGCCCAGCAACGTGTACACGCGAATGGTGTTGGCCCCCATGGCCTTGATCTGGCCGAACCAGCGCAGATAGGTTTCTTTGTCGATGGCATAGTCGGTGGCGAAATGCCCCGGCATGCCCGAGCCCATGTCCACGCCCTTTATCTCGAAGGGCGAAAAGCCCGCATCGGTGCCCAGCAAGAGTTCCTTCCCCTCCTGCTTCGCAACTACTTCCACCTCGCGGTGGGGGTCTTGAGGCAACGGCAGGTACCAGCCATGGAACAGATAGGCGTAACCGATGGCGATGATCAGCGCCAGAAGGCAGGCGCAGGCGATGATGTAGCGTTTCACAGCGTCTCCCTCCTAGTGGTTGTACTTCTTCACGGCAGACTCGTGGGAGTACTGCTTCAGGTTCTCGATATTGCGGTCCATCCAGGCAGCGCGGGCCAGCAGCGTATCCTCGAACTGGCCCACCGCCTCCCAGTAATCGGACGGGTTGCGCTCGTCGGGGTTCAGCTTCTGGTTTGCGGGCACAGCCTCACAGTCGAAGGAATAGCCCCATTTCGCGTAGTTGCGCTCAATGGCAGGCCCTAAGTACTCGGCCGCCGCGGAAATATAGCCCTTCAGGTGTTGGTCGCTCAGGATGTCCGTCCGCAGCTCGCGCCATCGCTCGATTACCTGATTGGTGAAACGCTCGTCCTTCGTCATCATAAAGTAGAAGGGGCGGTCGATCATGAGAAAGCCGTTCTCGGACAAGTCGCGCTCCATGTAGTTGTTGAAGGCGTTGTTGAAGTCCCACAAAGGGCCGATGGACAGCTTGCCGCCCAAATCTTGGTAGAAGTACGTCGAGTACACGCCGGCATCGCCGTTAAGCGCCAGCTCGTTCACCAGGAAATAGTCCACGAACGAATCCACATCCACGTAGTTCCAATAGCCGTAGGCCCCATTATCGTAGTCGTAGGAGTACAGGGCCTTCTCGAACGTGTTGAACGTGCGCTCTATCCACTGCCGCTGCTCGGGCGTGATGGATTCCTCTGAAGGGTACACGATGTCCAGTGGCGAGGAGGTTTCCATGATGTCGGTAAGGAAGTCGAATGCAGTGCCGGAATCCTCCGAGAGCCAGTCGCGCTTCACGATGAAGCTGGTGGGCGCCGACTTGGGATCGCTTTTGCGAATGTCCACCCGGTCGTCGCCGCGGCGAATCGACTCCATCAGCAGGTAGACCCCCTGGTACTGGCCATCAATGAACAGCTCGCAGAGGCGCACCTCCGGGGTAAAGGGCATAATCTCCCCGAAAATGTTCATGGCCACGTAGTTGCGCAGCAGCGTCTTGTCCAAAAACGGGCCATGGAGCACCCAGTTCGAGCCCTTCCCCATGCCCAGCACGTCCACATCCACCCCGGTCACCCGGTCGTCCTCGGTGAACCGCAGTTGATAGCCCTTCTTGTCGAATTCGCGCGAGGAATGGCCACGGATGCG
This sequence comes from uncultured Parvibacter sp., assembly GCA_947649875.1. Lineage (GTDB taxonomy): Bacteria > Actinomycetota > Coriobacteriia > Coriobacteriales > Eggerthellaceae > Parvibacter. Next base: position 7,844 of record CANSTH010000017.1, on the reverse strand, counting down.
CATCTCCGCCTGGGCCTCCAACACCGGCGGGTCCGTCAGCTGCACCGCTTGGGGTTTCCCCTCCTCAGCGCAGCGCACCTGTACGGACACCCGAATGCTTTCGGCGCCGTCTTCGGCGTGGGTCACCACAGCAATGCCGTTCTCGTACACAGTGGCGCCCGCCTCGTCGTGCACCACTTCTCCAGGGACCGGCTGGGCTCCAGTATCAATGGAGATCAACGGCATATGGGTGGCGAAGCGCTCCGCCTCGGTGGCGGTCGATCGGGCAGCCGCCTGGTCGTGGGCGGGCAAATCCCCTAGCTGCTGCGCCTGCTCGTGCTGATGATAGCGCTCAAGCCGCTCGGGCGGCCGGTCTGCCGCCAGCGATGCCCCGGTGCAGAAAACCACCACAAGGCAGGCGATGGCCAATGCGCAGATGCGGTACCTCATGGGCGCCTAGCTGCCAATCTCGTCGCTTTGCGCCACGATGTTCACATACTCCACGCCGCCCAGCGCATACAGCTCATCGGTAATGGGCTTGTCCGAGCCTTTCTGGCTTTTGTTGAGCATGCCGCGCGTCAGCTCGTACATCATTTCCACCGAGCCCTCGGTGGTGTTCTTCACCCGCTGCACCGCCCGGCCGCGGAAGTACTCGAAGATCAGCCCCTCGATGGCCAGCTCTTGAGCGCGGGCAGCGCGCACCACCAGCAGCGTACGGGTGTCGTTGCGCACACGGCCAAGGATGAGCAGGATGACGAATACAACAGCGCTGCCAATGGCCGCGGCCATAAACTGTCCCACGCCACAGCAGATTCCGCAGATGATGGCCCAGAAGATATATGTGGTGTCGCGAGCATCTTTGATGGCGGTGCGGAAACGCACAATGGACAGGGCGCCTACCATGCCCAGCGACAACGCGATGTTGTTGCCGATAACCGTCATCACCGTACCGGTAAGAACCGTTAAGGTGATGAGATTGATGTTGAACTTCTGGGAATAGATGGTGCCGGCATGGGACAACCAGTAAGATGCGAAGATCACCAGCCCTAGCACCGCCGCCACCAGCACCCGCAGGGCAATGTCTTCGGGAGAAACGCCGCCCGAAGAGGTCTCAAAAAGCTGGTATATCTGTTCTTTCATCTTTGAGCCTTCCCCTTAGAACTGATAATCCATCGTTGTACTGCGGGCCAAACAGTACTTGCTCACCGAAAGCTCGCTCTTATCCGCGCCATTTAAAAGCGTGCGAATATAAGCAAGTAGGAATCCATCGAATTTGACTTCCAAAATAACATTGAAGGGGTCGAACACCGGCATGAGTGCCAGCGTTGACGAGAACAAATCGCAGTTCACCTCGGTTGCGCGCACGTTGCGATCGAAGGTGATGCGTATCTTGTTCTCTTGCGCGATGAACGCCGTGCGATCGTATTCCACCACCGCCTTGGGGCGATAGCCATTGATGCTCATGAGGCCGTGCAGCTCGGCGGCAAAAGGTTCGGGGCGCCGGAGCAGGAAGCCGTATTCTCCGGCAACAAGGCACTCCGCCTCTTGGCGGTTCACGGTGAGGGAGCGCTTCCGCTGCACTTCTCCCTGTTTCTGTTTCAACTCCAGAAGGGCGAAATCTGCCTGCGGGGAATACACGCGCAACCGCACCTTGCGGCGCGGATCCAGCCCGAACAGCTTCTCTGTGAAGTCCCGATCGTGGGGCGTGTCGAAGTACAGGGAACGCACCGGATAGCCAAAGGCGCCGTTATGGGAATCTGCGCGCATGACGGCAGACAGCTGCGTCTCTAGCCGACGAGCCGCTGCCATATCGAGCAGAAACTTCTTCTCCTTGCGATTCACCAGGCGCAAGGCCATGCGCTTTCCTTCCCATCAGGAATGCTTCCCTGCATGCGCCTTATGGCACGGTTTTCCGCATACAGGCACCTTTTAGCGCCGAAAACGGCTGGTCCAAGACGCCAAGACCAGCCGCAACACGCCCTTATTCGCTCGCCCCAAAGAGACGGGAAGCACAGGCGCATTCATCAGTTTAAATTATGTCAGAACTGCCGCCCAATCACAACAGGGCAACTATCCAATCATGAGGAGCTGCAGCAAGGCCTCGCGGGACGAAAAGCGCCCCGCACATGCGGGGCACTATGACGCTTAAACGCCTTTGGGCCGATGGACGCGGCCCCGTGCAAGCGAACGCCACAGGGCCGCGAGAGATTTAATGACGGCGGCGAGCGCGAACGGCCACAATCGCCACAAGGGCCGCTGTGGCGATCCCCGCCAGCGCGGCGACGACCAGAAGCGCGTTGTCGCCGGTTTGGGGAAGCCGGTCGGTGTGAGCGACGCTATCGGCGAGGGGCGTCTCATCGTCTGGTATGGACTGCTGGGGGCGATTGCCGGCAGCACTGTTGCCACTTGCATCGCTGCCAGAGCCGTTATTGCCGCCATCAGCCGCGCCATCTTCAGAACCTGCACCGTTATCAGAATCCGCACCGCTTCCGCCAATCGCGCCGTCTCCAGAGTCGGAACCGCTACCATCATCGCCTGCGCCCGGCGCATTCGGAGTACCGTCCGGGCCAGCACCGTCGTTGCCCTGATCGGAATCAGCGTCTCCCACCGGCACATCATCGGGCAGGTTTACCGCAGTATTGGCGTAGAAAAGGCTAATCTCGTTCTTCTGCGGATCCATCATCACTTGAAGCTTCTGGGGATAGGCGCCCACCAGCGTCATTCCCTCCAGAACCTCTTCTGGATTCTCGGGGTTCGCCAACTTGGACACATCGGCAAACTCTTCACTGTCGAGGGCATCGAGGAAAAGCTGGTTCTCCAGGCTCTCGGTGGCAACCTTCGTCACTTTCAGCTCTGGCATCTCAACCTGCAGTCTCCCCGGCAGCGCGGCACCGGAAACATCCAGTGCGCCCTCCTCGGCACCAGAAATCACATAGTGGTTGATCGTGCAATCGCTCATGTTGCGGAAGTAGTTCAGCTGAAAGGCGTTTTTGCTCTCGTCTTCGCTCACCACAATCTCGCGCGGCCAGCCGTCATAGAAGGTGAAGCCCGGCTCGCGCCCAATGTAGTCTTTCGCCTGCACCACGTCCCCCGCCTTGAAGCCATCAATGGTAACGGGGCGCAAAAGACGATAGCCCGCATATCGCGGATCGTCCTCTGGCACATAGGTGGGATCGTCGTAGTACACCGCCTCGGAATGATAGAAGGTCACGGAATAGGTTTTCTCGGAATCGGCAGCAGCCGGGTCGCTGGATTCGGGGGTCTTGGCAGGGGTGGCCTCCGGGGAAGCGACATCCGCCGCAGAGACATTGGCAACAGAGCTGGCCGTATCCGACTGGGCGGCGTCATTGCCCGTGCTGGAGCGCTCGGCCGACACCGCAAGGGCGGGCAACGGAAGAAGGGCCATAGCTGCCACCAGAAGGGTCGCCAACAGCGCGCGGGCGCCCCACTGGGCACCACTACCGCGTTTACGGCCAAAAGAGTTGATGGTATTCGTTTTCATAGTCGATCCATTCGCGTTTGCGCCAAAGAGGCAAGCCAACAACCGAGGCAAACCTCCCGACGAAACAAAATCTAGTAATCCGATAGTTTTAGTGGATACACTTGTACCATCAACGGTACACATTTGCAACTATCGGCAACCCCACAAGACCGTCTTCGCAAAGAATGCATGATTCGACTAATTGCAATTATTTGGCGATTGCCAAATTAGAAATGACAAAGCTCAATCAAGGAAGCCAGCAATCTCCCTAAGGGAGCAGGCCGCATCTTCGTAGGAAACTTCTTCGTATAGCAGAGGCAACGTTACTCGCTCGTAGTCCCTGCGATAAGCTTCTTCATCCAGCAGGCGGGTAAGCGTATCTCGCAAACTCACCGACGGGTCGGCGGAATGACTCCTGAAGCCGCCAAACCGCTGGCTTCTCACCACATCCATCAAGCCCGCAAGGCTCTCGTCTAGCGACACAACTCCAAGCAGCTTGTGGAGGTCATACAGGTGGCGCGATTGGCGCTGCGGGATATTGCCGTCAAGATAATAGTCGCACAGAGCGAAAACCTTATCGCAGAAGGTGCGCTCAAGCGAGTTGGCAAGCACCTCGAATTCCCCAAGATCGAACCCTTCGACCATCTCCGAAAAGCCCTTGCCCGAACAGTATTCCCCAATGAAGCTGCACAACGGACGCATTTCGGCTGGAGAGGACGGAGTCATAACGGCCGTTTCCACAATCAGCTGATCGGTGGTACCCATTCCATCGGCTGAAGGGATGTCTATTAGATACCTGTTAAACTCTCGGCGGCTCCTGGTTTTATCCAGATTCACAATTTCGACCCCAAGTTGCGCAGCGCTTTCCACAACTGCCTGCTTCATCTTCTTGCGCATCCCCTGCGTGGCGTGCTCCTCCTGCATGCCCAAATCCACATCTTCGGAAAAACGGTCAATCACGCCATAGCATTTCGAAAGACACGTGCCTCCCTTGAACACGACCGTCGGATTTCTGAAAGTAATCTCACGAAGCATCATGACAGCGAAGTAGTCCTTGACGACATAAGATTCGGCTATCCCTAAGTCGACAGCCGTCTGCGTCGTCAGCTGGACAAAAAGCTGATTGTCTTTATGCAAATACACGATAGCGCTCACATTCAGCTAGTTTTTTTGCGGTTCGTGCCGGATAGCTTCGGGAACAGTCGTAAATCATCGTGCGCCCGGCCTTTCGAGCAAGCTTTTTCAACGCGTCAAATTCAAGCTCATCGAACTGATCGATATCCTCATCAGTAATCAAGTCGAGAAATCTGAGTGCATCTACATTGCGGTTTGTCACAGGTCGCCTAGGCTTGCGCAGCACAACCCTCTTCCACCCGCCAAACGGAACAACCTCCCGTATAGCTGTTTTTTCCTTATTGGTGGTGATTTCCAGCGTTGCTGGAACTTGGGTTGTTACCCCAACTTCATTCGCGAGGTTAAATCCGGAAATATACCCAGCGCCTAGATGCAACCTGCCGGGCAGATAGCACCGATTTCCCCAAAACAGTTTCCGTGGGCAAGTAGTAAACGCCTCTCCCATAACGTTCGAGATCACCCGACGATATTGCGGCATTGATCTTCTTGTAAACCCCCTGTCGGGTCATGGAGGGATAGAGGGTCAAAAGGTCCTCAGTGAGAATGGGCTGGTTGTAGCCAAACTCCGCCTTCAAGGTGTCGACAAATGAATCCATGCCGCGAGTGTACCACGAAAAAAGGTAGTTTACATATTTTGATATTTATTTTCGAGATTTGTAAACTCACGCAGGTCAGACGGAAATAAGGGGTTACGTCAATACGCCTGCAAGAAACACCAAACAAAAAAGGGCTCCCGGAATTCCGGGAGCCCACAATGGAGGGATTGAGGTGATTGGAGGACTACTTCTCCTGGTTCGCCGGCTTCAGCGGCAGGAACTTGAGCCCCAGGAAGAAGATCAGGAACCCGAGGGCGGTGACGCCCAGCGCCACGCCGAGCTCGAGCGGGGTCGGCCAGTAGACCATGCCCTGGTAGGCCTGGGCCATGTTGCCCTCCCAATTGGTGATGGTGAAGGGGGTCATCACTGCGGGCAGGTCGATGTTGGCGATCTGGAAGCCGCCCACCAGCAGCTGCACGCGCTTGCAGAAGATGCCCAAGATGGCCAGCAGCGAGGCCACCACCACGAGAGGCGTGGTGCGCAGCGCCGGCGTGAAGCAGATGACGGCGCAGACGGCGCAGCCGATGATCTCGATCCAGAAGAAGGGCGCGAGCGGGCCGGAGACCAGCATGTTCACGACCTCCATGCCGCCGGCGGCCGGGAAGGCCTCGGTCAGGAGGTCGCAGCCGAAGAAGTAGAGGTCCACCATCACGAAGGCGCCGAGGAGCTTGGCGAGCTTGACCAGGTTCTCCTGCTCCCACTGAAGGTAGCCGGCGGCGCGCAGGGCGACGGCGGCGCAGATGACCAGCCCGGTGCCGCACACCAGCGCGGAGCTCACGAACCAGGGGGCAAGCAGCGCTGTGTGCCACATCTCGTGGGACTGCTGGAGCCCGAAGATCCAGGCGGTGACGGAGTGCACCAGCACGGCGCACACGAGCGCGACGACCGAGATGACGCGCAGGGCCGCGTGGGTGACCTTCCCCTTCTCGTTCCCCACCTGGGCCCAGAGGTACACGCAGGAGAGGATGAGGTAGACCATCAGCACGATGATGTCCCACATGAGGGGGCTTCCCAGGTTGGAGTAGGCGAAGAGCTCCCACACCCGCAGGGGCTGGCCCAGGTCCACCACCACGAAGCCGATGGCGGCCACCGTGGCGGCGATGGAGGTCATGACGGCCACCTTGGAGATGCCGCCGAAGCCCTTGATGCCGAAGGCCTTGGGCACGGAGCTGATGATCAGGCCGCCGGCGGAGAGGCCCACGGCGAACATGAACATGGTGATGTAGAGGCCCCAGCTGTCCAGGTTGCGCATGGCGGTCTGCACCATGCCGCCCGAGAGCTGCATCACCCAGAGCACAATGCCGATGGCAACGACCACAGCCGACACGATGATGGCAACGTTCAGCCCGGCTCCCCCGCCCTTCTTGGCAGGGGCAGGAGTTTTAGCGGTATTTACCGCTGCTACATTTTCAGACATTTCCTTCTCCTTAGCGCTTAGACGAGGTAGTACACGGACGGGTCAGTGCCCTCTTCAACAAGCAAGCGCTCAAAGGCCCTTTCTCGAACAAGTTTTGACACTTCCGAATCGGGATCGTCGAAATCTCCCCAATGGCGTGCCCTTACCGGGCAAGTGGAAACGCATGCCGGCTCCTCGCCCTTCGCCTGTCGATGCCAGCACATAGTGCACTTCTCAACTACATGCTTCTCATGAGCGGGGATATCCGCATCGCCAAACGCAACGCCCGTGTAGTAGCTGGGCTCCTCCCAGTTGAAACTGCGCACACCGGTATAGGGGCAGGCGGCCATGCACATGCGGCAGCCGATGCACTTGTCGTAGTCCTGCCGTACAATGCCGGTCTCCGGGTCCTTGTAAGTGGCCCCCACCGGGCACACCTTCACGCAGGCAGGGTTCTCGCAGTGCTGGCAGGCAACGGGCAGGTACGAGACAGAGACATTCGGATACTCGCCGCTTGGTAAGTCCATGGCGTCTCCGCCCTTGGTAAGAATGCGGTTCCACCAAGTTTCTTTAGGAAGGTTATTCTCGTTCCTGCAGGCAACCGCGCACGTATGGCACCCAATGCAGCGCTTCGTGTCTATCGCAAATCCGTAGCGCATGGTTATTCCTCCCACTTCTTCACTTCGACAACGCAGTCGTAATAGGCCCATCCGCCGGAGCACGTATCAACGGCAGTAGAGGTGAGTTCCTGGTAGCAACCATCGATGAACTGATCGCGCTGCCAACCCTTGGGGATGTAGCACACTCCCCCCGGCAGCGAGTCATCGATTACCGCCTTCACCACGCAGTGGCCGCGATCATTGAACACCTCAACCACTTCACCGCTTTCGATACTACGGGACGCGGCATCTTCCCGAGAAATATGGCACAGAGGCTCGGGGTCGAGTTCACGAAGAGTCTCGCTGCAATACCACTGCGTATGGGTGCGACCACGCTCATGGAGCTGAAGGTAGCTCAACGGATACTTAGAGCGAATCTCCGCCTTCGGCCAATTCTCGTACGGAGGCAACCACACGGGAAACTGCTGTTGGGCGGCCTCACTTTGCCAATCCTGCCCGTACTCATAACGCGCTCCGGGAATCTCGCAATACAGTTCCGCGCGTCCAGATGGCGTGGGGAACTCATTGTCGTAGCCGAAGCCGCCAATCATCCAGGGCTCCTCTTCGGTTCCCAGCTGGCGCAATGCCTTCTCCGTCTT
>CANSTH010000016.1 GCA_947649875.1 uncultured Parvibacter sp. | reverse complement strand
CCTTGACAAATTGGATCAGCTCATCAAATCCCGATTTGTCGAGATGTTTGGGAATTGCTGCAATGGCGTATATGGGTATGGATCGGTGAGCTTAGCCAGTGTCTGCGATTCATTTGTGGGAGGGGGGACTCCGTCAATGAATCATCCCGAATACTATGGGGGCCCTATTCCTTTTATCAAATCAGGAGATGTAAAACGACGAACTATAAGTGCTGGCTCGTTGACGCTATCGGAAGAGGGTCTTGCTAGCAGCTCAGCGAGATTAATACCCGAAAATAGCATTGTCGTCGTTACGCGAAGCGGCATTCTGAAGCACACGCTTCCCGTTGCTATTACCGCCTGCCCTGTGGCGATTAATCAAGACATCAAAGCGATGATTCTAAGGGATGTGGTGGTTCCGGTATACGTGCAGTGGGCTCTACTGGTGTCGGAGCCTTTACTGCTCTCAAAAGTTCGTGCAACTACGGCAGACAATATTGAGACCAAATTGCTTAAGGACTTCCTCATTCCTCTTCCTCCTCTCGAACTCCAGCAGCAGTTCGCTGACTTCGTCGCCCGGGTCGACAAATCGCGGTTTGTGGTGCAGCAGCAGATAGACAAATTGCAAACTTTATACGATAGTCTGGCTCAAGAGTATTTTGGCGATTAGGGCGATTGCTATGAACTTCGATTTCCTAAAAGAACAAGACGGCTATTACGACCTGTTCGCCGATGCCTGCATCGAGGCCGAGAAAGTCTTTTCGTCTTCGCCCGCTATGTGCGCCATCGGTTGTCGCAAGGCATTGGAGCTAGCTGTTAAATGGGTTTATGCGGCCGATGCCTCAATAAGCATGCCCTACAAGGACAACCTCTCCTCTCTTTTGCACGAGTACAGTTTCAAACAGTGCGTAGACGAGCGCGTATGGCGCCAGCTTCTTGGCATCAACAAGTTGGGCAATCTTTCCGTTCATACTGAAAAAAGAGTTGCGGCTGATGAGGCAATGCTTTCGCTTCGCGCCCTTTTTGGATTCGTCGATTGGATTGACTATTGCTATGGGCCCAACTATGAAGAACGCTACTTCGATGAGGCAAAAATACCAGCAAAGGGCCTTCCGCTAACAAAGGAGCAGATTCGGGCAATAAAGGAGACCCAATCCCTCATCGTCGAGCGAGACGACGAGATCAAAGCGCTCACCGATAGACTGGAAGCGGCTCAAAGTGAGCTTGCTTCCCTTCGAAAAGCGAACACTGCCGAGCGTTTGTTCAATCCGGAGGAGATATCGGAATATGAAACACGAAAGCGCTATATAGACTGGGATCTGGAGCTTGCGGGGTGGGCTATCGGCGACAGCGTAGTGGAAGAACGCGAGGTCTATGGTATGCCTGTGGAACCCGGCAATATGACGGGCAAGGGGTTCGTCGACTACGTGATGCTCGGTAAAGATGGCAAGCCGCTTGCTATTCTGGAGGCAAAGAGGACCAGCTATTCGGCGCAAAAGGGCCTCGAGCAGGCCAGGCGCTATCTCGATTGCCTTCAGGCAGAGTTTGGCTATCGACCGTTGGCGTTCCTCTCCAATGGCTTCGAAATCATGTTTATAGATGACAGCGAGGGGGCGCCCCGTCGAGTAAGCGGCGTATTCTCGCGCGATGATCTTCAGCGCATACTGAATCGTCGAGGTGGCAGGAAGGCGCTATCCTCAATTCCGGTCAATGAAAATATAGCCGGCGGTGGCATTAACCGCTACTATCAGATTGAGGCCATAAAGCGCGTGTGCGCCAACATCGAAGAAGGGCACCGCAAAAGCTTGCTTGTCATGGCCACTGGCACTGGAAAGACTCGCGTTTCGGCCGGCCTCGTTGATGTGCTCATGCGCGGCGGACAGGTGAAAAACGTGCTGTTCTTGGCGGATCGCGTGGCGCTGGTTGGACAGGCGGCGCGCGCATATCAGAAATACCTGCCCGACAATTCACGGTGCAACCTGTGCAAGAACAAAGACGACCGAACCGCGCGTATCGTATTCTCCACCTATCCGACTATTCTGAATGCTATTGACACGGTGCGCAATGAAGATGACGTCCGGATGTACACCCCTGCTCACTTTGATCTAATCATTGTTGACGAGGCTCACCGCTCCATTTTCAAGAAATACCGTGCCATCTTTGAATACTTCGATGCGCTAGTTGTAGGCCTTACGGCTACACCGGCTAATGAGGTGGACCGCAACACCTATGATTTCTTTGAGGTGGAGCGGGGCGTCCCTACGTACGTCTACGAGTACAAGGTGGCAACTGAGCAGGATCACGTGCTGGTGCCGTACTTGGGCATTGAGACCCATACGAGTTTTCTGGACGAGGGCATCACTTATGATGAGCTGTCCGACGATGACAAGGCAACCATCGAGGAGGACTTCGAGGAGGCCGGGCAGGATGTCCCCGACTATATCGCCAATACCCAAATCAACAATTGGGTTTTTAACGTGGATACGGTCGATACCGTCTTGGAAACACTTATGGAAAAGGGCATTCGCGTCAACGCTGGCCAAGATTTGGGTAAGACAGTCATTTTTGCCCAAAACCAGAAGCATGCCCGCTTTATCGTGGAGCGCTTTGGCAAGCTCTATCCGAGTTATCCAGGGGATTACATCAAAACGGTTCTTCATTCCGATGATTACTCGCACACCATCATCGACGACTTCGAATCAAAAAAACATCCGGTTATCACCGTTTCGGTGGATATGATGGATACGGGCATTGATGTGCCGGAGATTGTGAACCTTGTGTTCTTCAAGAAAGTTCGCTCAAAGATAAAGTTTTGGCAGATGATTGGCCGTGGAACGCGATTATGCGAAGGGCTTGCGGTGGTTGACCCTCAAAGCGGGGAGCACGAGAGCAAAGAACGTTTCTTCATTTTTGATTGGTGTCGCAATTTCGAATTCTTTCGAGAGAACCCTAACGTGGTAGAAGGCAAAGTGGGCACTTCTCTTTCCGAAGCGGTGTTCTTGCGCCAAGTGCAGCTGGTTAAAAACTTCCAAGATAGTGCTTTCGCCGCGGACGAGTACCAGGGATGGCGTTCTGATCTTGTTTCCGAAATTCATTATTGCGTGATGGAACTGAATGAGGACTTAGTGTCTGTTCGCTTGCACAAGAAGGCGGTCGAGAAATTCAAACAGGATGAATCCTATGCTTTTCTTTCCGAAGGCGATGTGGGCACGCTGAAATCTGAGATTGCACCTCTTGTTCGCAATGACGAATCAGATGTCGATGCGCTCAGGTTTGATGCTTTTATGTACGGCTTCATGTGCTCGCTTGTTGACGGGTATAGGATTTCGTCGTATGCAAACAGGCTCACCTCGATTGCCATGGGCCTGCAAAGCATGATTACTGTACCGCAGATTAAGGAGAAGCTTCCTTACATACAGACCATAACGGATGAGCATTTCTTTGACGATGTCTCGGCTTTGAAACTCGAAGAGGTTCGTCGTGAACTGCGCGGCCTTATCCGATTCTTGGTCAATTTGGAGCCCCGTACTAAACATGTTGTTACACATCTGGATGACCCGATCACGAAAATCGAGTTCGGCATTGAGACAGACATTGACGAAGATTATACGGACTACAAGCTCAAGGTTGAGCGATTCTTAAAGGATTATGGCAATTCGCTTGTCATCCAAAAGCTCCATAGGAATTTGCCGATGACCTCGATGGAATTCAAGGAACTCGAGCGCATCTTCACCCATGAGCTGGGCAGCGCCGATGACTATTCCCGCACATACGGCGACACGCCATTCGGGCTTTTAGTGCGTAAGCTTGTGAAACTCGATCATGATGCCGCCATGGAGGCTTTCGCCGAGTTTATCAATGCCGAGAGCCTAAATGAGCAGCAGATATCTTTTGTCCACAAGGTGGTTAACTACGTGGTTGAAAATGGCTATATGGATTTGAAGGCCTTGGGGCAACCGCCTTTTGACAGGCCGCAGCCATTTGTGCGCCTGTTCAGCACAAAGCAACAGACTGGGTTGGTGGCAATTATCAATAGCATCAAAGCGAACGCGGAGAAACCGGCCGCCTAACCTTGCCCAGTCTCCTCCTCGGTTCGTTGTTGAGGGAGGTTCGGCATGTTGAGGGCGATAGAACAAGTTGAAAAGATGATGGCTGCTACTTTGAGCGAGACGCAGTCAAGAGAGCTTCACGCTGCGTTGATGGCTTGTCTTTGTGGCGAGGGCACGAACTACGCCGACAAGAGTATCGGGGAATACGTCGAGGATTTTCTTGGTGCAAAGAGGCTTGAAGGCTGCTCTGAGCGTTCGATAAGCTATTACGGTTCAACGCTGCGGCGCTTTGCCGGCGTGGTCGGTGGGCCGGTAAATGCGATTACGACTGATGAGATCCGCTGCTATCTTGTTGCCTACCAGGGCGTTAATGGTGCGAGCAACGTTACCGTTGACAATGTAAGACGTGTGCTATCAAGCTTTTTTTCGTGGCTCGAAGAAGAGGATTTCATTTATAAGAGCCCAGTGAGACGCATAAAGAAAATTCGCTCGACGCGTATGTTGAAACCTGTCTATTCTGATGAGTCTCTGGAGGCGCTGAGGGATGCCTGTGCGTGTTCGAGGGATTTGGCGATTATCGATCTGCTCGCATCTACTGGCATGAGGGTCGGGGAACTCGTGAAGCTTAACCGTAGCGATATGTGTTTCGAGTCTCGTGAGTGCATTGTTCGCGGAAAAGGGGATAAAGAGCGCAAGGTCTACTTTGACGCTCGCGCCAAGGTTCATTTGCAAGCATATCTTGACGAGCGTACTGATGGCGGAGAAGCCCTGTTCGTCTCTCTGAATAAGCCTTTCAGGAGGTTGGAGATTAGCGGGGTTGAGATGCGCTTGCGTGACATAGGTAGGGCGGCAAGTGTTTCTCGCGTTCACCCACATAAATTTCGAAGGACGCTTGCTACGCGGGCCATCGACAAGGGGATGCCCATCGAGCAAGTGCAAGTGCTGTTGGGGCACAGCAAAATAGATACGACCCTATGCTATGCAATGGTCGACCAGGCCAATGTAAAGCAGTCGCATCGCAAATTCATCGCTTAGCAAACCCCCGTTTGTCGGGGAGAAAAGCAGTTGTCGTTTAAGCGATATAGCTTTGGTTAAAGCAGGAAATATCGCGCCGAAGTCTCAATTCTTTTCCGATTCAGGCATTCCATTTGTTCGCGCTGGAAGTTTATCGACGCTTCTTTCAGGCAATCCGACTTCCTCTTTGGAAAAGATTGCGCCCAGCGTCGCCCAAGACCTTGGAATGAGATTGTTTCCTAAAGGGACGGTGCTTTTTGCAAAAAGCGGGATGTCGTGCATGACAGGAAATGTCTATAGATTACCTGAGCCTTGCTATGTGGTTTCTCATCTTGCATGCGTAACGACTGAAGACGAGTTGCTCTCTCAGTGGCTTTTACACTTTTTTAGGTATAACAGGCCAAGCACTTTGATTGAAAATCCATCTTTTCCCTCAATCAAGCTGAGTAAGCTCTCTTCAATTGAAGTAATGCTACCCGATCAAAAAGAGATGTTACGAGAGGTTCAGGCACTTAATGCTATAGAAGAACAAAATGAGCCCTACAAACAACAAATGGAGAAGCTTGATCAGCTCATCAAATCCCGATTTGTCGAGATGTTTGGGAATCCTACAGAACCTGGACCATACCCATTGTTCTCGATCGGTGATTTATACCACGTGAAATCTTCAAAGCGTATTTATTCACGCGAGCAGACAAAGGAAGGTATCCCGTTCTATCGACTCGCTGATGTGGGCAATTTAATTGATGGAGTTCGCCCTCGACAGGAGATTTTTATTTCAACTGATCACTATGAGAAACTCAAGGGAAGCGGAATGGTTCCAATCGCAAATGATGTTTTGGTAACTGCACGCGGAACGCTTGGAAAATGTTATGTCATCAAAGAAGAGGATAAGTTCTATTTCCAAGATGGAATGATAACCTGGTTGTCACAGACAGTGGACAGCCCCTTGGCGACATGGATTGTCGAGCTCTTCGCTAATCAAGCTTTTCTTGCTGATTTAAACGAGAATTGTAGTGGCACTACTGTGAAATACCTCTCATTGAGAGATCTCGCCGATAGGATCATTCCTGTGCCCCCAATTGAGCTCCAGCAGCAGTTCGCTGACTTCGTCGCCCGGGTCGACAAATCGCGGTTTGCCGACCTGGGCTCAGGCTCCTTGTCCCTGCCGTGCGTTTTCTGTGGATTAATTTCGCCTTTGCTCGTAGCGAATGATCTTCAGTTGCCGGATGAGCCACCTCCAAGTGCCGAGGGCAGTCCCCCGGTGCCTCTTTATCTGAGGAGCAATCGATTAGTAGCTGTGTTGATCTGGGACATCGGACTGTTCTTTGTTCGGGCTCGTGGCCGTTTACGCCTGCAGCGCCAAGTCGCCTTCGAAGGGGATAGGGGAGGCTGCTGCTGTTGCGGGCTTCGCGATGCCGAACATCGAGGGAGTGGCGGCGCAGGGGATGAAATCCGGCACAGCGTTCTTGGTCACCAGCGAAGCTACGGCGGCCTCGGAAGCTTTGGGCGAGATGCCCATGGAAGAGAAGTGCTTGGCCAGTTTCTCGCAATAGGTGGCTTCGGCGGAATCGTTGAAAGCTATGTCCTTGAACATGGTGGTCTCCTTGTCGTTTGGGCATGGGGCCGGGGCTTTCGAAGCCCCTGGCCCTATGCGGGTCTTATGGATTCGCATGGGTTTCGGGTTCGTTGCAACTGATGGGAAGGTTACGACCCATCTACAGCGCAATGTTTGGAAGATCGTCCAAAGCGGCCCGGCTTAAAAAATGCAATTGCACAAAGGGGGGTTGCCTTCAAAAGAGCGCAACTTTCTTCGCTCCCCAGCGGGGGCAAGCGCCCTCAATACGGTAAACTTTACCCAGATGCTTCGCTTTGGGCGAAGGCGTATCCGAGGGGTCAGGCGCATGCGCTTGACGGGCCGGACGACAGATGAAAGGGCGGCCGGCCGCGTACAGGAAAGTTGGTGGTCATTATGGCAGCTCCTGCTACCGAACACGTGAGGAACATCGTGCTGGTGGGCCAAGACGGCGCCGGGAAGACATCGCTGGCGGAAGCCATGCTGTTCGTTTCCGGCAAGACGCCGCGCATGGGCACCACCCACGACGGGAAGTCCTACATGGACTACGACCCTGAAGAGATCAAGCGCAAGTTCACCATCAGCACCTCCATCGCCCCCATTCCCTACAAAGACTACAAGATCAACGTGCTGGATACCTCGGGGCACCCCGACTTCATCGGCGACACGCTGACCACCATGCAATCGGCCGAGATGGCCATGTTTGTGGTTGACGCCGTTGCCGGGCCGCAGGTCATGACCACCAAGCTGTGGCGCGAAGCCGAGAAGATGCGCTTGTCCCGTGCCGTGTACATCAATCACATCGACCGCGAGAACGCCAACTGGGATGCCTCCATGGCCACGCTGCATGCCCGCTTCGGGTCGCGCCTGGCTCCGGTTACCATCCCCATGGGCGTGGCGGAGAACTTCGAGGGCGTTATCGACGTCATCCGCATGAAGGCCCACTACTACGACAAGAACGTGGGCTCCGAAGTGGTGGTGGACATTCCCGCCCCCTATCAGGAAATGGCGGACGCCGCCCGCGAGAAGCTGTGCGACTTGGTGGCGGAAGCCGATGACGAGCTGATGATGAAGTACCTGGAGGGCGAGCCTATCACCCAGGAAGAGCTGGAGGGCCTCTTGGACAAGGCCATTGCCCAGGAGATCTTCATCCCGGTGTTCGTGGGCTCCACCATCATCATGCAGGGCGTGCAGAACCTCATGGAGGACATCGCCACCTACTTCCCGCATCCCCGTTCCCACGGCCGTTACCAGATGGCCGGCGGCGACACCATTGCCATCGATGAGACCAAGCGCCCTGCCGCCTTTGTGTTCAAGTCCATCACCGACCCCTTCGTCGGTCGCCTGAGCTTCCTGAAGGTGCTGGCCGGCGTGCTTGAGCCGGGCATGGAACTCATCAACGCCCGCACCGGCAAGAAGGAGCGCCTGGGCCGCTTGTACGTGATGATGGGCAAAGAGCCCATGGATGTGAAGAGCGCCAAGGCGGGCGACATCATCGTGGTGCCGAAGCTGGCGGAGGCCAAAGCGGGCGACACCCTCTCCCAAACTGGCGAAATCGCCGTGGAGCCGCTGGAGCTGCCCGAGCCGCTGTACCCGGTGGCGGTTGAAGCGGTGAACAAGAAGGACGAGGACAAGCTGGGTACCTTCCTGGCCCGCAGCGCCGAGGCCGATCCCACCATCCGCATCTCCCGCAACGAGGACACCCATCAGACCATCCTCACTGCCATGGGCGATACCCAGGTGGATATGCTGATGAATCGCCTGAAGGAGCAGACGGGCGTGGAGGCGCGGCTGGTGCCAGTGCGCGTGCCCTATCGCGAGACCATCCGCAAAACCGCCGAGGCCCAAGGGCGCCACAAGAAGCAGACCGGCGGCGCTGGCCAGTTCGGTGACTGCTGGCTGCGCCTCGAGCCGCTGCCGGGCGGCGGCTACGAGTTCGTGGACGAGATCAAGGGCGGTGCCATTCCCGGCGGCCTCATCCCCGCAGTGGACAAGGGCGTGCAAGAGGCCATGCGCGAGGGCTTCTTGGCCGGGTATCCCATGGTGGACATCAAGTGCGCCGTGTTCGACGGCTCCTACCACCCGGTAGACTCCAACGAGATGGCCTTCAAGACCGCTGCCCGCATCGGCTTCCGCGCTGCTTGCGAGAAGGCCAACCCG
The DNA here is from genome assembly GCA_947649875.1 of uncultured Parvibacter sp. Taxonomy (GTDB): domain Bacteria; phylum Actinomycetota; class Coriobacteriia; order Coriobacteriales; family Eggerthellaceae; genus Parvibacter. Next base: position 17,828 of record CANSTH010000016.1, on the reverse strand, counting down.
GTAATCCTGGAGCCCATGGCCTCCATGGACGTTACGGTGGGGGAGGAGTATGCCGGCACCGTGATGGGCGACATCTCCACTCGCCGCGGCCGCATCGTGGGCACCGACTCCAATGACGCCGGCGAGACCATCATCCGCATCCGCGTGCCCTATGCCGAGGTGATTACCTACACCAAGGACCTGCGCTCCCTCACTCGCGGCTCTGGCTCATATACCATCGATGTGGAAGGCTACGAAGAGGCGCCCCACGACGTGACCAAGAAGCTTATCGAGGCCTACCAAGCCTCCCGCGCAGAAGGGAAGTAACCGACCCTCGTTCTATATGCTTTGCAAGGAAGACCGGCATGTCCGGTCTTCCTTCTTTTACCTACCCTTTACGTGCCCGAAACAATGGGTTCGTAGGATGGTCATGGTTCGGAGTTTGCGAAAACTCCCAAGGCGAAAGATTTGCGAAAACGAGGGGAGTCATCCCATGCTAGAGACGAAGGGGCCGCGGGAAGGGCAGGTGCGCATCCCGTCTGGTTGCGCCATCGCGGCCATTATGGACCGCACAGGAGGCCGTCACGATGGCGGCGACATCCTGAAGTCCATTGCCCTCATGCACGACCGCTCCAACGGGCTGGGCGGCGGGTTCGCTGCCTACGGCATCTATCCGGAATACAAAGAGCTCTACGCGTTCCACATCATGTACGAGAGCCGCGAGGCCCGGGCGGAAACCGAGGCCTACCTGGACAAGTACTTCATGAGCGAGAAGCAGGAGCGCATCCCCACCGAGCCGGTGGCGGCCATCAAGAACCCGCCGGACATCTGGCGCTATTTCGTGGCGCCCCATCCCATGCGGCTGGCCAACTCTGGATTGGACGAGGCGGAATATACCATGCAGCACGTGTTCCACATCAACGGCAAGATCGATGGCGCGTTCGTGGCCTCTTCCGGGAAGAACATGGGCGCCTTCAAGGGGGTGGGCTATCCCGAGGACATCGGCGAGTTCTACCGCATTCAAGACTACGACGCCTGGGCCTGGACTGCCCATGGCCGTTTTCCCACCAACACTCCCGGCTGGTGGGGCGGGGCGCATCCGTTCACGCTTCTCAACTGGTCGGTGGTGCACAACGGCGAGATTTCCAGCTACGATGCCAACCGCCGTTACGTAGAGCAGTTCGGCTACGACTGCGAACTGCAGACCGACACCGAGGTTATCACCTACCTGTTCGACTTGCTGGCGCGCCGTCACGGGTTTTCGCAGGAAACTGCCGCCCATATCATGGCGGCGCCCTCGTGGGAGGACATCGACCGCATGCCCCCCGAAGAGGCGGCATACCAAACGGCGCTGCGCACGGTATACTCGTCGGCCCTGGTAAACGGCCCCTTCTCCATCATCATCGGTTCCGATGAGGGCCTGCTGGCCTTGAACGACCGGTTGAAGCTGCGTGCGCTCATGGCGGCGGAGAAGGGTCCCATGGTATATCTGGCCAGCGAGCAGGCGGCCATCGAGATTGTGTGCCCCGATGCCGAGAACGTGCGCTCCATCGAGGGCGGCCAGCCCTTTGTGGTACAGCTGGACTCGGTGGTGGCGGCCAAGGCGCGGGAGTCGGCAGAGAACTGCCCCGCCCGCGAAAAGCCCTTCCGTCACGAGGTAGAGGTTCATCCCCGCAGGAAGGAGCGCGCTCATGCTTGATTATGTGCTTCCCCGCTATCGCGTGATGCGCGACAAGGACCTGTGCATCCAGTGCGGCGTGTGCGAGCGCTCTTGCTCCAACGAGGTGCACCATGTGGATGAGGAGCTGGGGCGGGTGACCGCCAACAACGCCGCCTGCGTGAACTGCCAGCGCTGCGTGGTGATGTGCCCTACCCAAGCGCTTGCCATTACTCGCTGGCCGCAGGTGGACAGCGGTTCTTCCAACTGGACGCTGGAAACCATGCAGGATATCGCCAAGCAGGCGCAAACTGGCGCGGTGCTGCTCAGCTCCATGGGCAATCCCAAGCCCTATCCCATCTATTGGGACCACCTGCTGCTGAACGCCAGCCAGGTGACCAACCCCTCCATCGACCCGCTGCGCGAGCCCATGGAAACCCGGGTGTTTTTGGGCTCTCGCCCCGAGATACTGAAGGTGAACGAGCGGGACGAGAAGCTTTCGGCGCCCCTGCCGCCGCAAATCCGCCTGGACGTGCCCCTCATGTTCTCGGCCATGAGCTTCGGGTCCATTTCGCTGAACGCCCAAAAGGCCCTGGCCATGGCGGCACGGGAACTGGGCACCTTCTTCAACACTGGCGAAGGTGGCCTGCACCGCGACCTGGAACGCTATGCCGATTGTGCCATCGTGCAGGTGGCCTCCGGTCGCTTTGGTGTCGATCCCCACTACCTGGGGGCGGCGGGTGCCATCGAGATCAAGATAGGACAGGGGGCCAAGCCCGGTATCGGCGGCCATTTGCCCGGTGAGAAGATCAGCGAAGAGGTGTCCCGCACCCGTATGATCCCGCAGGGCACCGATGCCATCTCACCCGCCCCCCACCACGACATCTATTCCATCGAGGACCTGCGCCAGCTGGTGTTCTCGCTGAAGGAGGCCACCGGTTACTCCAAGCCGGTGGCGGTGAAGGTGGCCGCCGTGCACAACGTTGCCGCCATCGCCAGCGGCATGGCCCGTGCTGGCGCCGACATCATCGTCATCGACGGTTTCCGCGGGGGTACCGGTGCCGCCCCCAAGCGCATCCGCGACAACGTGGGCATCCCCATCGAGCTGGCCCTGGCTGCAGTCGATCAGCGGCTGCGCGACGAGTCCATCCGCTCCACTGTGAGCTTGGTGGCGGCCGGTTCCATCCGCAGCTCCGCCGATATCGTGCGGGCCATAGCCCTTGGCGCTGATGCGGTCTACTGCGCCAGTGCGCCGCTTATTGCGCTTGGTTGCCACCAGTGCCAGGACTGCTCGTCGGGCAAGTGCAATTGGGGCATCGCCACCCAGCGTTCCGATTTGGTGCGTCGCCTTAACCCCGAGATTGCCGCCGAACGGGTGGTGAACCTGGTGCACGGCTGGACCCACGAGATCAAGGAGATGATGGGCGGCATGGGCATCAACGCCGTTGACAGCTTGCGGGGCAACCGCCTGATGCTGCGCGGTGTGGGGCTCAACGAGAAGGAACTGGAAATCCTCGGCGTTAAGTACGCGGGAGAGTGATCGATGTGAAGCGAATCTATGCCCTGGAAGAGTGGTGCATCGACTGCAAGCGCTGCGAAGTGGCCTGCAAGGTTTTCCACTCCAAAAGCAAAGACCCGGTGAAGGCCTTCCTCTACGAGCAGCCCAAGCCGCGCAACCGCGTGCGGGTGGAAGGCAACCGAACCCTCTCCATTGCCATCAACTGCCGTCATTGCCCCACTGCCAAGTGCGTGGAGGGGTGCATTTCCGGCGCCATGACCCGCAACCCCGAAACCGGTGTGGTCACTTCCAATCCGGAGAAGTGCGTGGGCTGTCGCACCTGCGTGTCCATGTGCCCCTTCGGCGCCGTGACTATCGAGGAGGGGCCCACGCACCCCATCGCCTTCAAGTGCGATCTGTGCGGGGATGAGCTGGGTGTGCCCGGCAGCCCCAGCTGTGTGGCGGCGTGCCCCAACCGCGCCCTAATCTACGTGGAAAGCGAGGGGAACTAACATGGCCATTACCACGGATTACCTGATTATCGGCAACTCTGCCGCCGGACTCTCCGCCGCAGAGGCCATACGCAAAACCGATTGCGAAGGCTCGGTGCTCATCGTGAGCCGTGAGCCCTATTCGGCCTACGGCCGCCCCCTTATCTCTTACTTGCTAGAGGGAAAGACCACCCTCGACGAGATATGGCTGAAGCCGGAAGAGTACTACGAGGAGAATCGCCTGCAGCGGATGTTGGGGCCCGATTTCGAAGTGGTGCAACTGTTGCCGGAAGAGCACCGTGCCCTTTTGGCAGGCGGCGAAGCGGTGGAGTACGGCCGCTGTCTCTTGGCTGCCGGCAGCGTGCCCTTCGTGCCTCCCATCGAGGGCTTGGCCGAAGCCTCCAACGTGTTTCCGTTCCTCACGCTGGATCATGCCCTTGCAGCCCAAGAGGCGGCCCGCGAGGCCGCTGCCCTGGCCGCTGTCGAGGGGCGCCCTTCCCGTTGCGTGGTCATCGGCGCCGGCCTAATTGGGCTGAAAGCGGCCGAGGCGCTGTGCGGCTATGTGGACGAAGTGGTGGTGTTGGAGATGGCTCCCCGCATCCTGCCCGCCGTCCTCGACCAAGAAGGCGCAGATGTGCTGCGGCAGCAGCTGGCCCAGCGCGGCATCACCTGCCTGCCCGGCATCACGGCTCAAAAGGTAGTGGTAGAGGAGGGGTGCGCGACGGCCTGCCTGCTCACTACCGACGAACTTCTGCCTTGCGATTTCATCGTGGCGGCGGTGGGGGTGCGTCCGAACTCCGCGTTGGCGGTAGATGCCGGCGCCGTTCAGGGGCGTGGCCTTGTGTGCGACTCGCAATTGCGCACAAGCCTTCCGGACGTGTGGGCCGCCGGCGACCTGGTGCAGGTGACCGACGCCATCGATGGTTCGAAGCGCCCGCTGGCCCTGTGGCCGGTGGCGATGGCCCAAGGCGCGGTGGCAGGGGCTTCCATGGCCGGTGCGGCCGAGGCACCCAGCTACGAGAGCGCGTTCGCCGTGAACGCAGTGGATTTCTTCGACATCTCGCTGCTCACCGCCGGCTGCATCAACCCGCCCGAGGACGGCAGCTTCACCGCAGTGACCGAGGTGGATGGCGACTCATACGTGAAATTCGTGTTCCGCGATGGCCTGCTGGTAGGTTACATCCTGCTCAACCGCCCTGCCTGCGGAGGCATCTACACCGCCATTATCGAGAACGCCATTCCGGTGGATCAGCTGGATCCGGCAATATTCTCTGCCGCTCCCGAGAACCTCGATTTCCCGCCGGCCCTGCGTTGGGCGCGGCTGCACAAGTTCTATCCCGCCGATCGTGACCGGCGGGGCTGGAAGGAGGGCTGCTAGCATGGCGACCCCCGAAACGAAGAAGGTATATCTGGGTACCACCCATTTCAAGGAAGCCAACGAGATGGTGCGCGCTGCCCTCGCTGAATCCGACACGGTGCAGCTGGAAGAGGTGTTCGCCCAGCGCTATTTGGGCTGTGCCATGCCCACTGGCAAACGGTTGGAGATATTCGGCACTCCCGGCAACGATATGGCCTGCTACATGGACGGCGGCTCCATCGAGGTGTTCGGTAACGCCCAGGACCAGATTGGCAACACCATGAACGGTGGCGAAGTGGTCGTCCACGGCCGGTGCGGCGATGCAGCCGGATACGCCATGCGCGGCGGCCGCATTTTCGTGCGCGATGATTGTGGGTGGCGCGTGGGCATAAACATGAAGCAGTACCAGCAGAAGGTGCCTGCCATCGTTGTCGGCGGCGATGCCGGCAGCTTCTTGGGCGAGTACATGGCCGGCGGTATCATCGTGCTTATGGGCACGGCGGGGGAGTACCTGGCCACCGGCATGCATGGTGGCGTGATGTTTTTGGCCCAGCGCCCCGATGAGCGATTGGTGGCCGACGGGCTGGTATGCGAGCCGGTGGACGAAGAAGGGCTGGCGGTACTCCGGCCGCTCTTGGAGGCCTACAACCGCTACTTCGCCGACGACCTGGAACAGCCGATAGACGAAACCGGCGCCGGCTTCTGGGCTCTCCGCCCCGCCTCCAGCCGTCCCTACGCAACAATGTACGCGAATTAATTTGTTCCGCCGTTCCGACGAACGGCGGAACATGGTTGTGGACGCTGGGTGACGGATTGACACGGGTGGGGGTTCCCTCGGGCCGTTCGCTTTTCCCTTCCCCTATACTGGGGTGGCTGAACTCATGTTCACCCCTTTCGAAAGGAAATCCGCAATGAGCAATGACGGCAAGAAGGTAAAGATCCATTACGTGGGCACGCTCGACGATGGCAGCCAGTTCGACTCCTCGGTCGATCGCGGTGAGCCCATCGAATTCGTGTGCGGTGCCGGTCAGGTTATCCCTGGCTTCGACGAAGCAGTTAAAGAGATGACGGTGGGGGAGAAGCGCGACATTCACATCGAGCCTGCCGATGCCTATGGCGAGTACAACGAGGCCATGGTGCAGGAAGTGCCGCTTTCCGCCATCCCCAATGCCGATCAGCTGCCGGTAGGCCAGCAGATCTACATGCAAGGGCCGGGCGGTCAGCCCATTCCGGTTGTGGTCACTAAGATCGAAGGCGGCGTGGCCACCTTCGACATGAACCATCCGCTGGCGGGCAAGCCGCTGAACTTCGCCCTCGAACTGGTGGAAGTCGCAGACTAACGTAGCGCTTGGGCATATCGTGTCTCATTCTAAGGCGGTCTTCGGGCCGCCTTTTTGCTGCCTGCCGAGGTCCGTTTCCATCGTTTACGGCGCCGCCCGCCGCCGTTCGGGGAATTTTCTTTGACAATTTCACCCCATCGAAACAAAAGAGGGCTACTATACCGCCAACCGAACGCAAGGAGCTTGTTTTGACCAACGAGAGCGCATACGAAATGAACAGGGCCGCTGGCCTCGCTCTTGTTGCGCGCCGGTTTGGCGTTCGTGTTTCTGCTGCCGCTGGCCGACGAGCTGTTGCGGCCAACCAAGCGCGACGACGTTAAATTCCGCCTTGGTTGAAGCCCTTCCCTGGTAAGCGCCGCTTCGGCGCTTGAGCTATGCGGGTTGCTCGGCCCGCAGGGGAATTCCGGCTTTCTTAGCATGCAGCAGTTTGGTGCGTTGCCCCTCTTACCAAAGAACTTCGTCTCCATGTCTTGTTGTGTGCCTTCGAGCGCCAAACCCGCATGCGTTTGAAAGGAAAGAGAAATGGAAACGCAAAACACCCCTAAGGAAAAAGTAGTTCTGGCTTATTCCGGCGGTCTCGACACCTCGGTGTGCATCACGTGGCTGCAGGACAAGTACAACCTGGACGTCATCGCCGTGGTGGGCGAAGTGGGGCAAGACCACGAGGGGCTCGAGCTCATCAAGCAGCGCGCCCTGAACACCGGCGCCATCGCCTGCCATGTGGTGGACATGCGCGAGGCCTTCGCTGACGAGTACCTCTCCTGCGCTCTGGCCGCCAATGCCATGTATGAGAACAAGTACCCGCTGGTGAGCGCCCTTTCACGTCCGCTCATCTGTAAGCATCTGGTGCAGATCGCTCACCAGTACGGCGCCAAGTACATTGCCCACGGCTGCACCGGCAAGGGCAACGACCAGGTGCGCTTCGAATCTTCCATCACCATGCTGGACCCCACGCTGGAAATCATCGCCCCGGTGCGCGACTGGGATTTGAAGTCCCGCGAGGAGGAGATGGAGTGGGCCGCCGCTCATGGCATCCAGGTGCCCACCACCAACGCCTCGCCCTATTCCATTGATGACAACCTGTGGGGGCGCGCCATCGAGTGCGGTGTGCTGGAAGATCCTTGGGCAGAGCCTCCTGCCGACATCTACACCATGACGGTAGACCCGATGGAGGCCCCCGACCAGCCCACATACGTGGACGTGCAGTTCCAGACGGGCATTCCGGTGGCGCTCGATGGCAAGCCCATGAGCTATCTGGACATCGTCTACGCCATGAACGACATTGCTGGCAAGAACGGCTACGGCCGCATCGACATGATCGAGAACCGCCTGGTGGGCGTTAAGAGCCGCGAGTGCTATGAGGCCCCCGGCGCGCTGGCGCTCATCATGGCCCACAAGGCGCTGGAGGATTTGTGTCTGGAGCGCAGCGTTCTCCACTACAAGCTGGGCATCGAGCAGTCTTGGGCCGAGTGCGTGTACAACGGCCTGTGGTTCAGCCCGCTCAAAGAGGCGCTGGACGCGTTCCTGGCCAACACCCAGCAATGCCTGAGCGGCACCGTCAAGCTGAAGTTCTACAAGGGCAGCTGCACGGTGGTGGGCCGCAAGAGCGACTTCTCGCTGTACGCCTACGAGCTGGCTACTTATGCCGCTGATGACCAATTTGATCATCAGGCTGCCAAGGGATTCATCGATCTGCACGCCCTGCCCTGTAAGGTTTGGGCGGAAAACCGCCTGTCGATGGGTGCCCGCATGGATTCCTTCGCCGCAGTGGATGCCACCAACGAGCATCTGGGCGATGGCCTGGTGGAAGAAGCCGAAGGCGTTCTAAAAGAAGCGGACGCTCAGCTGGTCTAAAACATCCGATATTCCTGATACCCGTCGGGAACGGCGTGCAGCGGGATGGCTCCGCTCCGACGCTTCGTCGGTCAGAGCTAACTCGCCCTGCGGGCGAGTGGATCTCCTCCCTCCTCGGGCTTAGACCTCCGCTCCACCATCCCGCCGCACGCCTATGTCAGCGTAGAATGGTGCTAGAAAACATATCCTTTCGTGTAGGATATATTGAATCTTATGACAAGCGAGCACTCAATAACTCGGAAGTGCTCGCCATTTAGAAAGGACGAGAAATGGCGCTTTGGTCGGGACGCTTCGAGGAAGGGGTGGACGAGTTCACCCAGCGCTTTGGGGCGTCGCTTCCGGTGGACAAGAGGATGTACGCCGAGGACATTGCGGGCTCTATTGCCCACAGCGCCATGCTGGCCAAGCAAGGGGTCATCTCGGCGGAAGATGCTGCTGCCATCAAAGGAGGGCTCGAGGCCATCTCCACAGAGATCGAGACGGGGGAGTTCCCTTTCGACATCAACAACGAGGACATCCACATGTCCATCGAGAGTGCTCTTACGCAGCGCATCGGCAGTGCCGGCAAGCGGCTGCACACCGGCCGCAGCCGCAACGACCAGGTGGCCACCGACACGCGCCTGTACATGAAGAAGCGGGCGAAGCAGCTGATGGCGGCAAACGTGGCGTTGCGGGAGGCGCTGGTGCAGAAGGCGCAGGAGAATTTCAACGTCATACTGCCTGGATACACCCATCTCCAGCACGCCCAGCCGGTGCTGTTCTCCCATCACATGCTTGCCTACACCTGGATGTTCGCCCGTGATTTCGAGCGGCTGCAAGCGGCCTATCGCGCTGCCGATGCCAACCCGTTGGGTTCGGCGGCACTTGCCGGCACCACTTATCCGCTCGACCGCTTTGCCACTACCGAGGCGCTGGGGTTCTCGCATCCCATCTCCAACTCGCTGGACGCTGTGTCCGACCGCGATTTCCTGCTTGACCTCATTTATGCCTGCAGCGTTTCGTGCCTGCACCTCTCGCGTTTGTGCGAAGAGCTCATCCTGTGGTCTTCTGCCGAGTTCGGCTTCGTCACGATGGCCGACAGCTACTCCACCGGCTCTTCCATCATGCCGCAGAAGAAGAACTCCGACTTCGCCGAGCTCATTCGCGGCAAGTCCGGCCGCGTGGTGGGCGATCTCATGGCGCTCATGATGACTTTGAAGTCGCTGCCGCTGGCCTATAACAAGGACTTGCAGGAAGACAAAGAGGGGGCCATGGACGCTGCCGACACCCTGGAGGACTGCTATGTATGCGCCGCCGGCATGGTGGCTGCCATGACGGTGAATGCCGATGCCATGATGGCTCAGGCGAAGAAGGGCTACATGGCCGCCACCGATGTTGCCGACTATCTGGCGAAGAAGGGGATGCCTTTCCGTCAGGCCCACGAGGCGGTGGGGCATCTGGTGCTGCTTTGCGACAAGCGTGGCTGCGGTTTGGAGGACCTCACTCTGCAGGACTTCCAAAACGAGAGCCCGCTTTTCGAGGCCGACATCGTTGAATGCCTGGATCTGCCCGCCATCGTTGCAGCCCGCACCATCTACGGCGGCACCGGCCATGAGGCAGTGCGCGTTCAAATGACCGAAGTGAAGGCCCAGCTGGAGAAGGACCGCGCCTACCTCTAGGTCCCACGTTTTGGCACTCTCCCGGAGGTGGGCCGGTTCGACAGGCCTGCGCTCGACGCTCCGCTCTGTCGGAGCCCACTCGGTCGGACCTCGCTCCGACCTGCCGAACCGGCCCATCCAGGATGTTTCGTCGTCTGCCCGACTCTACCGCGGCGAGGCGCCAGGCGGTGTCCATGCGCATTCCATGGTGTTCCCATTGGGCCCGTAACCTCCTTGTCGGGGTTTTATCGCGTAATCGTAGAGAACCTATGCGCACTTGTGTTCGATGGTAGAATGTCAGCCTGAAAAACACTATGTGGAGGTGATCATGGGTTCTCGGGCTATGAAAGGCCGCCCCGGCACAACGATCAGTCAAAAGAAAACGGGCTTCTTGATGGTGGTCACCATCATCGTGGCCCTTATTGCGGCGCTGGCTTTCGGCGCCATTTCCGTCATGAACACGTGGTTGGAGGATCTTCCCGACTATGCCGATGCCGATGCCTACAACGCATCGTTGCCCACGGTGGTGTACGCCAGCGATGGCACCACGGTGCTGGCGGAGTTTCAGTTGGAGTTCCGCGAGCCGGTGGCTATCGATCAGATAAGCGATTACGTTCTGAAGGGCACGGTTGCCACCGAGGACGAGCGCTTCTACAGCCATGGAGGCGTGGATCTTTGGGGTATTGCCCGCGCTCTGGTGAACAACATCATGGGAGGGCAGCTGGAAGGTGCCTCCACCATTACCCAACAATTCGTGCGCAATACCATTTTGAGTGATGAGATGAACGACATCACGTTGGCTCGCAAGGTGCGTGAGGCCTATATCTCCATGAAGCTGGAGGAGAAGTACACCAAGGACGAAATTCTCCTGATGTACCTGAATACCATTAACTATGGGTCCGGCGCTTACGGCATTGAAGCGGCCTCGCAGCGCTATTTCTCGAAGTCGGCGAAGGACCTCACCTTGGTTGAGGCGGCAACGCTCATCGGTATTCCGCAGTCGCCCACCTACAACAACCCCATTGACAACATGGATCAGTGCACTAAGCGCCGCAACGTGGTGCTGGAGCGCATGGTGTCCAATGGCGTCATCTCTCGCGAAGAGGCAGATGCCGCCAAACAAGAGCCCATTGTGCTGAACGTTCACGAGCAGTCTCAGAATGGCATTCTGGCTTACGATTACTTTACCGCCTACGTGCGCGATCAGCTGACCAGCGCCTCTGGCAAGTACGCCTACTCGCGCGATGAGATTTTCAAAGGCGGTCTGTCGGTTTACACCACGCTGGATGTAGACGTGCAGAAGGCAGCCGAGGCGGCAGCCCACGAAAAAGAGTCCGAGATAGGGGAGCCCTTCGAGGTATCAATGGTGGCGATAGACCCTGACAACGGGTTCATTCGCGCCATGGTGGGCGGTAAGGACTTCCAGCAAACCCAGGTGAACATGGCTACCGGCACCGGTGGCACAGGGCGCCAGGCGGGGTCCAGCTTCAAGACCTTTACATTGGCGGCAGCCATTGAGGAGGGCATCGATCCGGAGCTTCTGGTGGATGCAGGCCGTGAGGTTGAGTTCCCTGGATGGAAGCTGCACAACTACGGCAACATCGATTATGGCACGCGCTCTATCGCCAGTGCCTTCCATGTGTCTTCCAACACTGCCTTCGCCCGTTTGTGCATGGCCATCCATCCCATGAAGGTAGCCGATATGGCTTACCGCTTGGGCATAGAGTCCACCCTTACGGAAACTGGCTCCATTACGCTTGGCACCTCTTCGGTGACCCCGCTGGAGATGGCTGATGCCTATGCCACTTTGGCGAACGGCGGCATCCACTACGATCCCGAATGCATTGAGCGCATTGTGGACAGCAAGGGCAACACCATCGTCGATAACACTAATCCCGAGGGAGAGCGCGTTATATCGTCTGAGGTGGCCGCGGCAACTGTTGAGGTTATGAAAGGCGTCATCACCGCAAGCGATGGCACCGGCCGGGCCGCTCGCCTTGAGTCGGGGCAGGTTGCCGCCGGCAAGACGGGCACAACCGACGAGTACGCCGATGTATGGTTCTGCGGCATCACCCCCCAGTACTCGGTTGCCATTTGGATGGGCGATCGGAGCGATTACGTGGATGCCGAGCGCATGCCCGACGGATGGAAGGTGGCCGATGTGTTCGCCAACTTCCTGAACAGCGTCCTCGATCCCAACAACTTGGAGGATTTCCCCAAGGCGAACAAGCCGGAGTACGACAAGAACTACTACAATGCCGAGTACCACATCGGCGGATATTTTGGTCAAAGCTCCGGCGATGAGGAAGATCCTGAAGAGGGAGACCCGCAAGACCCGCAAGAGCCGCAAGAGCCCGTTGACCCCAATGGAACCACCGAGCCAGAGCCTCAAGAGCCGGTTCCCGTTGATCCAACGCCGGTGGATCCCACTCCGGTAGACCCTGAACCCTCAGATCCGGTGGATCCGCCACCAGTTGACCCCGACCCCCCGCAGCCAGTGGATCCGACGCCCGAAGAGCCCGACCCCGAGACCCCGGCGGCAAACTAGTAGGGTTCATGCGCCTGTGAGCTATGTGCGGCAGGCAGGCGATGAAGACGGGAGATGCGTTCGGCGGCATCTGGTGGAAACGGTGCGATAACACGGGCCGTCTGTGGCCGAGGGTTCGCGCATCGATTCGCTACCCTGGTAATTACCTTGATGGGTGCCGAGTAAAGTAAACAGCAGCGGGTTTGCCCGCTCGCATGGAAAAGCATTAACGAACAGGAGGCCGGGAATGCAAAGGGCCTTAAAAAGCGGTTGGAAGTTGGCAGTATGCCTGATGGTGGCCTTCGGAGTGGTTTTCGCGTTGGCGGGGTGCGCCGCTCCGCAGCAGCCCACCAGCGCTGAAACGTCGAACGCCAACAGCAAATACATGGCGCAAGTGAACCAAATCGTCGATGAGCTGGGCACAAAGCTCGATTCCTTCGAGGATGCAGTTTCTCGAGACGACGTGGTGTCGATGCGCACCCAGGCGGACGGCGCTTTCGCTGCGCTCGACAAGCTCAACGAGCTGCAGGCTCCGGATGACCTGAAGGAGATTCAGGAGTACTACTCCGATGGGTGTTCCTCCCTGAAAGACGCCCTGAGCGCCTACATCGACCTATATACTGAAGTCCAGTCTGCCACTGAGCAGCAGCCCTTCGACTACTCTACCTACGATGAGCGCCTTGCCCAGATCCAAAAGGCCTACAACACCGGCATCGAAACCCTTAAGAACGGGGATCAGAAGGTTACCGAGTTGGGCACTGATAAATAGGGGGGGCAGGCATGCGGTCGAATGGATGCGCGGTTTGCCTTCGCGCCTCTTATGGGGTCCGTGCCAAGCAGGTGCTCTCTGAGCCCCTTCGAAACAGTTTCCGTTGGTCTGGGAAAACGCAGCTCCGAGGCATCCCTGATTGGCGATATGCTCTGAACCTGTAATAATTGCCGGCGGGAAAACCGGTACCAGCGGCCTTCCCGGGCCGCTTTTCTTTTCAATCTTGCCAAGCTGAGGAGTGCTATGGAATATACAATCGTCGAAGGGGGAAGCCCTGTCGAGCTTCTGGCGCCTGCCGGCAATATGATCGCTCTTCATGCCGCTGTTGCAGCGGGTGCTGATGCTGTTTACTTGGGGCTCGATTCCTTTAACGCCCGTCGCAACGCAGACAATTTCACCCTAGACTCTCTGGGAGAAGCCTGCGATTACGCCCATCTGCGGGGGGTGCGCGTGTACGTGGCCCTCAACATTGTGGTATTGCCGGAAGAGATGGAGGCCGCCCTGGAATGTGCGCGGCAAGCGTGGCGGGCGGGTGCCGACGCATTCATCGTCCAGGACATAGGCCTTGCCGCCCAATTGACGAAAACTCTTCCCCAGGCGCGCCTGCACATTTCCACCCAGATGAACACCCTCGACCTCAACGGTCTGGTGGCCGCCCAGCGTTTGGGGGCGAAGCGGGTGACGCTTGGTCGCGAGCTCAGTCTGTGTGAGATTACCATTCTTGCTCAGGCTGCTCGCGAGATGGGGATGGAGGTGGAGACGTTTGCCCACGGGGCGCTGTGCATCTGTTACTCTGGTCAGTGCTTCATGTCCTCCATGATCGGCGGCCGTTCGGCAAATCGGGGCTTGTGTGCCCAGGCGTGCCGTTTGCCCTATCAACTCATCGATTGCAGCACCGGCAAAGCTGCCGATGTGGCCGGTGAGCACCTGCTCTCCCCAAAAGATCTGTGCGCGGCGCCCCTCCTGCCCGAATTGGTGGCGGCCGGTGTGTCTTCGCTCAAAATCGAAGGGCGCATGAAGTCTGCCGAGTACGTGTACGGCGTGGTGTCCACCTACCGCGAGCTGCTCGACCGAGAGGCAGCACGGGCGGGGGCGGGAGCTGCCACTTCGCAAGAGGAAGAGCAGCTGGCAGAGTCGTTCTCGCGCGGCTTCACCACTGCCTACATGACCGGCAGCCGAGGCAACGAGATAATGAGCTACCAACGTCCGAACAACCGCGGTGTGCCAGTGGGGAAGATGGCCGCCGGCAGAGGCGGGAAACTGGTGCTCAAAGGAAGCAAGCGGCTTTTCCCCGGCGATGTGGTGGAGTTCTGGACACGTCGTGGTCACGAGGCGCTTACTCTGTCCGAAGGCCATTTCGATGACAATGGGGCTCTTCGCCCCTTCGCCCCTTCGGCGCTCTCTGGCGTGGCAGTTGGCGATCGCGTGTTTCGCGTGCGCAGCGCGAGCGCCGCTTTCGAGGACGATCCCTTGCAGCCGCGCGTGCCCATCGACTGTGCGGTGTCCATTGCTCTTGGGCAGCCGGTCTCTATAGCCGTGCAACCCGCCAGCCCCGATACTCCTGGCCTCGCGGTTACCCAGAGGCGTCTTCTCGGTCGTTTGGCATCGGGCGGTGTTTGTAGCGCCACTGCCGTAGTGGAGGGTCCCGTGGTGGAGCCGGCCCGCTCGCGTCCGCTAGACGCCGAGAGCGTGCATGCCCACGTGGATCGTCTGGGCCAAACCCCGTTTGCCATTGCGGGCTTTCGCCTGTCACTGGAAGAAGGTTGCGGCCTGGGCTTCTCTACCCTGCATCATGTAAGGGCCCAGGCGCTCGAGCTCCTCTCACAGCAACTGCTGGCCCCTTGGGAAGACCGTCGTTTACCCAAGGTGATTAAGGAGCCTGCCCCCAAACGCAAGGAGGTGGGAAAGTGCACCATAGCCGTTTGGGCCACCAACCCTGTGTGCGCTCGCGCCGCAAAGCGGGCCGGTGCCTCCGAAATCATCGTTCCCCTCATCAATTACCGTCGTGGTTCGGCCCAGGTGGCGGGCGTGGTCAGCGCTACCGTGGAAGGGATGGGCTATCCCAAACAGTGCACTCTGGCGTTGCCGGTGGTGCACCATGAGGCCTGCGAAGGCTCCCGCGAGGGGGCCCTGTCCGATCCCGCTAGCCCCGATGCCGAGGTGATAGCCCATTCGAGTGCTCTGTTTGTGGAGAGCCTCAGTGCCCTCCAGGCTGCCAGCGAGACGGATGCTCTCATCTCTGTCGGACCCCATCTGCCGCTTTGCAACTACCGGGCGCTCCGGACGGCAGCCGACTTCGGCGCCGCTCGCGCCTGGCTTTCCCCCGAGCTTACCCTTGCCCAGATAAAGCAGCTGGGAGATGTTCGCCCACTCGAACTGGGTCTCACGGTAATCGGCAATCAGGAGGTCATGACTTGCGAGCATTGCCTGCTCATGGCCAAAGGGCCTTGTGCCCAGAACTGCGATGGTTGCGCTCGCCGCAAGGGGGCTCATGTGCTGCGCGACCGTAAGGGTTACGAGTTCCCCGTGGTCACCGACCAATTGGGCCGCAGCCATCTCTACAACGCAGTGCAGTTGGACATTATTCCCGACATTCCGCAATTGCTGGCTTCCGGCATTACCGCCTTCCTCATCGACTCTACTCTCATGAACGGCGAAGAAACGGCTCAGGCAGTGGGCCGGGTGAAGCGTGCCTTGAACGTTGCGCAAGCGGACGGCAATTCCCTGGCTAAGATGCCCAACACCACCAGCGGCCACCTGCACCGAGGAGTTTCCTAGCGGAAAGCCCCGTTATGCTAGAATCGCCCCCGTAGCTCTTCCTGAGGTGGGCCGATTCGACAGGTCTGCGCTCGACGCTCCGTACGGGGCGAGCTAACTCGGTCGCTTCGCGCCCGAGTGGATCTCGTCCCTACTCCGCTTGGCCGGACCTCGCTCCGACCTGTCGAACCGGCCCATCCAGGATGTGCTACCCGCAGATTAGCTGCACAAACATACATGCGAGAAGAACCGGAGAAGCCATGCTCTCACCTGAAGAACAATTGCATATCATCGCTTCCGGTGCCGCCCAGATTGTTCCCGAGGCGGCGCTGTTAGAAAAGCTGAAGCGCGGAAATCCCCTCAACATCAAGCTGGGGGTGGATCCCACTGCTCCTGATATCCATCTCGGCCATGCGGTGCCTCTGCGCAAGCTGCGCCAATTCCAGGATTTGGGCCATCAGGTAACCCTTATCATTGGCGACGGCACTGCCCTTATCGGCGATCCGTCCGGCCGCAACACCACGCGCCCGCAGCTTTCTCGCGAGCAGATTCAGGCCAATGCCCAAACGTATGTGGATCAGGCCTTTAAGATACTTGATCCCGAGAAAACCACTCTGCGCTATAACTCCGACTGGATTCTCAGCTTGGATATGGAACAACTGCTCAAGATTCTCGCTAACTTCACTGTGGCCCGCATCCTCGAGCGCGATGACTTCCACAACCGCTACACTTCCGGCGCATCCATTAGCCTGCACGAGTTTCTGTACCCGGTGATGCAAGCTTACGACTCGGTGGTAATCAAGGCCGATGTAGAGCTAGGCGGCACCGATCAGCTGTTCAACCTGTTGGCGGGTCGTGAGCTCATGGAGAAGATGGGCATGGAACCCCAAGTGTGCCTTACCCTGCCGCTTTTGGAGGGCACCGACGGAGTGAAGAAGATGTCGAAGAGCTATGGCAACTACGTAGGGCTTACCGACACTCCCTCTGATATGTTCGGAAAGATCATGTCCATCCCCGACCAACTGATGGTGAAATACTACCGCCTCGCCTCCAATGAGTCGGTAGAGGCCATCGACCGCATTGAGGAGGGCTTGGCGGCAGATCAGTTGCATCCCAACGAGGTGAAGCGTGCGTTGGCCCGCAACATTGTGACCGCATACTACGATGATGCCGCTGCGCAAGAGGCGGAAGCGGCTTTCGACACGGTATTCAAGAATCACGGCATCCCGGAGGATGCTCCCGAGTTTGCTGCCGACCTTACTCCCAACGAAGAGGGCCTGGTTTACCTTGCCAAGCTCATGGTGGACGCCGGGCTGGCGGGTACCGCCGGCGAAGCGCGGCGCCTGGTCGACGGGGGAGGCGTCAAGGTGAACGGAGAGGCGCTGGCCCCTAAGACCTACAACGTTGAGCCGCACATGCTCGAGGGGGCTGTGCTCCAGGTAGGGAAGCGCCGCTTCTGTCGCTTGGTGTAGGTCTGTCTCCATATCGTAAAGCGCGTAGAGCGTCGACTTCCATGCCGGCGCTCTACGCGCTTTTTAGGGGAGGGTGCCATGTCGAATGCCGTTTCTGGCGTATCGAGACGTTCGCATCCAGGGCCTGTCGAGCGTATAGCGAGCAAGTGCATTGGGGGTCGAACAGGCGTGTCGTGGGTCAAATCGTTTGCCACATGCCAGCACCTCCGACATCTGCGGATGGTACACGGCCCAATCTCCGACACTGCAAGCGAGAGTGAAGATATTGTGATCGGGAAATAGGGTCTTGTAATTTGCGTCACAAGCAACTAAAGTAATTAACCCGCACTTTTGAGCGCGGATGCGCAACGAGTTGGAATGACGTTGTGCATGAGGCGGATTCTCGCCACTGCAAAAATTTTTAAAAAAAGTTCTTGCAAAGATTTGAGAGTCTGCTAATATTATTCCTTGCGCCGCTCACGAGAGCAGCGCGGCGGGCGAGGCCCGCGGC